>NZ_JBNAJN010000003.1:0-152345 GCF_052047695.1 Candidatus Pelagibacter sp. HIMB1623
GAACGGAACAGGTGCTGCTGATCTTGTACTACCTGATGGTACATCTCAAACAATTGGTACATTGAGTGGTACTAACTCTAATGCAATGTTAAACTTACTTGGTTCTAGTAGTTTAACAATTACACAGTCTAGCAATGCTAATTTTGCAGGTAATATTAGAGGAGATGGATCATTAGTTAAAAATGGTTCTTCAGATGTAACATTTACAAATGCTATTAATAAACATACTGGATTAACAACAATTAATGCAGGTTCATTAGTATATGCTAATAACTCTGAAATTGGAGCTGTTACTATTGCAAATGTTGCTGGTGCAACACTAGATATTAATGGTGGTACGACAACAATTAGAACATTAATTGGTAATGATCGATCTGATATTGATTTTGGAACAGATGGTACATTAATTGTATACCAAGGAAGCGATCAAAACTACGAAGGTACTTTAAGTGGTTCTGGTACAATATCTAAGAGGGGAAGCGGAAAAATTAACAGATTTGGTAGTACCATTGTTGAAGGTGACTCTGATATAGCTGCTAATTAGCATACAATCCTTAATCTGTTTATAATAGAATGATGATTAGTAATTGATTCTGTTATGCTGCCTTTAACTTTTAAACCCAAAGCTTTATTTAATTTACTTAGAATTGGAAAATCAAATGATGGTGGATATCTTGTATGTACAAAAGCAGTTAAGCAATCAGAATTCTTAGTGTCATTTGGAATAAGCAATGATTTTTCATTTGAAAAACATTTTGTTCAATTAAACAAAATACCAGTACATGCTTATGATCCTTCAATTAATCTGAAATTTTTTATTAAACAAATTTTATTTAATTTAATTAAGTTAAATTTAAAGAATTTTATAAGTGAAATTATTAATACTTTTAAGTTTTATAATTTTTTTAATAATAAAAATAATTTTATATATTTTGAAAAAATTGGTGTTGGAGGTAATCGAATTTGGAAAGATATTCGATTTGAAGATATTATAAAAAAAACAAATTTTAATAAAAAAATATTTATCAAGATTGATATAGAAGGATCTGAGTATCGAATTTTAGATGATATCATTAAATTTGAAAATCACATTAAAGGTCTAGTAATTGAATTTCATCAAGTCGACTTAAATATTGAAAGAATTAATAATTTTATAAAAAAAACAAATTTAAAATTAATTCATATTCACCCTAATAATTTTGCTAACTATGGATTAAATAATATTCCAACTTCACTTGAGGTATCATTTTCAAAAGAACCAGAAGTAATATCTGAAAATGTTAAATTTCCTCACCCTTTAGATCAAAAAAATAATCCAAATATATCAGATATTAACCTAGAGTTTGAAAGTGAAAAATTATAAATGTTAAAAATAATATATTAAATGGATAAAAGTAAAAAAATACTTGTTGTGGGAGCGGGTGGATTTATTGGCGGTCATTTAGTTAAAAAACTTTTGGCAAATGGCAACCAGATAGTTTGTTGTGATATCAAGCCTAAAGAATATTGGTTTCAAGATTTTGATGAAACAGAAAATCATTATGCAATGGATATGAAAGATATCCTAAATTGTAGAAAAGTTTCAAAAGGGGTGAATTATGTATTTAATATGGCATGTAATATGGGTGGTATGGGCTTTATTGAAAATAACAAAGCAGAATGCATGCAATCGGTACTTATAAACACTAATTTACTAGTTGCTTGTAATGAACATAAAGTTGAGAAATATTTTTTCTCTTCCAGTGCTTGTGCTTACAATATTGATAAACAACAACAGTCGTTCATTGAGGGATTAAAAGAAGACGATGCTTACCCAGCTAATCCAGAAGATGGCTATGGCTGGGAAAAGCTTTTTTCTGAGAGAATGTGTCGACATTTTATGGAGGATTATGGAATTCAGGTAAGAATTGCTCGCTATCATAACATCTATGGACCTTATGGAACTTATGATGGAGGAAGAGAAAAAGCACCCGCAGCTTTATGTAGAAAGATCATTCAAGCTAAAAAAGAAAACTCCCAATCAATTGATGTGTGGGGAGATGGTGAGCAAACAAGAACTTTTTTATTTATTGATGAATGCATTGAAGGCACCTTAAAACTATTTGAGAGTGATTATTCAGAGCCTATAAATATTGGAAGTGATGAGCAAGTTTCTATAAATCAAATGATAGACATAATTAGTGAAATAGCTGAAATTGAAAAATTAAATAAAAATTATCAATTAGATAAACCAAAAGGTGTCAGAGGTAGATCGAGTAATAATGAATTAATTAAAAAAGTTCTTAATTGGAGTTATGAAATGTCCTTAAAAGATGGGTTAACTAAAACTTACAAATGGATCGAAAGCGAAATGAGTCAAAACAGATTGAACTTAAGTAAATATACAAAGTCTTAATAAATCTAGATGAACAAAGATCTTCCTAAAAGCTGTAAAGTTGTTGTTATTGGTGGAGGTGTAGCAGGCACTTCATGTGCTTATCACTTAGCTAAATTTGGGTGGAAAGATACAATCTTATTAGAACGTGATCAGCTTACCTCAGGAACTACTTGGCATGCAGCAGGTTTAATGGGTCAACTGGGAGCTACGGCTACTATTACTAAACTTAGAAAATATTCATTAAATTTATATAAAGAACTTGAAGCTAAAACTGGTCTTTCAACTGGATTAAAACAAAATGGTGCCATAACAGTAGCAAGCTCTAAAGCACGTCTTCAAGAATTATTAAGACAAGCAACGGCTGCTCAGTTGTTTGATGTAAATGTTGAAGTTTTAGATCAAAAAAAAATTAAAGAATTGTATCCAGTAATTCATGATCAAGATCTTTTTGGTGGTGTTTATATGCCAGAAGATGGTCAAGCAGATCCAGTTGGAGTAACCAATGTTTTAGCAAAAGCTGCAAAATTAGAAGGGGCTAAAATATTTGAAAAAACTCCAGTTAAAAAAATATTAACCAAAAATGGTAGAATTAATGGTGTTGAAACTAAATTTGGTAAAATAGATTGTGAATATGTAGTTCTTGCAACCGGAATGTGGTCTAGACAAATTGGTGAGGAAATTGGTGTTAGTATTCCTTTATATCCTAACGAACATTTTTACATCATTACAGAGCCAATGAAGGATTTGCCCAAAAATCTACCTGTTTTAAGGGATTATAATGACTGCTTATATCTCAAAGAAGATGCAGGTAAAATGCTAGTTGGGATATTTGAGCCTGGTGCTAAAAATGCTTTTAAAGAAACAGGAATTGTTCCTGAAGATTTTTCTTTTGGTGAATTTCCTGATGATTTTGATCATTTTGAGCCTTATTTGGAAAAGTCCTTTCACCGTTTACCTATTTTAGAAAATGCTGGGGTTAGAAAGTTTTTTTCAGGTCCAGAGTCTTTTACTCCTGATACTCAGTATCTTTTAGGTGAAACTTTTGAAGTTAAAAATTTATATACATGCTGCGGATTTAATAGCATTGGAATAGCAAGCTCAGGTGGGGCAGGAAGAGTAACAGCTGAGTGGATGATAAATGGATATATGAATGAAGATTTATATTCTTTAGATATTAAAAGATTTCAAAAATTTCATTCTTCTAAGAAATTTATAATGAATAGAGTTACTGAAACTTTGGGTGATTTATATGGAATGCATTGGCCTTATAAACAGCACAACACTTCAAGAGATCAAAGATTACTTCCATATCATGATGAACTTAAAAAAGCAGGTGCTTGCTTTGGTCAATCAGGAGAATATGAAAGACCTATGTGGTATGCATTAAATGGTTCTAAACCAGAGTATGAATATAGTTTTAATTATCAAAATTGGTATTCGTCGGTTGAGTATGAATGTAAAAATACTACTGAAAATGTTGGTTTGTTTGAACTTTCTCCTTTTTCTAAATATGAAATGAAAGGTGAAAAAGCATATGAAGAGTTACAAAGATTATGCACAGCCAATATTAAAAACGAAATTGGAAAATGTACTTATACTCACATGTTAAATGAGGGTGGGGGTATTGAAACTGATTTAACTATTGTTTGTTTAGATAAAAATTACTTTAGAATAATTAGTTCAGCTGCAACACGTACTCATGATAAAGCTCATATTTTAAAGCATATATCAAACGATGTTGAATTTAAGGATGTTACAGATGAACTTGTATGTCTTGGAGTTTTTGGACCAAAAAGTAGAGATTTATTATCAAAAATTACAAATACAAATTTATCAAATAAAGAATTTAAATTTGGCACTGGTAAATATGTTAAAATCAATAGTCATAATATCTGGTTTCAAAGATTATCTTATGTTGGAGAATTAGGTTTTGAGCTTTATATCAGCAATGAAAGTGCAAAAGAGATTTATAATTTAATAGTAAAAACTGGAGTAGGATTTAACTTATCTCATTGTGGAGCTCATTGTATGGATACAATGAGAATGGAAAGTGGTTTTTTACATTGGGGTCATGATATTTCTCCTGAAGAAAATCAATATCAAGCAGGATTAAATTTTGCGATTAGTTTTAAAAAAGATTTTGATTTTATAGGAAAGCAAAAATTATTAGAAATTAAAGATAAAATACCAAGCAGAAGATTTGTGATGCTTACCTTAAAAGAAAGTATACCTGGAAAACCTTTGCTTCTCCATGAGGAGCCGATTTATTTAAATGATCAGATAATTGGTAAGACTACTTCGGGTAATTACTCTTTTAATTTTAATAAAAATTTATCATTTGGATATATTGAAACAAATTTATCTAACGAAGATTTGTTGAAAAATAAGCTTTATATTGAAGTAGAAAAACAAAAATACTTAGCCGAGATACTAACAAAATCTCTTAAACAAAATAATTTTAAAAAAATCTAAATAAATTTTTAATTATTTGTAATTATTACTTTTGCGTGGTTAAATAAGATGTGAAAAAAAATAGTGAAGAAACAACTTTATTTGATACTAGAAAAAAAAATCAAAATAAATCTTTAGAAAAAATCAAAACAACTAATGTTAATATTTTGCTTAATAGAGTTAGATTAGATGAAAAAAGAATTTTTAAAAAAAGAATATTATTTACGTCAATCTTTATTGTCTTGCTTTGTGCTGTTAGCGCATATGTGATTATTTAATTGTTAAAATTATTCATTTTAAACCTAAAATGTTTATTGAAAGCTTGAGAATTTATATTATAAGCATCAATGTTTACGGCGGGGTAGCTCAGTTGGTTAGAGCGCGGGACTCATAAGCCCGAGGTCAGTGGTTCGATCCCACTTCCCGCTACCATTCTAGAAGTATTAGTCTCTTTTGCGTCTCTGAGGCGTCAATGAGATTAGCTCTAAGTTGTTAGGTACTTTTTTAAAAGTTAGATAATTTATTTTTCTAGTTATTTTAAATAACCTTTTAGTGTCTGTATTTCTACTTTATCAACTAAATATGATCTCATATCTTCCCAAAACATATTTGATGAGTATTCTTCGAAACCTTGTGTTGCACCAGATTTAATACAATTGTTTCCTAGCCACTCTCTTTGATCTTTTTCATATCCTTTGGTTTCTGAATCCCATTCACCAGTTCCATCTCTTTTTTTAATAATTTGGTAGAGGTTTTTTTTATAATTAATCGAGCAATTAGGTAATAGGGTTAAGCTATTTGATACAAATTTTGTTGGAGGATACATGGGGCTTTCAAAATGATGGCCTCCTGAATAAGCTAATAAATGTATATTTTCAAAACTTCCTGAATCTTTTAAATCTTTACATATTGATCCAGGTGTAGAGTCATCCCAAGTACCATTAACTGCAATTAATTGCACATCCTTATTAAACCTAGCCTCAAACCTATCAGGGCAAGCAGCATTAATCATAAATCCTTTTGAGATTAATTTCATTGATGGGTATTTATCAATGTAATCTTGCCATCCTGCTTTAAAAATTGCGAGCGCACCAGTTGATGATGCAATTAATATAACTTCTTTAGGCTTACTAAATTTTTTTGATACTGCATTAATTGTTGCTATAGCATCATACATAATCATTGATGATGTATAAGAACCAGTAAACTTTTTTTGGTATCTTGGTTCAGCTCCAAATACTATTGCTGTTGCAAATCCAAATTCGCTAACTTGTTTTTCATAGAATTTTTCATCATCCATATTAGGTGTGCTTGATGGAAGAACAATAATTAACCCGTTACTTAAATTATCAAGATTTCTTAATTCAACACGAATTTTTTGTTTTTTTCCTTCATCTTTAAGAAGAGAAATTTCATGATAGACATTTTTTGAAGTAACTTTGATTTCTGTAACCTTTCGATCATCATCAAAAGAAATTTTTTCGGGTAAATCTCCTACTTTTGTAAATACTATATCGCAATCTTTTTCATATTCTCCATTTCTACTGTACCTTTTTGCTAATAGTTTGCCCTCGATTTTTTGACCTTCAATATCTAGCTTCCCTTTTATTTTGTATTTTCTATCTTTTCTTTGAGCTTGAATTGAAAGGTTGCCTTTTTTATTTAATTTATATTTTTTTATATCCCACCTGCCACCACCACCTTTGTCGTTCGAAATAACACCATCTTCAATTATAAATCTACTACCATCATATTTTGGCTCAGGCTCATTAGTGCAGAAATGGCTGTAAGTGTATGCACCATTAAATTTTGATATAGTTTTTTTTTCTTCTGCAAAAGAATATGAAAAAGCAAACAAACAAAGAGTAAATATTCCTAAAACTTTTTTCATATTTTAATATTAACAAATTCTAATTTTAGAGTCTAATCACTGAAAACTTGCTCCATATAAGCGTCAATGACATTGGTTCTTGACTAAGATTCTTTAATTTGATTCAGTATTTAACAAATCTAAATTTAAGCCATTAGATCTCAATAATTTTAGAAGCTTTTCTTTTTTGTTAGTTCTAAATAAAGTATCGTAGTAAACAACTTGTGTAGGATATTCTCCGTGTATCTTATCTTTCCATCTAGTTATCCAACTATGATAAATTCCAAATTTATTAAAAAATTTCCCTCCATATCCAGTTCTGCCATCATATTCGTTGTATAGAACACCATTTACATACATTTTTGAAAATCCTTCCCCAGCTTTTTTTCCCATTTTTGTGTGAAAGATAATTGTTGTCCACTTATCTCTCATATCATCTATAAAAAGATGTTTATGTATTTTTCCAGGAACATCACGTCCATTAACGGGGTAATATCTTGGTTCCAAAACTCCAAATTTTTCTCTTAACATCATTCTAGGATGTCTTTGTTCGTCTCTATTTCCCCATTCATAAATTTGAAAAAGTGAGGTGCTAACTGGTTCAACAGATTTAAAATCATTGGGCAAATAAATGCTGACTGAAATCCATTTTTCTCCAGTATATCTTATTTTTGAAGAGTATTCACTTCTTGCTCTGTCTCCTCCACCATGTCCAACAACAGCATCTCTACCATTGTTTTGACAGTCAGAGTAATCACCCTCTTTATCTTTTCCACAATCCCTAGGTAACAAAGTAATCTTCCATGCTTTTTTTCCTAAAGCTGGTGAAGTTACAGTTTCTCTAAATTTTTTAAGTTTTTTACCCTTTGCAACACTTTTGTTCCATTGAATATTTGTAATTTCTTTAGCTATAGTTATCGAATTTCCACTCCAAAACAAAACCATAATTAAGATCACAAAAATTTTTTGCATAGTTAAAATATACTTAAATCTAAAAAGTAATTCAATTTAGAATTTTTTGCTCCAATAGTGTGTCAATGACATTGGTTCTTGACTAAGATTCTTTAATTTGATTCAATAACACTAGAAAGGAAAGAGAGCATTTACAGGAGTAATTGTTCTAGAGTAGGTGAGCAGGGTTCATGGCGATAGACTCATAAGCCCGAGGTCAGTGGTTCGATCCCACTTCCCGCTACCATTCTAGACGATCGATAACATTTTGCTCCATATACGCGTCAATGACATTGGTTCTTGACTAAAACTACTTAAATTTTAATAAAAGATCTCCATCCATCTGAATTAATAAGATTTTTATCATACTTTTTTTTTACCAAATCAAATGAAGAATTAAATCTAGGTAACTCAAGAACTTCACAGTTTTTGTTCTTAGCAATATAAAATATTTTATTAATAAATTGCAGATAAATTTTTTGTTCTAATACAGGATTTGAACTGATTAAATTTTCAACCACTAAACATTTGGAAAATTCTTTATTTGAGTCATTGGAAAAATTTTTGTTCATTATATCGTGCATTGAATAAATTAATAAACCAATACTGTAGGAGGAATCGTTTTTAGCAACTAATATACCGTTGGTTTTTTGTTTTAGAACCAATTTAATGTAGCTTCTCAATCTACCTAATCCCCACGTTGGAAATTCTTCTGCTAATAATGGCAAAATACCATTAAAATCTTGATCGTTATCTTTGATTTTTAAAATACTAAGCCCTGGTAAATTATTTGGGTTATATTGAGCAAGCATAAAGAACTAGATATCTTATTTTTAGACGAACAGTTTGATCTAGATCAAAAACAAATTATAATTAAATTTTATATTCTGCTATGAGCTCAGCACAAATAAATAAAAGTTTCATTGAAAAAAGCAGATGTTCTGAATGTAACATTAGGTCATATTCTTTTTGCAGGTGTTTACAGGAGGAAAAGCTTAAAGAATTTTCAAGTATTTCGTCAGAGAAAAAATTCAATAATAAAAAAAATATTTTTTTACAACAAGATGAAGCTAAAAATATTTATAATATTACCGAAGGAAATGTTAAAATTTATCAATTAATTGATGACGGTCGTATTCAAATAATTGGATTTCTTTATCCTGGTGATTTTTTTGGATCTTACAAAAATGGTAAATATAATTATTGTGCAGAAGCTATAGGTGATGTGCGTGTATGTATTTTTGAGCAAAAAAAACTAGATCAATACATTGAAAAAAATATGATTCTTGCAAAAGAGCTTTTAAATCAAACTTCTTTTGAATTAACACTTGCTCAAGATAGGTTGGGTGTGTTGGGTAAATTAGATGCAACGGAACGACTTGCTAAATTTTTAATGAATATATCAGAACAAAGAAAAAGAATAGGATGGCAAAACAATCCAATAAGCTTGCCAATGACGAGACAAGATATTGCGGATTATTTAGGTTTGACAATTGAAACCGTCAGTCGAGAAATATCTAAGTTAAAAAGTTCAAATATAATTAAAGTTTTATCTTCTAAGCAAATTTTTATTAACGATATTGATAAATTAACTAGTCTTTCAATATAAATTAAATAGCCCCAGTTTTATACCGAGGCTATTCATTTTGATTATTGTCTTTTTGAAATAGGAATTTCTTTTACGTTTTTAGGTAAAGGATTTTCTTCTTTTAGCTTAATTGACAACAATCCTTTTTCCATAACCGCTTCTTCGACTTTAATATCTTTGCCAATAATAAAACTGGCACAGACATTTTCTTTTTCAACTCCTTTGTAAAGATATTCTCTGTCATCTTTCTCAACTTTATTCTTTGAAAAAGATTTTATTTTAAGGACATTATCTTCAACACTAACATTGACATCTTTTTGATCAACCCCAGGTAATGCAACTTCAATATTATAGTCTTGTTTACCTACTTTAGTAATATTGTAGTTCACTCTATTAGTTTCAAAAGCATCGAGATCATTGCTATGAAGATCTTCAAAATGTTTAAACATATTGTCAAAACCTACTGAAAAAGGTCTTAACGAGTCTATAATGGATAATGATTTCATGTTTACTCCTTTCTATAAATTAAACCTAATTCAAAATTAAAAAAAATATTTGACGTGAATCAAAATCAGTAATTTTTGATTTTAATCAAAACAGAGATCTTTTGATTACGATCAATACATGTATTTAAAATTAAAATATATTTGAAGAGAAAGGAGTAACTATGAACTACATGATAACTAACAAGTCTTTTCACAAAATAGCAAATACTGCAATCACAATGATCTTGATAGCATTTGTTGCAATGTTGGTTGCTGTTTATGTGCCTGAATTTAGTTCTAATCTTAAGACAGGAGTAGGGGGCAGTGGTTTAGATTATGATCTAATACCATAATTTGAAAACTAAATGGGTCCGGACCCCAACCTAAAATTGATTTAAATCAATACCAATTTTTTTAATAAATATAATTTATATTTATGAAAATACACAATCTTGTTAAAACTTTAATACTGGCAATTGTAATAAGCTCTTTAACTGCATTTATTACAGTTTTGATTTCACCTTACCTTTTTTAGAATAGGTCTCACCATTCATAATCCTCACCATCTATAATTGTGGAGGAAGTAATATCAATATTAGGGATATAAAGCATGATGAGACCATGCTTTTTTTTTAAATGAAATAAAATTATTATCTTTGATGTAAATCAATTTTCTTTTTTTAAATTCATTTAAATAAACATCATGTCAGTCAAAAGTTTAGTTTATAAAGTTCCAGGCATATCTTTTGATATTGATCGATTGGTTGATACTTATCAGGAGGTAATTAAAAAAAAAAAATTTGATCAAGGCGATGGATCTGTTTCAAATATAGACAGTATTGCTCTTAATAGAATTCCAGGTAATGAAGATAGTACTAAAGGAAAATTTTCATGGGGCCTTTATTGGACAAAACCGGATCAATCAGGTCAGGAAAAATCTAGAGCACATCAAATTGATGAAAAGAAATTTACAGAATTTTTACCAGAATTTGAAAACACTTATTTCAAGTATGTATATGAGACATTGTCTAGAAGATATGCTTTAGGAAGAACGAGAATATTAAAAAAAGCACCAAGATCCACATTAAGTTGGCATAGAGATCCTGAACTAAGATTGCATATACCTATAATTACCAATCAAGGCTGTAGATTTGTAATTGAAGATAGATCTTTTCATTTACCTGCTGATGGACATGCTTGGATAGTTAATGCAAAAAAATATCATAATTTTTTTAATGGTGGTGAAGAAGATAGAATACATTTGGTGGCAACACTTCCTTATAGCAAATTATTTGATGATAAAAAAAACAATTTAGATCAATTTTGGCATACATGGGGACATTAGATTTAAATTTTTTGGCTAGTTTTTTAGGTTGGCTAATAGTTGCTAATTTTTTGTTTCTAATTTTTAGAGTTTTTTTATTTGGAAGTTTTCCCAAAAATTTTATTTATAAAATACATAAAAACTTTTTTAAAGTTTCAAATAAGGATTTTGCAAAAGCACATTATAAAGGCATCATTTTATATATTACGCTTATAGTATTTTTTATCTTACTCCCTTATTTTGTTTTACGATTTTTATTATAAATTTTTATGGACGTAGTTGATTTATCTAGAATACAGTTTGCTGCCAATATAACTTTTCATATTCTATTTCCGTCGATCACCATTGCTTTATCTTGGTTTCTTTTATTTTTTAAAGTCCGATATTCTAAAACTGGAAATTATAAATGGATGAATATTTATTTTTTCTGGACAAAAGTTTTTGCACTTTGTTTTGCTCTAGGAGTGGTCTCTGGGATCACCATGTCCTTTCAATTTGGCACGAATTGGCCTGGATTTATGAATACGGTTGGTAATATTGCAGGGCCTTTATTAGGTTATGAGGTGCTTACCGCCTTTTTCCTAGAGGCTAGTTTTTTAGGTATTATGTTATTTGGTTTTAGAAAAGTAAAAACTTGGCTGCATACATTCTCAACTTTTCTAGTTGCCTTTGGAACCACCTTATCTGCTTTTTGGATTTTAGTTTTAATTAGTTGGATGCATACACCAATAGGCTTTGAAATGATTAATGGTGAAGCTTATGTCACTAACTGGATGGAAGTAATATTTAATCCTTCAATGCCATACCGATTAACTCATAAATTATTAGCTTCTGGATTGACGGCTAGTTTCTTAATTGCTGGCATATCTGCGTACCGTTATTTAAAAGGTTATAAAACAGAAACTGTTAAAACCGCTATTAAAGTATCAACAATAGTTGCAGCTATATTAATTCCAATTCAAATATTTATAGGTGATCTTCATGGATTAAATACCTATGAGCATCAACCTCAGAAAGTTGCAGCCATGGAAGGTAATTGGCAAACCCAAAAAGGTATTCCGTTAATCTTATTTGCTATACCCGATGAAGAAACAAGATCAAATAAATTTGAAATTGGTATTCCAAAGTTAAGTAGCTTGATCATTACTCACGATTTAAATGGAGAAGTTAAAGGCTTAAATGAATTTAAAGGAGAACATCCACCAGTTGCAACTATTTTTTGGTCTTTTAGAATAATGATTGCAACTGGATTGATGATGTTATTAGTGTCTTGGCTTGGTTGTTATTATTTATTTAGAAAGAAAGAAGCACCTAGTTTATTTTATAAAACTTTGGTTCTAATGTCTTTTTCAGGATGGATTGCAACCATTGCAGGTTGGTATGTGACAGAAATAGGTCGTCAACCTTATCTTGTTCAAGGAGTTTTAAAAACTGCTGATGCCGTTACAACCGTACCAAGTGGTTATATTGCAATTTCATTAACAATTTATTTACTTGTCTACATTTTGCTAATCATTGCTTTTGCGACTACTTTGTTTTACATGGCAAGAAAATCTAAAGATAAAGAATTTGATCCAAACGAATTTGATCCAACAACAGGTCAAAGACGATCTATTTCAACAGTTAATATCCCATTAAAACAATTATGATCGAAAGTTCTACAGGCTTACCTATATTGTTCGCATCTTTAATGGGATTAAGCATGTTAATTTATGGCTTGCTTGATGGTTATGATTTAGGAGTGGGGATTTTATCTGGATTTACCAAAACCCGTGAAGAGAAAAATAAAATGATTGCCTCCATTGGACCTTTCTGGGATGCCAATGAAACTTGGTTGGTTTTAGGGGTTGGAATTTTATTAATTGCATTTCCAAAAGCACATGGAGTGATTTTATCAAATTTGTATCTACCCGTTTTTGTAATGCTAATTGGTTTAATTTTTAGAGGCATCGCATTTGATTTTAGAAGCAAAGCAAAAGAGAAATATCAAAAGTTTTGGGACCAAGCTTTTTTTGGAGGTTCTTTATTAACTGCTCTTGCTCAAGGGTACATGTTAGGCTTTTATATTGTAGGATTTAATAGTTCTTTAGCTACTATTATATTTTCTTTAATCGTTAGTATTGGGGTTGCAATTGGATATTGTTTAATCGGAGCAAATTGGCTGATCATGAAAACAGAAGATGATTTACAAATAAAATCTGTTCGTTGGGCAAAAATTTCACTTATCGGAGCAGTATTTTGTATTGGACTGGTCTCACTTGCAACCCCAATTGCAAGTACTAGAATTTTTGAAAAATGGTTTGTGTTACCTAATCTTTATTATCTTTTTCCTATTCCACTAATAACTCTAGGATTAATTGTGATGATGTATTTCTATTTAAAGAAACTACCAATGATTAACGATAAAAATTGCTGGGTGCCTTTCTTTTTAACAATTTTAGTTTCCATTCTTTGTTTTTTAGGACTGTCTTATAGTTTCTTTCCTTATATTGTGCCTAATCAAATACTTATCACTGAAGCAGCTTCTGCTATCTCATCGTTGTGGATTATATTGTTTGGAGTAGTGATCGTCTTTCCAATTTTAATTGGATATACTTTTTTGTCTTATAAAGTTTTTCACGGCAAAAGTTCTAAATTAAGCTACGACTAAATATCAATATTGTTAAATATTCTTGCTCCATATACGCGTCAATGAGATTGGTTCTTGACTAAGATTCTTTAATTTGATTCAATATAGGTAGAAAGGAAAGAGAGCATTTACAGGAGTAATTGTTCTAGAGGTAGGCTCAAGGGTTCATGGCGATAGACTCATAAGCCCGAGGTCAGTGGTTCGATCCCACTTCCCGCTACCATTTAATGTCCTGGAAATTCTATTAAATTTTCAACTTTATAATTTTTATTAACTAAATTATCTGATCCACCTAAATCAAATAAATTAATAACAAAAACAAATGCAGCTACTTTTGCATCACACATTTCAACTAATTTAGCAGCAGCTTCTGCTGTTCCACCTGTTGCAATTAAGTCATCAATTATTAAAACAGACTCATCTTTTAAAATAGAGTCTTTGTGAACCTCAATAGTTGCAGTCCCATACTCCAATTCAAAATCTACAGAATGTACTTCAGCTGGTAATTTATTTTTTTTTCTCAACATTATAAAAGGTTTTTTGATGATATAAGAAACAGCAGAGGCAAACACGAAACCCCTTGATTCTATTGCAGCAATTTTATCAATTTTGTATTTTTTTGATCTTTCAATAATTTGATTAATTGTTTCAGCAAAAGCTTCCTCGTTTTTAATTAGAGTGGTTATATCTCTAAATAGAATACCTTTTTTAGGATAATCAGGAATTGATCTAATATGATCTTTTAAATTCATAATACTCAATTATAAATAAATATATTTTAAATTATGACAACAAATAAATTAGCAATAATTGGTGGAAGTGGACTCTACGATGTTGAAGAATTTACTAACAGAGAATTATTAGAAATAAATACACCTTGGGGCAAACCATCTGATCAAATATTAAAAACTAATTATAATAATAAAAAAGTTTATTTTTTGCCAAGACATGGGAGAGGCCATTTTGTTTCTCCTTCTAATATAAATTTTAGAGCAAATATCGATGCGTTAAAACAGTTAGGTGTTACTGATATTGTTTCAGTTTCAGCTGTAGGATCTTTGAAAGAAGATTTGCCGCCAGGAAAATTTGTTATAGTTGATCAGTTTATTGATAGAACTTTTGCAAGAGTAAAAACTTTTTTTGATGATGAAATCGTTGCCCATGTATCGATGGCACATCCTACATCTAATGGGTTAATGAATGCTTGTGAAGATGCAATTAAAAAATCAAAAATAGATTATCAACGAAATGGAACTTATGTTGTAATGGAGGGACCTCAATTTTCAACATTGGCAGAATCTAATTTATACAGATCTTGGAAAGCAGATGTAATTGGTATGACCAATATGCCTGAAGCAAAACTCGCAAGAGAAGCAGAAATTAGATATGCCTCAGTTTCAATGGTTACAGATTTTGATTGTTGGCACCCAGATCATGAAAATGTTGATGTTCAACAAGTGATCAAAGTTTTATTAGGAAATGCTGAAAAAGCAAAAGTGATGATAAAAAACTTAATTGATAATTATGAGAGCCATATAGATCCAAATGATCCAACCAATAATTGCTTAGATGTAGCTATCATTACTGCTCCGGAAAAACGAACCCAAAAAACAATAGATAAGTTAAAAACGGTTGCTGGTAGAGTTTTAAACAAATGAAAATTCAAGGAAAAGAATACCGAACAATATGGTACGAGGATAAAATAGTAAAAATAATTGATCAAACAAAACTTCCACATCAATTTATAATAAAAGAACTTAAATCAGTTAAAGATGCAATCAATGCAATTAAAGTTATGGAAGTTAGAGGTGCACCTTTAATTGGAGCAACAGCTGCTTATGGAATAGTTTTGGCTATTCATGAGAACAACTCTCAAGAATTTATAAATAAATGTTCAGAAGAGTTAATTAAATCAAGACCTACTGCAATAAATTTGAAATGGGCAGTTGATCGTATGATGAAAAAATTATCTGATATTAATAGTGATCAAATTTTAGATTTAGCTTTAAAAGAAGCTAAAGAAATTTGTGATGAGGATGAAAAGTTTTGTAGGAATATAGGTATTAACGGATTAAAAATAATTGAAGAAATATACAATAAGAAAAAAAATACAGTAAATATTTTAACTCATTGTAATGCAGGTTGGTTAGCAACTATTAACTGGGGAACAGCAACTTCACCGATTTATCATGCTCATAAAAAAGGAATTCCAGTTCATGTCTGGGTAGATGAAACAAGACCAAGAAACCAAGGTGCAAATTTAACTTCATATGAGCTAAACGAAGAAGAAATTCCAAATACAATTATTGCTGATAATACTGGAGGTATCTTAATGCAAAGAAAGGAAGTTGATATGTGTATTGTTGGAACAGATAGAACTTTATCGAATGGAGATGTATGTAATAAAATTGGAACTTATCTAAAAGCTTTAGCTGCACATGATAATAAAGTCCCTTTTTATGTTGCACTTCCAAGTTCAACAATTGATTGGAATATTAAAAATGCTAAAGATATTCCTATTGAGGAAAGAAATTCTGAGGAATTATCTTATTTGGAGGGTATTGATGAAAATAACCAAATTAAGAAAGTTTTGATATATCCACAAAAAAGTAAAGCAATGAATTTAGCATTTGATGTAACTCCTGCAAAATATGTAAGTGGATTAATTACTGAGAGAGGAGTATGTGAAGCTTCCACCAATGGACTAAAAAACTTATTCAAATGAAAAATTTAAGTTCTGAAATTATTCGATATTCAAAAATGCTGAACACAAAAAAATTATCAGCTTTAAGATCTGGGAATATTTCAGTAAGGTATAAAAATGGTTTTTTAATTACCCCGTCTGGAAAAAAATACTCAACTTTAAAAAATAAAGATATAATTTTCGTTTCATTAGATGGTGAGTTTGACAAGAAAAAAGGTATTCCATCTTCAGAATGGAAATTTCATCAAGATATTTATAAAAATAAAAAAGAAGCTAAAGCGATTGTTCATGCTCATTCAACAAATGCAACTGCAGTATCTACTCATAATAAAGGAATACCTCCTTTTCATTACATGGTTGCAATGGCTGGTGGCCATGACATTAAATGTGCAAAATATGCAACCTTTGGAACGAGAGAATTATCTAAAAATATTTTAAGAGCTCTAAAAGGTAGAAAAGCCTGTTTAATTTCAAATCACGGTCAGATTGCATTTGAAGATAATTTACCAAAAGCTTTTGAATTAGCTGAAGAGGTTGAAAATATATCGCTTCAGTATATAACGAGCCTGAGATTGGGTAAGCCTAAAATTCTTTCTATAGCAGAAATGAATAAAGTTTTATCCAAAGCTAAAAATTATAAAAAGGATAGCTAATGACCAAAGTTGGAGAACATATAACTCTAGACATCATTGGAACTACAAAAGAATACGATCCTTCTGTTTATGAAAAAGTAATTCATGAAATTGCAAAAGCTGCAAAAGTATCAATATTAAATATTTCTAAACATAAATTTGAACCACAAGGTTTCACAATATTGGCTCTTTTAGCAGAAAGCCATATTAGTTTTCATACATTTCCTGAAAAAGGAATTATTAGTTTTGATTTTTTTACTTGTGGGAAAGTAAGTCCATCAGTTGCAATTGATATAATTAAGAAAGAATTTGAACATACAAGAATTGTTAAAAAAGAATTTAATAGAGATACAAAATCACTTTATCATGACATTTATAGCTCTCCAGGTTTACAAAAATCTTATGTTGTAAATGATGTTTTAGAAGATTTTAAATCTAAAGTTGGTCAACATATTGAAATTTTGGATCTTGAGCAGTTTGGAAAATCATTATTTATAGATGGTGAAATTCAAGTTGCTGCAACCGATGAACATTTATATAGTTCTACATTTGTTGGTTCAGGTTTAAATTTAAACAAAGATAATGAAAGAGCAGCTATCATTGGAGGTGGAGATGGTGGAGTTGCAAGAGAATGTATTTCTAAAAATTTTAATTTTATTGACTGGTATGAGTTAGATCCAGAAGTTGTAGATGTTTGTAATAAACATCTTGATGATATTGGAAAAAAAGCTACGGAAAAAAATTCAGTCAAATGTGTATGGGGAGATGCTTTTGAGAGTATCAAATCAGTTTCCGATGATACTTATGATCATATTTTTGTTGATTTAAATGATGACCAATTTTGCATTGATTTAGCTGCTAAGAATATGGATTCTTTGGTGAGAATATTAAAACCAAAAGGAGTGATAACAGCTCAAGTTGGAAGTCAGGATAAAAAACCTAAGCAAGTTGATAGTTGGTTAAATGTCTTTAATCAAAATTTTGGTAATGCCAAATTATCTAGAGTTTACATACCAAGTTTTGATTGTTCTTGGAACTTTTCATCATCAATAAATCATTAATTTTCTTTTTTCTTTCTAAAAATTGTGAAATAATTGTTCCAATTAAAGGAGAAAATATGAATATATTCAAAAAAACTATTTTAACAGTTCTGGCTTCTTTTTTGATCATCGGAAATGTTTCTGCTGAGAAAATTAAAATTGGAACTGAAGGTGCTTATCCTCCATGGAATTCAAAAGATGCTTCTGGCAATTTAATTGGATTTGAGGTTGAGCTAGCTCAAGAGCTTTGCAAAATTATGAAGTATGAGTGTACAATCGTTGAGCAAGATTGGGATGGAATGATACCAGCATTAGTAATGAGAAAATTTGATGCAATCATGGCCGGTATGTCAATCACTGATGAAAGAAAGAAAACAATTACTTTCTCACAAGGTTATGCCGATGAAGTTGCATCTCTTGCTGTAATGAAAGGTTCAAGCTTAGAAGGTATGGATACACCAGAAGGTATCAACTTATCTTTAGGTGGATCTGCAGTTAAAAAAGCTCTTAAAACTTTAACAGGAGCTTTAGCTGGAAAAACTGTATGTACTCAAACTGGAACAATTCACCAAAACTTCTTAGAGTCTGGTGATGTTGGTAGTGTTAATGTTAGAACTTACAAAACTCAAGATGAGGTTAACTTAGATTTAACATCTGGAAGATGTGATGTTGCATTAGCTGCAGCTGTAGCATTTACAGATTATGCAGATAAATCTGGTGAAGCTGTAGTTTTAGTTGGTCCAACTTTTTCAGGTGGTGCGTTTGGAAATGGAGTTGGTGTTGGAATTAGACAAGCTGATGATAGCGCTATTGGAAAAAGAGATGCTAAAATCTTAAAAGATTTCAACAAAGCAATTAAGAAAGCTAGAAAAAAAGGAATTATTAGCGAACTTGCTATTAAACACTTTGGTTTCGACGCTTCTATGTAAATAATTTCAGATATGGCGGCTATAATATATAGTCGCCAGTCTATATGGAACTTCTTGCATTTGGAAAAACAGGTTGGGGTGACGAGTTATTTTACGCAACCTTAATGACAGTTGCTGTATCTGTTACAGCGATGTTAGTTGGTTTCCTTTTTGCTTTAATTTTTACTCCACTTAAACTTTCAAAGTATAAAACACTAAACTTTGTAGGTAATTTTTACACCACAGTAATAAGAGGTGTTCCTGAACTATTAGTAATATATTTATTATTTTTTGGTGGAAGTGGTGCAATCATGTATGTTGCATCAATATTTGGTTATTACGAATATATAGAGATTAATGCATTTATTACTGGTGCTGTTGCTATTGGGATAATTTCTGGTGCTTACTCAACAGAAGTTTTTAGAGGAGCTATTCAATCAATTGACAAAGGGCAATTTGAAGCCGCTAAAGTTTTAGGGATAAGTAAGTTTGGTCAATTCTATAAAATTATTCTTCCTCAAATGTTAAGACTTGCAATTCCAAATTTAAGTAATGTTTGGCAAATTACTTTAAAAGACACATCTTTAATATCAGTAACTGGTTTGGTCGAAATCATGAGACAATCTTATATCGCTGCAGGATCTACACGAGATCCATTATTTTTTTATTCATTTGCTGCAGTTTTATATTTATTGCTCACTTACATTAGTATGAAGTTAATTAACAAGTTAGAAGTCAAATATAGTAGGGGTTATTAATGGATTTTGATTTAATGATCACCAGTTTTCCAAAACTTTTAGGAGCAACTGTTATTACTTTAAAACTTTTATCAGCTTCTTTGTTTTTTGGATTATTTCTTGGATTATTTTTTGCAATTTTAAGATTAAACAAAAATATATTTATTAACAAATTTGCTTATGTTTACTCTTATGTTTTTAGAGGTACTCCGCTATTAGTCCAAATTTTTATTATTTATTTTGGATTAGGACAAATTGAATATTTGAGATCAACAGTTTTGTGGGTTGTGTTAAAAGAACCTTATTGGTGTGCAATAATTGCTTTTACATTAAATACAGGCGCTTATACCTCTGAGATATTAAGATCTGCATTTCAAACTATAAAACCTGGAATTATTGAAGCTGGAAAAAGTTTAGGTATTTCAAGTAAAATTATATTTTATAAAATTCAAATACCTATTGCGATTAGGCAGTCTCTCCCTGCATATGGAAATGAAATAATTTTAATGATGAAAGGTACTTCATTAGCAAGCACTGTAACATTAATGGACTTAACTGGTGTAGCAAAATATATTATATCAACAACATTTAAGCCTATCGAAGTATTTATTGTAGCTGGTGGAATATATTTGTTTATGACTTTCGTTATTCATAATGTGATTAAGTACTTAGAAAAAAAATATAGTTTCCAACAATAAAATGTATCTTTCTCAAAAACAGATTGATGATTATCAAAATCTTGGTGCAATAATTATTAAGGATGTATTTAAAGATTGGATTGAACCATTAAGAAATGGTTTTCAAAAAGTTTTAGACAACCCAAGCAAACATGGAAGAGAGAATGTTGGAGAAAATGAGGGAAGGTTTTTTGAAGATTATTGCAATTGGGAAAGAATAAAAGAATTCAAAGATTGTATGTTTAATTCACCTGCAGCTCAAATAGTTGCTGAGGTTACAAATTCAAAATCTATACAAATTTTTCATGATCATCTTTTTATTAAAGATCCAGGAACAAATAAAGAAACACCTTGGCATCAAGATATGCCGTATTACTGTGTTGATGGAAATGATACAGGCAGTTTTTGGATACCATTAGATGAAGTAAATAAAGAAAATAACCTAAAATTAATTTTAAGATCACATAAATGGCAAAAACTTTTAAGACCTACCAAATGGTCTAACAATCAACCTTGGTATCAAGATGATAGCTCATTTATGAATCTTCCAAAAAAAGAAGAATTTGAACAAGATGTATTAGTTCCCGACCTAAAATTAGGTGATGCAGTTTTGTTTAATTTTAAAACTGTTCATGGTTCCACAGGAAATCAAAGTTCTCAATCTCGTAGAGCATTCTCTATGAGATTTATAGGTGATGATGTTGCTTTTATTGAAAGAGGTGGTCCAACATCACCTCCATTTGATGGAATTAATTTAAAATCAGGAGATCGGATGAGAGAGGATTGGTTTCCAAAAGTTTTTAGTAACTAGTATACTCTTTAATCTCTTTAATAGCAGAGCCTGTATGGTTATTCATTTCTAATTTTATTTTTGCACGATCATCATTTAAAAAATGAACGTCTCTAGAAAGTTTTATAAATTTTTCTCCAAAATCTTTATTTTTTTCACAATCTCTCTTGTCATCTTCAATAACCCAAAGTTTAGCATTTATATCTTTTAAGTCTTGAAACAATTTTTCAAGCTTCTCATCAGACTTAACATTTTTTTCTAACTGATTTTTAAGAATAGAATGTTCGTTATTTATAAAACTTAATTTTTCTGGGTCTTTAATTTTATCTTGTTTGATTTCTAATATTGAAATCTTGTCTAAAAGCTCTCCAACAGAAACCTCGACTATAATTTTATTCATAAAACTTTATACTATGTTAAGTTGTTAGAAATATGTCTAATATTTTAATTATTAAACATGGATCTTTAGGCGATATAGCTCAAGCATGTGGGGCAATTCAAGATATTTCTGAAAATCATAAAGAAGATCAAATTCATTTGTTAACAACAAAACCTTATTTTGAACTATTTAAAAAAAACCCACATATTTCAAATGTTATTTTAGATAAAAGATTATCAAAGATTAACTTAATTTATTTATATTTACTAATGAGAGAGATCAAAAAATATAATTTCTCAAAAGTTTATGATCTTCAAAATTCTAGCAGAACATCATTTTACAAAAATATATTATTTCCTAAAGCTGATAAAACTATTTGGTGTTCAACAGAAACAACTCTACCAAAAGGAACAACCAAAAAAGATTTTGATAAAGATTCTGTTCTTTCAAGATTTGACCATCAGCTAAAATCTTCAGGAATTAATACCAATCATACAATGAAACCAGACTTTTCATGGAGTACAGTTGATATTTCAGAAATAAAAAAAAATTATGAATTAGATAAATACATAATACTTTTTCCTTTTTGCTCACCTCATTTGACTTTAAAAAAATGGCCTTATTATAATGATCTAATAAATATGATTAATGAAAAATTTGAAAATAAATTTAAAGTGGTTACTGCACCTGGACCAGATGAAATTAAAGATGCAAAAAATATAAATGCTTTATGTGTTTTGGATAATGGTAAAGCTTTAAATATTTCACAATTATCTGGATTAATTAAAGATAGTTCGTTTGTGGTCGCTAATGATACTGGACCTGCTCACATAACTGCACACATAGGATCAAAAGGAATTGCTCTGTTTGGTTCTCATACAACTCCTTTTAAAGTCAGTATTGAAAGAGATAACTTTAAAGCAATACAAGCCCCCGAATTATCAAAACTTTCAGCAGAAAAAGTTTTTGAAAGACTTTCTGAAATTATTTCTTAATTTTTTCTAAAACTCTTAAAAATATTGGAACTGTGAAAAGTATAAAAAGCAATCTTATTATATGGTGAAAAGCAACAAAGTCAGGGTCTAAATCAAAAGCAATTGCTATAACTGCCACTTCATAAATTCCTCCAGGACTAAAAGATAATATTAAAGTTAAAATATTTGTATCAACAAAGAATGTTGCAACATAGGCTGCAACCAAACCTAATACCACCAAAATAGTGGTAGCCACAATACTATGAAGAGAATTATTGGCTATCTCTTTAACAGTTTTTTCAGCAAACCTACATCCGACAGAAGAGCCAAGAATTAGCAGACAAAAATTTATTGTTTCATCTGGCAATTTATATGAGGCTATATCTGTAATTTGTAATAAGCCACTCGCAAATAATGTTCCAGATAGTAAAGCAGCAGGAATTCTAATTTTATCAAAAACAAAAATAAAAAATAAAGATGCAATAATAAGTAAAATTAAATTTAAATGATTTTGAGCTAAATAATTGAATTCATCATTTAACAAAACATTGTTGTCAGTATTATTAACTATAATAAATGGAATGACGGTTATTATGATGATTAATCTAATTAAGTGAGAAGTTGCAACTTGAGATAAATCCGTTTTTTCATTTTCAGCTAAAATCATTAAAGGACCCAGCGCACCGGGAGCAGCAGAAAATATAGAGGCTTTTTTTCCATAATTTGCAAATTTTTGGAGGTATTTAGCAACAACTAAAATACAAATTATTATGTAGATTAGCATAATTAGCGAAGTCCAAATCCAATCAAACATTTGATTAAATAGATTTTGATCGATGTAATTTCCAATATGCAAACCTAAAATTATCAAAATAAAACTTAATACAATTTTAGGCATAATGATTTTTAATCCTGATAATGCAGCAATTGAGGTGATTATCATTGGCCCCAAAAACCAGGCTAGAGGTATATTTAAATATTCTGCAAATATTGCACTAGGAAAAGCAATAATTAAAACAGAAATAAATTTAACTGTGAAAATTTGATTAATCTGTTTTAGCATTATCTAGTTTGAATTAAATTCTTTTCAATTTTAACTCTAGAAGATCTAAGAACATTTAGAAAGCTAATACAGTTTTTTTTATTAAAATTAGAAATATGACCTGCAACAGTTAATGCACCAAGAATTTGATTTTTTTTTCTAAAGATTGGAACTGATATAGATGCCATTTCAGAATCTCTTTCCCCAAAAGTCATAGCATATCCATTTTTTAAAACATCGTCTTTATCTTTAATTTCTAAATTATTATAAGCCGACAAAACATGACCACTTGAACCTTTGTTAATAGGTTTTTTACCTCCAATGACTTCTTGGTGTCTTATTGATTTGTTAGGTGAACTTGATTGGATACACACTCTTACATCATTTTGTCTAACAAAAAAACTTGCTGTCTCTTTTGTTTTGGATGATATGAAATCTAATTCAGCTTTGATAGAATTTTTTAAATTAAAACTACTCTCATAAATTTCAAATAATCTTGGGATTGTATGACCAATTTTAAACTCACCACTTTTTATTTTCCTAATGTATCCAAAATTCTCAAGTGATTTAGATATTCTTGAAATTCTACTTTTATGTTCTCCTGTAATATTAGCTATCTTTGTTATAGTTAAAGCTTCATTTTTTTCGGTAAAACAATTTAGGATTTCTAAAGCCTTATTTACCGCATCTACACCAATAGTTTTTTTGTTAGTTTTCATAATTCTATTGAATAGAATATATTGTTCTATTGAATAGAACAATAGTATTTATTTATTTAGACAACATTCATTAAAATAAATTAAATCCAATTAAATTAAATAGAGAGGGAAAATAATGAAAAACATAAAAAAACTATTTTCAGTATTATTCTCAGCAATCCTATTATTCTCAGCAACAACTACTAGCTCAGTAGCGCATGAAAAATTGCACTTTGTGATCGGTGGTGGTGCTGGTGGTGGTTGGGATGGAACTGCTAGAGGTACTGGAGAAGCTTTAACAAAAGCTGGTTTGTTAAAAAGTGCATCATTTGAAAATATGTCAGGTGGTGGTGGTGGTAAAGCACTTGCTTACATGATTAATACTAAACCTGCTAACACAATTTTAGTTCAATCTACACCATTAGTACTAAGATCAATTACTAGACACGAAGGTTATGTAAAAGGTACTGGAACTTTATCTTATAAAGATGTTGTGCCGATTGCAGGTGTAATTGGTGACTACGGTGCTATCGCAGTTGCAAAAAACTCACCTTTTAAAAACTTTCAAGATGTAGTTGATGCATATAAAAAAGATCCTAGCTCAGTAAAAATGGCTGGTGGATCAGTAAGAGGAAGTATGGACCATTTAATTGGTGCATTAGCATTCCAAGCTGCAGGTGCAGATCCAAATGCTGTTCAATACATCCCTTATGATGCTGGTGGAAAAGCTTTAGCTGGACTTTTATCTGGAGAAACTCAAATCATTTCAACTGGTTTAGGTGAATTGATGGGTGCAAGAGACCAAGTAACAATTATTGGTATTACTGCTCCTTCAAGAGTTTCTGATGCACCAGATGCACCAACTCTTAAAGAACAAGGGTACGATGTACAATTCGTTAACTGGAGAGGTTTCTTTGGCCCTCCAGGTATGAGTAATGCTGAAAGGTCAGAAATTGCAAAAATGCTTGGCGATGTACAAAAAACTCCAGAGTGGGAAGCGGTGAGAGCAAGAAACGCTTGGGTTAATATTTATAACCCAGAAGGTAAGTTTGTTGAATTTTTAGAAAAACAAACTGAAGAAATGACAGCTCTTATGAAAAAACTAGGAGTTATCTAACCTTTGGTTAGAAATTAAAATTAGAGCAGTGAATATAAATACTACAAAGATTATATCACTGCTCTTTTTTATTTTTTCAGCATTTTATTTATATTTAGCTTATCAAATTCAAGTTTTCACATTCGATGAAAATGCTCCATTTAATGCTAGAACATTTCCAATTTATTTAGGTTATGCAGGATTATTTTTCTCTGGATTAAAACTTATTTTACCAGACCCGAATACAATCAAAGTAGAACATAAAAGTTTAGAGTATAAAAAAACTGGTATACTTATATTGATTGCAATTATTTACGGAGCTACAATTTTAAAAGTTGGTTATTTTTTAAGTACATCTTTATTTTTATTTGCTTCATATTATTTTTTAGGAGAACGAAGGTGGGTTTTAATGTTTTTATTATCCTTTCCATTTGTTGCTGCCTTCATGTATTTGCTTCATGGTATTCTTGATATTTATTTGAGGGATCCATTCTTACAATCAATAGGGGTTATGGGATGATTGAAGGAATACTAATTGGATTAACTACAGCACTTACATTCCAAAATATACTAATGGTGATGGTCGGTTGTTTTTTTGGAACAATCATTGGAATGCTTCCTGGTCTTGGTCCTATGACTGCTATCGCTTTAATGATACCTATTACATATGGTTTTGAACCTGCAACTGGATTAATCTTGATGGCTGGAGTTTATTATGGTGCAGTATTTGGCGGATCTACGTCTTCAATACTATTAAACGCTCCTGGTGTTCCAGGAACAGTTGCAACTTCATTTGATGGTTATCCAATGGCACAACAAGGTAAAGCTGGAAAAGCTTTAGCAATTGCTGCTTGGAGCTCATTTGCAGGTGGAACACTATCTGCAATTTATTTGTTATTCATGGCACCAAGTTTATCTAAAGTAAGTTTATCCTTTAGATCACCTGATTATTTTGCTTTAATGATTTTAGGTTTAACAGCTATTGCCGCATTTTCATCTAAGGGACAATTTTTAAAAGCAATGATGATGGTTGTTTTAGGTTTAATGTTAGCTTCAGTTGGCCAAGACAGTTTGTCTGATATTACAAGATATACATTTAACAATATGAACTTAACTGATGGGATTAGCTTCGTATTAGTTGTTATGGCAACTTTTGCAATGAGTGAGGCTTTATCAATTATTTTAAAGAGAAATGATCCAACTAGTGCTGCCAAACAAGTTTCATTAACTGAATTGGGATCAATTAAAATTAATAAAGAAGAGCGAACCAAAATGTACAAAACAATACCAAGATCATCAGTAATTGGATTTTTAATCGGTGTATTGCCTGGCGCTGGTGCAACTATTGCATCATTTTTAGCTTATGGAATGGAACGAAACGTGGTTAGCGATGAGGAGAAAGAAAAATTTGGTAAAGGAAGTGTAAATGGTTTATCTGCACCAGAAACTGCAAATAATGCTGCTTGCTCAGGTTCTTTTGTGCCAATGCTTACTTTAGGAATTCCTGGGAGTGGAACTACAGCTGTAATGCTAGGAGCTCTTTTAGGTTTTGGTGTTCAGCCTGGTCCTAGACTTTATATGACTAATCCAGAGATTTTTTGGTCAATAATAATGTCTATGTATATTGGAATGGTAATTCTTCTTATATTAAATTTACCACTCATTCCCTATATAGCTAGAATTCTTGCTGTTCCTAAAAATTATTTAATTCCTTTAATTTTATTTTTCTCTGTTACTGGGATTTACGTAATGTCATTTAATAATTTTGATATTTATTTAATGATTGGGATAGCAGTAGTTGCAACTTTTTTAAGATTATATGATTTCCCAATGCCACCGTTGATATTAGCTTTTGTACTTGGTGGACTGATGGAAGAAAATTTAAGACGATCTTTATTATTAAGTAATGGTTCGTGGGAATTTTTGTGGGACAGAACTTTAACTGCATGTATTCTTGCTACTACAATTTTAATTGTAGTTTGGCATATTTACAAAACTTTTAAGAAGAAAAACTAAGATTTAATATCTAATCGTTTTCTAATTATTTCTTTATTAAGTTTCATTTCACGATAAGAAATAATGAAAACTCCTAAAAATATAATACTAGCACCAATCCAAGTGAAGAGATCAGGGATTTCGCTAAATACAAAATAGCCAATTAGAGAAGCAAATACTAAGCTAAGAAAAGAATAGGGTTGAGTCATGCTCACATCTACTAGTTTATAAGCGTGATTAATACAAAGATGCAACAATGTGCCAGATAGACCTGCAAAAAATAAATAAATCAAAGTTTGTACACTAGGTGTTTGCCAATAAAATAATGCAATAAGGAAACTAAAAATAGTCATATAACAGTATCCATAAGATAAAATTGTAATCGAACTATCGTCTTTTGTTATAGTTTTTGTAATTATAATCACTATTGACCACATAAAAGATGAGGCCAGCGCCATGTATACACCAAGTGAGATATCAATTATACCTGGTCTTAAAATTACCAACATACCAATAAATCCTAAAACTAGCGCAAAACTTCTGTAGATATAAATTTTTTCTCCAAGAAATAAAACAGCCAAAATAGTTACTATGAAAGGAACAACAAAAGATATTGCTGTAGCTTTTTCAATTGGCATCATTGTTAAAGCTGAGAAATATAAAAGCATTGAGGGCAAGTTTAAAACTGCTCTAAGAAAATGTTTTTTATGATGATTTGATTTAAAAACTGTAAATTTAGTTTTTAACATATAAGGAAAAATAATCAGGAAACCAAATAAAAATCTAAAAAAACCTGCTACATAAACATTAACTTCCTCTTGTGCTAATTTTAAAAAGGTTAACATTAATGTTCCACAAAAAACTGAGATTATAATTAAAAAAATTGCTAATTTATTATTCGAAATCAATTTAGTATCTTTTTGTATTCTTCAATTATTTTTGACCATTGAAATTTATTCACAAATTCTTTTGCATTTTTTCCATGTTCTAAATATTTTTTATTTTCTAACATTGAGTTAATTGAAGAATAAATATCATCCAGATTATTTCCATCACATATTAAACCAGTTATTTCATGATCTATTGCATCTGCCGCACCTCCATCTTTACCGCCTATAGACGGTACACCGTATTGTGCTGCTTCAACATACGCAATTCCAAACCCTTCAACAGATTTTTTATGGATTATAGAAGGCATTACAAATAGATTTGATTTAGCGATTAGCGCATTTTTTAATTCATCACTTATATCTTTAAAAAACATCACTTGTTCTTCTAAATTTAATTCCTTTACTAATTTTTTAATATTTTCTTCTTCTTCACCGTATCCAATACAAATGTAGACAATATCTGGGTAAATTTGTTTTAGATTTCTGAGAGCCATAACTACTTTTTCATGATTTTTTCTTTTATCAAATCTTGAAACAGTAATTAATCTTGGCGTTTTAACTTTTAGTAAGCTTTCAACTTTTTCTAATGATTTTTTGTTTAATTCTTGAGCTGGATCAACACCAGGATTAATTACAATAATTTTATTTTCATTAACCCCACATTCAATAGCAAGGTTTTTGGTATATTGTGAGTTAGCAATAACTTTTTCTACATTATTAAGAACATTCAAAACTCTTTTATTTTGACTTGATCCTTTAGGGTGATTGATCTCTTTGCTATGAATAAGACAATATTTTTTTTTAGAAGTTTTAATTAACTCTAAACTTTTCCAATGATCTCCTATTATTCCTTTAATTTTATTATCTTTAATAAACTCATTAATTAATTGAGCTTTTCTATATTTTCTAAGAAGTTTTATTCCACCAACTCTTTCAATTGAAAACGAAGCTTGTTCATCAAAATCATTGTGATTATCAATATAATCAGCAAAAACTTTTATCATAAAGTTTTTGGATAACTCTCTTGATAAACCCCACATCAAGCTTTGCATTCCACCTAGTTCAGGAGGAAAAGATCTGGTAACAATTAAATACATTAATTAGTTTTCCACTTTATGCTGCAGCCAGCAC
Source organism: Candidatus Pelagibacter sp. HIMB1623 (assembly GCF_052047695.1). Taxonomy (NCBI): domain Bacteria; kingdom Pseudomonadati; phylum Pseudomonadota; class Alphaproteobacteria; order Candidatus Pelagibacterales; family Candidatus Pelagibacteraceae; genus Candidatus Pelagibacter; species Candidatus Pelagibacter sp. HIMB1623. Next base: position 29,369 of record NZ_JBNAJN010000003.1, read on the forward strand.
TAGGAATTTGGTCTTTAGGACCCTGACCTGTATCAGCAATTTGTTTCATAGCTTTTAACAAATCACTTTCACCTTCTTTAACAGGTATAAGATTTCTTAACTCTCTTAATCTTCCACGATATTGAAGTTCTAAATTTTTGTTATATCCAAAAAAATCTGGTGTGCAGACAGCATCATATGCTTTTGCAATATTTTGTGTTTCATCGTTTAAGTAAGGAAAATTAAAATTATTATCTTTTGAAAATTTAATCATATTTTCAAAAGAGTCTTCTGGATAATTTTCTGCATCATTTGCACAGATTGCTACTGAATTTATTCCAATTTTTTTTAATTCATTGCAATCTTCAACTATCTCTTTTGTAACTGCTTTTACATAAGGGCAATGATTACAAATAAACATTATCAAAGTTCCATTTTCTCCTTTGATATCATCTAGAGAAAGAATTTTATTTTCTGTTGATTTTAATTCAAATGGAATAGCTTTTTGACCAAAATCACATATTGGAGTTTGTATTGGCATATTGTAAGAATATATAAATTATGTTTTATGATTTAAAAGATAAAAAACCAAAAAACTCTGGCGAAAATTGGGTAGCTCCTAATGCAACTATAATTGGAGATGTTACATTGGAGAAAAATACAAGCATTTGGTTTAATGCTGTTTTAAGAGGAGATATAGAAAATATTCACATAGGCGAAGGATCCAACATTCAAGATGGCAGTGTATTACACACAGATCCTGGCTGTCCATTAAGAGTAGGTAAAAACGTTACAGTAGGTCATTTAGTGATGCTTCATGGATGTACCATTGGAGATAATAGCTTAATTGGAATTGGTGCAGTAATTTTAAATAAAGCAAATATAGGAAAAAACTGCATCATTGGAGCAAAAGCACTAATAACTGAAAATAAAGTTATACCGGATAATTCTTTAGTAGTGGGATCACCTGGAAAAATTGTAAGAGAAGTTACCGAGGAAGAAAAAAAAGCAGTAGAGGAAAATACCAAACACTATCAAAATAACTGGAAGAAATATTCTAAATCTATTTTTTAAAAGTTAAATTTATGAAGAGTAAATTTAAAATAGGGATTGATTACGGAGGTACTAAAATTGAAGGTATTCTTTTAGATCAGAATGGCAAACAAATAGAAAGAAAAAGATATTCATATGAAAGAAATTATTTATCAGGAATTGAAACTGTAAAAAAGCTTGTAGATGAATTTGATAAAATTAGTGAAGAAGCATGTTCAGTTGGTATTGGAATACCTGGATTTTCCTCAAGACAAACTGGAATAATTACTAACGCTAATTCTCTTTGGTTAAATGACAAACCTTTTAAAAAAGATTTAGAATTAGCTTTAAATAGAGAAGTAAGATTAATGAATGATGCAAATTGTTTTACATTGTCTGAAGCTGTAGATGGAGCTGGAAAAGATTATAAATCTATCTTTGGTATAATTATTGGCACAGGTTTTGGAGGTGGATTATCTTATAATAAATCAATTATTGAGGGATCAAATCAAATTGCAGGGGATTGGGGACATCAACCATTGCCTTATCCAACCAAAGATGAACAAGAAATAAAAATAAGTTGTCCTTCAAATAACTGCGGCAGACCTTTATGCGCAGAACAATTTATGTCTGGCATTGGTTTTAAAGACAGGTTTAATCAAAAATATGACACTAATTTTAGTTCAGAAGAAATCGTTAAACTTGATTTAGAAAAAGATCCAAGAGCAAATTTAGAGTTGTGTTTGTATGAAGATAGAATGGCAAGATTAATGGCTGTAATGATAGGAATTTTCGATCCTGATGCCATAATTCTTGGTGGAGGAATGTCAAATATTGATCGGTTTTATAAAAATATTCCATCTTTGATACCCAAGTACACCTTTTCAAATAAAGTAGAAACTAAAGTGTTAAAAAATTTACACGGGGATTCAAGTGGAGTGAGAGGGGCAGCTTGGCTTTGGAATAATGAGTAGAACAATTAAAAAAGGGAGATAATTATGTCAGCAGGTTATGTTATAGCTCAATTAAAAGTAACAAATCCAGAAAACTATAAAGAATATGTAGCTAAAGTTACAGAGGTTGTAAAAAGATTTGGTGGAGAATATCTTGTTAGAAATGGTGAATATCAAGTAGTTGAGGGTGAAGACAATTTTCCAAGATTAGTGATTATTAGATTTCCAAGTTACGAAAGAGCTTTAGAGTGGTATCATTCTGATGAGTACAAACCTGTAAAAGATATACGTTTACAAAATTCTGAAGGAAGTAATATTATCGTAAAAGGAATTTAAGGTACTAACCAACTATCTTTATTATTTTCTAAATCAAATTTTGCTCTTCTATGACCTTTTGCAGCTAAATATAACCATTCTATTGATTTTATTTTACACTGAATAACTGTAAAGTTTTTGTATCCTTCTTCACTTTGTTCTTTTGTATAATCAAAATTATCAAGTTCAGGTTTTAGTCCAGATGTAGGAGTATCAGACTCAGTTCCTGGTCCATTATCAACTAGATAACATTTTCTAGATATATGTTGGGTTTTTGACCAAGACTCTTTAGTTACTTCGTTATCATGATTTATAGTACATTCTACTTTTAATCTAACCTGAATTTTTTCCTCTTTATCATAAAATAACATCGCTGCATTTTTATTAGACTTTAATTTTTCAATTTTATCTGAACGAATATCGCTATGATACTGAACTAAATTATTAGAATGATCTGATTTTCGAAGAACTACAATTCTACCATCTAAGTCAGATTGGCTACCACAAATAAATACAGGTATTCTAAAAGGTGAACTTCTGTCTTTGACAGCATTATCTAACATAGACCAAATTTTCTTTTTGATCTCTACAAAGTCCTCATAATAAGGAACAGTATCAGTCACAGATTATTTTTTCTTTTTTAATCTAGCAATTAATGCAGAACTATCCCAACGGTTACCGCCCATTTCTTGGACTTCAGCATAGTAACCATCTATGATTTCTGTAATTGGTACAGGCGAACCATTTCTTTTTGCTTCTTCAATTGCAATTTTTAAATCTTTTCTCATCCAATCAATAGCAAATCCATAATCAAACTTATCATCAGTCATAGTTCGATATCTATTTTCCATTTGCCAAGATTGAGCTGCACCTTTTGAAATTGTTTCCATTACTTTGTCCATATCTAAACCTGCATTTATTCCAAAATTAATTGCTTCAGATAAACCTTGAACTGCTCCAGCTATACACATCTGGTTCATCATTTTTGTAAGTTGTCCACTTCCACAAGATCCAATTAATTTTACTTTTTTACTGTAACAATCAATTACTGGTTCTGCTTTTTTAAAAACTTCTTCATCACCACCAACCATTACAGTAAGTATTCCACCTTCAGCACCAGATTGACCTCCAGATATAGGTGCATCTAAAAAATCAAAACCTTTATCTTTTGCAGCCTTATATAATTCTCTGGATACTTCTGCAGATACAGTTGAGTTATCAATAAATATTGATCCAGCTTTTGCTGTGTTAAATAATCCATTTTCTCCTGTAGCTACTTCTCTTAAATCATTATCGTTACCCACACATGTAAAAATAAAATCTGCACCTTCTGCTGCTTGAGCAGGAGTATCAGCCATTTTACCTTTGTATTCACCAATCCATTTTTCAGCTTTTGATTTTGTTCTATTAAAAACAGTTACATTGTGTCCGGCTTTTGATATATAACCAGCCATTGGGTAGCCCATAACCCCAAGACCTATGAAAGCAACATTACAAGTCATAATTTTTTTCTATGTTTAAAAGTTTAAGTTTAAAAGTAATTGTATTTGGTTTTATTTTTACATTTTTTTCTAGTTTTGGACAGAGTTTTTTTCTTGGACTTTTCAATTCAAGCATAAGAGATACTTTATCGATTACTCATGGACAATTTGGCTCAATTTATGCTTCAGCAACATTATTTAGCAGTATTCTTTTTATATGGTTAGGAAAAAAAATTGACGATGTAAATGTATTTAAGTTTTCTTTATTTGTAATTCCGCTTTTAGCTTTTTCATGTTTTTTCTTTTCTAAAATATATTCAATACCATTTTTATTTGCTGCGATATTTTTAATGAGATTTTCAGGTCAAGGAATGATGTCTCATACTGCAAGCACAACAATTTCAAGATACTTTACTAAATCAAGAGGTAAAGCTCTTAGCGCAGGTTGGTTTGGATTATCTTGTGGTGAATTTATTTTACCTGTTTTAATTGTTTATTTGTTAACTTTATATACTTGGCAAAATATTTGGTTAACAATTTCAATTATTGTAATTTTATTTTTACCAATTGCTTCTTATTTATTAATTAAAAACTTAAGTTTGGATTCGAGAGAGGTTAATAATAATCAAAAGCAAGAAGATAAAAGTATTAAGCAATGGACAAGACTTGAGGTATTAAAAGATTATAGATTTTATATAATTAGTTCAAACATGCTTGCTATGCCCTGGATTGCAACAGGAGTTTTTGTTTACCAATCTTTTGTAACAACCTCTAAAGGTTGGGGTGAATTTACTATTGCACAATCATTTATGTCTTATTCTATATTTACCGTTTCAACGTTGTTATTAGCAGGTCCTTTAATAGACAAATTTAGTAGCAGAAAATTATTAATTTACATGAACATTCCATTATTAATCTCTACATTTGTAATTATTTTATTTGATTCATCTCTCACAGCATTTGTGTTTCTTGGATTGATTGGTATTTCTAATGGATTTGCCAATGTATTAGGTTCAGCTACTTGGGCTGAAATTTATGGAGTGAAACATATTGGATCAATTAAAGCTTTAACTACTGCATTAATGGTATTTTCTACAGCATTTGGAACTGCTTTATTTGGAGTTTTGATTGACATTGGTTTTTCAATTGAAAAAATTGCTATTGTTTCTGCGATTTATATATTCTCGTCTTTAGCCCTATTATTTTTAACAAGAAAGAAGCTAAATCCTATTTATATTTAGAAAATGCTTGATTTTTTTGAGCCTCAGGTATAAACAACCGGCCATGGCTAGAGTTACCGTTGAAGACTGTATAGATAAAGTAGAAAGTCCTTATGAATTGGTTTTAGTAGCTAAAGAGAGAGCTACTCAACTTAATGCTGGTTTAGAACCAACAATAGATAGGGATAATGACAAAAATACAGTGATATCTTTAAGAGAAATTGCTGAAGAGAAAATCAAAGTATCAGATTTAACTGAAAGCGCTGTTTATAAACTTAGAAAGCACGTTGAACAAGTTGATGACGGTGTAGAGGATGATGAAGATATTGGTGATGATTTTGAAAATCTTTACAAAGGCGAAATTTCAAAAAGTGGTACTCCAATTTTACCATCTAAAAGAGCAAGAAAAACTCCAGAAAAAATTCAGGTATCAAAGGAAGATTTAGCTGAATTGTCTGAAACAGCTACACCTGAAGTTGACGCTTCAGTTGGCCAAGAAACTATGAATGAACAAGGTGAAGTTTCATTAGATGAAGTTTCAGAATCAGAAAATCAAGAAGCAGATGTTGCTTCTGAAGATCCAGAAGCTTCAAACTCATAAAAAAATAATATAAAGTCTTAGTTTATGAATAGGTTGGTATCAGTTGCTCCTATGATGGACTGTACAGATCGTCATGAACGATATTTTTTAAGACTAATATCCAAAAATATACTTCTTTATACCGAAATGGTTGTCGATGAAGCAATCAATAGAGGTGATAAAAAAAAATTACTAGAATTCAATATCAATGAAAAGCCAGTAGCACTTCAATTAGGTGGATCTTCACCCAAGTTACTTGCGGAGGCAACAAAAGTTGGAGAAGACTTTGGCTACGATGAAATTAATTTAAATTTAGGCTGTCCAAGTAGAAAAGTAGAGAAAAATAGATTTGGTGCTTGTTTAATGAAAGAGCCAAACTTAGTTGCAGATTGTTTAACAGAAATGCAATCAAAAACTAAATTACCTGTAACCATAAAAACTAGAATTGGATATGACAATGTTGAAGATTATGAAAACTTACATAATTTCATATCTACTCTGAAATCCACAGGTATTAAAACTTTTATTATTCATGCAAGAAAGGCTATGCTTGGCAAGTTTACACCTAAACAAAATCTAAATATTCCGCCTTTAAAATATGAGTTTGTTTATAAATTAAAAGAAGATTTTCCAAATGAAGAAATAATAATAAATGGGGGAATAACTTCTGTTGATCAAATTAAACCACATTTAGAAAAAACAGATGGAGTTATGATTGGAAGAGCTGCTTATCATACACCTTATTTGTTAGCAGATATTGAGAGAGAAATTTTTAATAATGATGATATTCCTAGTAGGCAAGACGTTATTGAACAGTTAATTCCTTATGTAAAAGATGAATTGAAAAAAGGAACTCGTTTAAACCAAATCATGAGACACACATTAGGTTTATTTCACGGTCAATCTGGTGCTAGTCATTGGAAAAGATATTTAAGTGAAAATATGTGCGTGAGAGATGCTGATGTAAAAAAAATTGATCACATAATGGATAAAATTAAATACAACAATGTCGATATGAGAGAAGGTCAATCTGCTTAGTTCAATCTTCGCAAATGAATATATTTATATAGTTTTATTAATGGTTTTGACTGCAATTCCAGTTGGATTTGTAGCTGGCCTTTTTGGTATCGGCGGCGGTTTAATAACTGTCCCGTTTCTTTATTACATATTTGGCAAACTTGGAATTGATCAAGCTTATATAATGCACTTAGCAGTAGGAACTTCTTTTGCAATAATAATTCCAACATCAATAGTTTCAGTGTTAACCCATCATAAATTTAATTCAGTCGATTTTAATGTAGTAAAAAGCTATGGTTTTTTTGTAGTTGCAGGAGTTGTTTTGGGAACAATTTTTGCTGCAACTTTCAAAACAAAATCATTAGTACTTTTTTTTGCAATCGTAATCTTTCTTTTAGGAATTTATTTACTTACGATTAAAGAAAAAGAACAAAATGTAATATCTGAAATGAAATTGTATTTAAAAATAATACTTGGTGCGATTGTTGGATTTATTTCAGCCATAACAGGTATAGGTGGCTCTGTTATGAATGTACCAATCCTTAAATTTTTTGGTTATTCAATTAATAAAGCAATTGGTAGTGCTGCAGCGATTGGTTTTTTAATTGCACTATTTGGTGCTACAGGTTTTTTTATTTCAGGAAGTTATTTAAAAACAAATTTACCATTTAGTATTGGATTTTTAAATGTACCAGCTTTTTTAATCTTCATTCCGATTACAACTTTTATGGCAAGACTAGGGGCAAAAACAGCTCACAGAATAGATAAAAATAAAATTAGTAAATTACTTGCTATTTTCTTACTAATCGTAGCAGTTAAGTTTTTCTACGAATATATTAAATTATAAGCATGTCATTTAAGTTAAATAGAAAATTTTTAAAGACTTCACATCATCTTATTGATCTTAAATTATGTAGTATTAGGCTAAACGATAATTCTAAATTTCCATGGATAATTCTAATTCCCAAAAGAAATAAGATTACCGACATAAGCGACCTTAATTCTAAAGATCAAACTCTGCTAATGAAAGAAATTGTTTATGCAAGTAAAGTAATGAAAAAATTATTTAAAACTTCGAAACTCAATGTAGAAAAAATTGGAAATATTGTTCCTCAGTTGCATATACATATTATTGCTAGAAGTAAAAAAGATAGTTCATGGCCATTATCTGTATGGGTTGTTAAAGGAAAAAATTACTCAAAAACAGCTCTAAAAATAATAGTAGATAAATTAAGAAAAGCTCTAAAATAAAAAGAGGTGACTTCAGTCTCCCTCCATCACCTCAAATAGATTTTTAAACGATTCTTTACAGTTTTATGAACACTTATTAGTTGAAAATTAACTTTATTAAGCACTAAATTTTTTGATCGTATTCGCCAATTTTCCCAGTTTTTTGAAGTAAATCGTCAATAAAATCAAAGATTTTCTTCTTTCTATTATCTGATGTTGGGCTTTCAGTTACAATTACCAATGAAGGTTTATTAGATGATGCTCTTATCAGTCCCCACGACCCATCTTCAAAAGAAAATCTTACACCATTAACTGTAAGAACTTCAGTTATTACTTGATCATCAATTTTAGTTTTATTATTTTTTAATTGTTCTACTTTTTTAACTAATTCTTCAACTACTTGATATTTTTCTTCATCTTTACAGAATGGCGCCATCGTTGGTGTTTGAAAAGTATTTGGTAATTCATTAATTATTTCACTCATTTTTTTATTTTCATTATCTAATAAATGACAAACATGAATGGCTGAATTTATTCCATCATCGTAACCATATCCTAAAGGCTGATTAAAAAAGAAATGACCACTTTTTTCAAAGCCTGCTAATGCCTTTTCAGTGTTAACTTTACGTTTAATATGGGAATGACCTGTTTTCCAATAAATTGTTTCACAATTGTTTTCTGATAAAATTTTGTCTTTTGAGTACAAACCTGTTGATTTTACATCAACAACAAATTTAGAATTTTTATGTTTAGTGGATAAGTTTCTTGCAATTAGTAAACCAATTTTATCAGAGAATATTTCGTTACCTTCATTATCAATAACACCAACTCGATCTCCATCACCATCAAAGCCAAAACCTATATCAGCATTATTTTCTTTAACTACTTTAGCAATTTCATGAAGCATTTCTAAATCTTCTGGATTAGGGTTATATTTTGGAAAATTCCAATCTAGGTTACAATCTAACTCTATCACCTCACACCCAATGCCTCTTAATATATCTGGTGCAAAAACACCTGCAGTTCCATTACCACAAGCAACTACAGCTTTAATTTTTTTATTTATTTTGTTTTTATTAATTAGGTCATTTTTATAAATTTTATCGAAATCTTTTATTTCTTTTTCATTTCCATCACCTTTTGAAAACTTTTCATTTAATGTTATTTCTTTTAATTCTTTCATTTCTTCAGGTGCATGAGTTAAGCCTTTTTTGATACCCATTTTTACACCAGTCCAACCATTTTCATTATGACTTGCTGTAACCATAGCAACTGCATCTGCATCTAAATTAAATTGTGCAAAATAAACCATTGGAGATAATGACAAACCAATATCTTCTATATGACATCCTGTTGACTTTAATCCTCTTTTAAGAGAGGTTTTTATCTCCTCACTGTAAGATCTATAATCATGTCCAACAATAATTCTAGGATGATCTTTTTTGGTGTGATTTTTTATTTGTGTTCCAAGTCCTTTGCCGAGATTCTCTATTCCTGCTGAGTTTATGTCTTTCTCATACAACCAACGGGCGTCATATTCTCTAAAACCATAAGGATCTATTTTTAAATTTTCACTCATTTATCCACTACTTACTCTTTTTATGTTAATTTCTTTAAAAAAATTTTATTTTTTTATTGATAATCATATTGTCGCGTTCTATAAATGTTCCATTGATTAAACGTTTATTTAGTATACTTAATCAAAGCGCCTACAACATATAGTTGTTTTCGCAAAACTAAAATAATATAATAGCAATTATGAACAAGATTCTATCTCAAGCACTTAAGAAAGCTGTCTCCGAATATAGCCCAGAAGTTAAAGAAGTTTCAAAAGCGAATAAACCTGATTTATTTTCTTTAAATAATGAAACAGAATTATTTCAAAATGATAAAGGTATAATAATTAAAATTGATCGTTCTAAAGATTCGAAACTTACAGATTTTGGTAAAGCAACTTTAAAAGATAGATATCTTGGTTTAAACGAATCTTATCAAGATTTATTTGCAAGAGTAGCAAGCACTTACGCTGATGATAATTTACATGCGCAAAGAATTTATAATTACATAAGCAATCTTTGGTTTATGCCAGCAACACCAGTTTTATCAAACGGTGGAACTAAAAGAGGTTTACCTATTTCATGTTTTTTAAATGAAGCATCTGATAGCTTAGGTGGAATTTTAGATCTTTGGAGTGAAAATGTTTGGCTTGCTGCAAAGGGTGGAGGAATTGGAAGTTACTGGGGTAACCTAAGATCTATTGGAGAAAAAATTGGCAGAGTTGGAAAAACTTCAGGAATAATTCCTTTTATTAAAGTAATGGACTCTTTAACAATGGCAATTAGCCAAGGTTCATTGAGAAGAGGCTCTGCAGCTTGTTATCTTCCAATTGATCATCCAGAGATAGAAGAGTTTATTGAAATGAGAAGGCCAACTGGTGGGGATCCAAATAGAAAAGCATTAAACTTACACCATGGTGTTTTAGTTTCAGACGCTTTCATGAGAGCAGTTGAAATGGATGAACAGTGGGCATTAAAAAGTCCAGCTGACGGAACTGTGCAGCAAACTATTTCTGCAAGAAACTTATGGATAAGATTATTGACTGCCAGAATTGAAACTGGTGAACCTTATATAATTTATATAGACACGGTTAACAGACAAATTCCTCAGCATCATAAGTTAGCAAATCTTACTGTTAAAACTTCTAATTTATGTAGTGAGATTACTCTACCCACAGGAATTGATAAAGATGGAAGAGATAGAACAGCAGTATGCTGTTTATCTTCTTTAAATTTGGAAAAATATGAAGAATGGAAAGATGATCCAGATATGATTAGTGATGTAATGAGATTTTTGGATAATGTGTTATCTGATTTCATTAACAAAGCTCCTGAACAATTTAAAGATGCTAAATACTCTGCTGAAAGAGAGAGAAGTGTTGGTTTAGGTGTGATGGGCTTCCATTCTTTTTTACAGAAAAATAGAATTCCACTTGAGTCTGTAATGGCAAAATCATGGAATAAAAAAATATTTAAAAACATTCACGAAAAAGTTAATCAAGCTTCTAAAGATTTAGCTGAAGAAAGAGGAGCGTGTCCTGATGCTGCAGAGTATGGTTATAAAGAAAGATTTTCTAACAAAACTGCAATTGCACCAACAGCATCAATTTCTATTATTTGTGGAGGAGCTTCTCCAGGAGTAGAGCCTATTGCAGCAAACAGCTATACTCATAAAACTTTATCTGGTTCGTTTAACGTGAGAAACAGATATCTTGAAGAAATTCTTGAAAGTCACGGTAAAAATGATGAGGAAACTTGGTCTAGTATTACTACAAACCAAGGCTCAGTTAGCCATTTAGATTTTTTAACTGATTTAGAAAAAGATGTATTTAAAACTGCATTTGAACTTAATCAAAGTTGGATAATTGAATTGAGTGGAGATAGAACTCCTTTTATTTCACAAGCTCAATCAGTTAACCTATTTTTACCTGCAGATGTTCATAAGAAAGAATTACATAAAATTCATTTTGATGCTTGGAAGAAAGGTTTAAAGAGCCTTTACTATTGTAGATCAAAATCAATTCAAAGAGCTGAGAATGTTAACGACTCTAAGTCAACAGACATCATGGCTAATGTATATAAAAATAAATCAACCGAAAATAGTGAACCAGAGTACGAGGAGTGTTTATCATGTCAGTAGCAGAAAAAGTTAAGTCAGAAATTATTCAACCACAAAAAAACAATAATGGGTTGCTTGTTGCAAATCCAGTTTACAAACCTTTTAGATATCCATGGTGTTATGATGCCTGGTTAACACAACAAAGAATTCATTGGTTGCCAGAAGAAGTTCCACTTGGAGACGATGTTAGAGATTGGCAGAAAAATCTTTCTACTTCAGAAAAAAATCTATTAACACAAATTTTTAGATTTTTTACACAAGCAGATGTTGAAGTTAGTAACTGCTACATTAGACATTACATGAATGTATTTAAACCAACTGAAGTATTAATGATGATGTCATCTTTTGCTTCAATGGAAACTGTTCATATTGCTGCTTACTCACATTTGTTAGATACAATTGGTATGCCAGAATCAGAGTATTCAGCATTCATGAAGTACAAAGAAATGAAAGATAAATACGATTACATGCAAGGTTTTGATGTTAAATCAAATCATGATATTGCAAAAACAATTGCTGTATTTAGTGCTTTCACAGAAGGTCTTCAGTTATTTGCAAGTTTTGCAATTTTGTTAAACTTCCCAAGACATAACAAGATGAAAGGAATGGGTCAGATTGTTACTTGGTCAGTAAGAGATGAGACATTGCATTGCAATTCGATGATCAGATTGTTTAAAGATTTTATTAAAGAAAATCCCGAAACATGGACACCTCAATTGAAAAAAGAAATTTATGAAGCTTGCAGAACAATTGTTGAGCATGAAGATGCTTTTATTGATTTAGCTTTTCAAATGGGTCCAATGGAAGGTTTGACTGCAGATGATATTAAAAAATATATTCGATTTATTGCAAATAGAAGATTGGATCAATTAGGATTAGAAGCGATCTATGACATTGATAAAAATCCATTAACTTGGTTAGATACAATGTTAAATGCTGTAGAACATATGAACTTCTTTGAAGGAAGAGCTACAGAGTATTCTAAAGCATCAACCCAAGGAACTTGGGCAGAAGCATTTAGTTAATAAATATATTTGTATTATCTGTAATTTAATTCCATTACTTTTCGATGCTTGCTACCTTTATATTTAGCAAGCGGTCGAATAAGTTTGTTTGCAGCATGTTGCTCCATAATATGTGCTGACCAACCAGTAATTCTAGAAATAACAAATATAGGTGTGAAAAAATCAGTATCAAATCCCATTAAATGATACATCGGACCAGTAGGGTAGTCCACGTTAGGGTGAATATTCTTCTTTTTTATCATAACTTTTTCAACAATATCATAAATTTTTTCAAACTTTTTGTCTTTTTTAAGTTTAGCAACTTTGCCAAAATAATTTCTCATAGTTGGAACTCTAGAATCTCCTGATTTATAAACTCTATGACCAAAGCCCATAACTACTTCTTTATTTTTAAGAGCATTATTAATCCATTTTAGAGCATTTTCTGGTTTTTTAATTCTGTTCATCATGTGCATTACCTCTTCATTTGCACCACCATGCAATGGACCTTTCAAACTAGCAATTGCACCAGTTATTGCTCCATGAATATCAGATAAACTACTTGTAATTGTTCTAGCAGTAAAAGTTGAAACATTGAAACTATGTTCAGCGTACAATATTAGAGAAACATCAAATGCTTTAACAATTTCTTTTTGAGGCACTTTTCCAAAACACATATAGAAAAAGTTTTCTGCAAAAGTTAAATTCTTTTTAGGTTTAATTATTTTTTTACCACTTCTAATTCTGTAAAAAGCAGCAAGAGCAGTAGGAGTTTTTGCAAAAATTCTTAATGCTTTTCGCATATTGGCTTCTGGAGTAGAGTTGGATGTTTCTTTATCTTCTAATCCCATTACACTAACAGCTGTTCTTGCAACATCCATTGGATGAGATTTTTTTGGCATGTGTTTTATAATTTCATATAAATTTTTTGTAAGCTCTCTATTATTTCTCTCCTCTTTTTCAAATTGTCTTAATTGAATAGTGTTAGGTAGATCTTTGTTTAAAATTAAATAAGCGACTTCCTCAAATCTGCAATATTCACATAAATCTTGAGCAGCATAACCTCTATATGTCAGAGAGTTAATCTCTGGCATAACTTTTGAAACTTCAGTTTCATCTACAACAATTCCAAGTAAACCTTTTTTAATATCATCACTCATTATTCATGTCCTTCTGTACTAAAATTATAAATTTTTTCATCTAAAGAATTGTATTTTTCGTATTCTACCAATTCATACAATCTTTTTCTTGTCTGCATCTTATCTATTATATTATTTTGATGTCCATTTGCATAAATGTCTCTTAATCCATCTTCAACATTTTTCATTGCTAGCCTTTGTGTAGTTACTGGATATATAACAATATTATAGCCAAGGTTTTCTAACTCCTTATAATTAAATAACTTGGATTTACCAAATTCTGTCATATTAGCTAACAAATAACATGAAAGTTCTTTTCTTACTTTTTCAAAATCTTTTTCATCATATAAAGCTTCAGGAAATATAATTTCAGCTCCAGCATCAATATACGCTTTACATCTATCAATCATTTTATCAATTCCCTCAACACTTTTTGCGTCTGAACGTGCTATAATTTTAAAATTTTTATCTTTTTTTGTAGCAACACATTCTTTTATTTTTGAAACCATGGCCTCTGTTGAAACAAGTTCTTTATTATCTAGATGCCCACATCTTTTTCTTTCAATTTGATCTTCCAAATGAACACCAGTTAGCCCAAACTCTTCAAAAGTCTCTATAGTTTCTTTACAAGATTTAAATCCTGTATCTATATCAACTATTGTTGGAAGATTTGTTACCCTAGATATTAAATAAGATCTGGTACTCACATCTTGAAGTGTTGTTAAACCAATATCAGGAAAACCAAGATCATTAGCCATAACACCTCCTGATACGTAAACTGCATCATAACCAATTTCCTCAATCAATTTAGCTGTTAGAGGATTGTAAGCTCCAGGAACCCTCAGAATTTTATTTGATTTAAGTTTTTGGTCAAAATCTATTCTTTTTTGGCTTGGTTCTTTTTCAACAAAGTGCATTAAAAAATTCCTTTTTTCAAATTTCTTTTTAACTTACTTTTTTTAATCTCAATATTTAGTTTATCTAATTGTCCAGCTTTTAAGTTTTTTAGATTTTGAACATTTCTTAAAAAACGATCACTCTCTTTTTTATCTAAAATGCCATCTGTTAGAGTTAAAAATTTATTTATATAATTCTCCCTTTTAAATGGTCTTGCTCCATATGGATGAGCATCAGCTCTATCTAGTTCCTCAGTTACTTTTTTCCCATTGTTCAATGTAACAACAACTTTTGCTCCAAAAGATTTCTTTTTTGGATCTGGATCATGATATTTTTTTGTCCATTTTTTATCTTCATAGGTTGTTATTGAATTCCATATCTTAATAGTACTTTTTCTATTAGCTCTTGATTTTGTATAAGATTTTACATGGTGCCAATCACCATCCTCTAGAGCGACTGCAAAAATATACATTATAGAGTGATCTAATGTTTCTCTACTTGCATTTGGATCCATTTTTTGTGGATCATTTGCGCCTGTGCCAATTACATAATGTGTATGATGACTAGTATGAATATCTATTTTTTTGATTTGATTTAAATTTGGTATTTTAGTTTTTAATTTCTTTGCAAGATCTATTAAAGCCTGAGATTGATACTCTGCAGAATATTCTTTTGTATAAGTTTCTAATATAGCTTTTTTAGTTTCTCCTTTTTTAGGTAATGGAACTTTATATTTTGCTTTTTTTCCATCAAGTATCCTTGCAATTACACTATCTTCACCTTCATAAATTGGACTTGGAGCTCCTTCACCCCTCATAACTCTATCAACAGCTTCTATTGCTAGTTTCCCTGCATGTGCAGGCGCATATGCTTTCCAGCTAGATATTTCTCCTTTTCTAGATTGTCTTGTAGAAATAGTTGTATGTAGTGCTTGCTGAACTGCTTGATAAATTGTTTCAGTATTTAATTTTAACATTGATCCTAAGCCTGCAGCAACACTTGGACCAAGGTGAGCAATGTGATCTACTTTATGTTTATGTAAACAAATACCTTTAACTAAATTCACCTGAACTTCATAAGCAGTAATAATTCCTCTTAATAGATCCAAACCACTTTTTTTATTTTGTTGAGCTACGCTTAAAAGTGGTGGAATGTTATCTCCTGGATGACTGTAATCTGCAGCTAAAAAAGTATCATGAAAATCAAGTTCTCTTACAGCAGTTCCATTTGACCAGGCTGCCCATTCACAATCAAATTTTAGTTTTGAATTAACTCCAAAAATAGTTGCTCCATTTTTTCTAGAATGCTTCAAAGCCATTTCTCTTGATGAAATAACAGGCCTTCTATTTAAAGAAGCAATAGCAACTGAAGCATTATCAATAATTCTATTGATCACCATTTCAACTGCTTCTTTATTTAGTTTAGCATTATCACTTGCAATTTCTGCAATTTTCCAGGCAAGTTGTTTTTTCTTAGGTAAATGAATTTTAGATGGAAAAACTTTAACTGTATGTAGTAACAAAATAACTCCTTATAAGTAATTTTGTTTTAATAGCTAAAATAAATTAATCAATATTAAAGATATTCAGATATGATTTTTTCGATACCAACAAAATCTTTTATTAGGTGATTATGGTATATTTCATCAGTTTTTTTTTCAGTGTATCCATCCTCAAGCAATATCATTGGAATATTCGCAGCTTTTGCAGAATTAGCATCAGTTTCACTATCTCCAATCATAATTGATTTTTTTAAATCTCCGTCTAAGATTTCTATAACTGTAGTTAAATGTCTTGGATCAGGTTTGCAATAATCAAAAGTATTGTATCCTGCTACGTATTCAAAATAATCATAAATTCCAATTTTTTTTAAAAGATCAACAGCAAGATGTTCAGTTTTGTTAGTACAAACCGCCATTGATATATTTTCATTTTTGCACCAATTTAAAAAACTTTTTGTTCCATTTATTAAAACACTTTCTTTTAAAATATTTTTTCCATAATAAGATATGAACTCATCTGTCATATCACTTTTAACTTTTTCATTAATACTAGTTAATTCTTTTTTTGCTTGGCTCCATATTGATCTTCCAATCATAGCTCCAGCACCTTTACCAACTGAACTTTTTAAATCATCTAGAGACTTAGTAGGGTACCCAAATTTTTTCATCACATGATTATGAGCGAGCATCAAATCTGGCGCTGTATCAACTAGTGTTCCATCTAAATCAAACAATACCGTAAATTTCTGTTTCATATTAAAAGTATTTTAAAGAAATATTTTGTGAATTAATTAAGATATATACTTAATGTAAAGAAATCCTAAATGAAACTATTAAATTCACAAAATCTTCAAAACAAACTTAGAAACAAGTTTATAAAATCTGGTGTTAAAATGATAGGTCCAGAAACTATTTTTTTTTCAAATGATACAAAAATTGGAAAGGGAGTTACGATTGAACCTTATGTGGTAATTGGTTCTAAAGTAAAAATAGGAAATAATGTGACCATTAAATCTTTTTCACATTTAGAATCTTGTAAAATTGAAAACAAAGTAGAAGTAGGTCCTTATGCTAGAATTCGACCTGAAACAATTTTAAAAGAAGGATCAAAAGTTGGAAATTTTGTAGAAATTAAAAAATCAGTCGTTGGAAAAAAATCAAAAATAAATCATTTATCATATGTTGGAGATAGTGATCTTGGCCAAATGGTAAATATTGGTGCTGGTACAATTACCTGTAATTACGATGGCGTGAAAAAAAGTAAGACAATAATTAAAGACAAAGTATTTATAGGATCAAATTCGTCTTTAGTGGCCCCTGTTAAAATTAATGAAGAAAGCATTGTTGGAGCAGGATCTGTTATAACGAAGAATGTTAAAAAAAAATCTCTAGCTTTGACGAGATCTACTCAAACAGAAATTAGTAATTATAAAAGAAAATCAAAATAAATTATGTGTGGAATAATTGGAATTAGTAGCAACAAATCAGTTTCTGCTAATATTATTAACTCTTTAAAAAAACTTGAATATAGAGGATATGACTCTGCGGGTGTTGCAACTTTATTTGATGGCGAAATAAACGAGGTTAAATCAGAGGGACGTGTTGATAATTTAGAGCAAAACTTTGATTTAAAATCTTTAAAAGGAAATATAGGTATAGGTCACGTTAGATGGGCTACGCATGGGGTTCCAAATAGTATTAATGCTCATCCACATTCATCAGAAAATGTATCCGTAGTTCATAATGGAATAATTGAGAATTCAACAATTCTAAAAAAATATTTAATTAATAAAGGTCATGTCTTTAAATCTCAAACTGACACAGAGGTAATAGTTCATTTAATTACAGAAAATTTAAAAACTTCAGAATTAGAAGAAGCAATAACTAAAACACTTAAACAATTGCATGGTAGTTTTGCATTAGGAATAATTTTTAAAAAAATTCCTGACCTAATTGTAGGAGCAAGAAGAGGTTCACCATTAGCTGTAGGTTATGGACCAAATGAAAATTATTTAGGCTCAGACTCTTATGCTTTAAAATCGATGACAAATAAAATTACTTATCTTGATGATGGAGAGTTTTGCATTGTTAAAAAAGATCAAGTTTATTTCTACAATGAAGAGGGTAAAAAAATTAATAAAAAAATTTTAGAATTATCATCAAACGAGTCAAATTATGACAAGGGTGATTTTAAACACTTTATGGCTAAAGAAATAGAGGAGCAGCCTGTAACAATAAAAACTGGAATTAAAGAATATTTAGATAGTGTGAACAATGAGATAAATATTTTTAATTTTCCTTGGAAAATCAATGAAATTAAATCAATTACTTTAATTGGTTGTGGAACTGCTTATCACTCTTGTTTAATGGCTAAATATTGGTTTGAAGAATTAACAGCACTAGATGTTAATATCGATATAGCTTCAGAGTTTAGATACAGAAAAAATAGATTTAAGGAAGACAGTTTATATATTTTCGTTTCCCAATCAGGTGAAACTGCAGATACTTATGCAGCATTAGATCTTTGTAACAAAAATTATATGAAAACATGTGCAGTGGTAAATGTGATTGAAAGTTCTATTGCAAGAGACTCAGATTTTGTATTACCAATTCATTGTGGGCCCGAAATAGGAGTTGCCTCTACTAAAGCATTTTTAGGTCAAATACTTGTTTTATATATTTTAGCTTTAAAAATTGGATCATTATCTAATCAGATTGATAAAAAAGATTACCAAGAAAAAATTAAAGATCTTAAAAACTTACCAGGTTTAATAGAAAAAACTTTATTGATAGATAATGATATTCAAGCCATTTCTTCAACATTCAATGAAGCTAAAGGATCTATGTTTCTTGGAAGAGGTTTTTCATACCCAATAGCTTTGGAAGGGGCATTAAAATTAAAAGAATTATCTTATGTTCACGCTGAGGGGTATCCAGCAGGTGAAATGAAACATGGACCACTTGCTTTAATAGAAGAAGGAATGCCAGTAGTAGTTTTAGCACCTAGAGACAGTTATTATAAAAAAACAATTTCCAATATGCAGGAAGTTATAGCAAGAGGTGCCAAAGTTCTTTTAATTACAAACAAAAGCAAAGATGAAATTGTTTCAGAGAATATTTGGGAGACAATAGAAGTTGAAAATACAAATAATGACTTGCTACCTTTTCTTTTAACAATTCCGCTTCAAAAACTTGCTTATTATTCTGCTTTAAAAATGGGTTATGATATTGATAAGCCTAGAAATTTAGCTAAATCAGTCACAGTTGAATAAAGTCTAAACTCTGTTAAAACACCCCTAGGTTGAATATGAAAAATTGGAAAAAAAATAGTTGGAGAAAATATCCGGTTAAACACATACCAGAATATCCAGATAAAAAAGAATTGGATAAGGTTTTGGATAAAATTGGAACTTTCCCACCTTTAGTTTTTGCAGGAGAAACAAGACATCTAAAAAGTCAGTTAGCAGACGTTGTTGATGGTAAAGCTTTTTTACTTCAGGGTGGTGATTGCGCTGAAAGTTTTGCTGAGTTTAATCCTGATAATATTAGAGATACTTTCAAACTAATGTTGCAAATGTCATTGGTTTTAACTTACTCAGCATCTTTACCAGTTGTTAAAGTTGGAAGAATTGCTGGACAATTTTCTAAACCAAGAAGTGCTCCAACAGAAAATAAAGATGGTGTTGAGTTGCCAAGTTATTTAGGAGACAATATTAATGGAATGGAATTTACAGATAAAGCGAGAGTTCCAGATCCAAAGAGATTGTTTAAAGCTTATTCTCAATCAGCTGCTACATTAAATTTAATTAGAGCTTTTTGCCACGGTGGTTTTGCAGACCTTAAAAATGTTCACAATTGGAACCTTGGATTTATTAAAAATTCACCAGAATTAAAAAGATTTAAAGAGTTAGAAGATAATATTGCTAACGCATTAGCATTTATGGATGCATGTGGGATTAATTCAGATTTTAACAGAAGATTAAAAACAGTTAATTTTTGGACTTCACATGAAGCTTTATTATTACCTTTTGAAGAAACAATGACTAGAACAGATTCAACAACTGGAGAAAATCATGACACATCTGCACACTTTGTATGGATTGGTGATAGAACAAGACAACTTGATGGTGGTCACGTTGAATTCTGTAGAGGAATAGAAAATCCTATAGGAATTAAATGTGGTCCAACTCTAAAAGCAGATGATTTAATAAACCTTTGCAATCGGATTAATCCAAAAAATGAAAAAGGTAAAATTACATTAATATCTAGATTTGGAGCAGACAATGTTTCAAAATTTTTACCAAAATTAATTAGAGCAATTAAAAAAGAAGGTTTAAACGTAATTTGGTCTTGCGATCCTTGCCATGGAAATACAATTAAGGCTGCTACAGGTTTTAAAACTAGACCTTTCAATGGTGTTTTAAAAGAAGTAAAAAATGTTTTTGCGTGTCACCAAAGCGAAGGTAGTTATGCGGGTGGTCTTCATATTGAGCTTACCGGTCAAGATGTAACAGAATGTATTGGTGGAGCTCAAAAAATCTCTGAAAAAGATCTTTCTTCAAGATACCACACTCATTGTGATCCAAGATTAAATGCTAATCAAGCTTTAGAATTAGCCTTTATGATTTCTGATGAGATTAAAAAGAATAGCTCGTATTCTAAAAATGCAGATAGAGCGGCATCTTAAGACATTGTAAAATCTTAATAATAAAATATTTTGTCAATTATGAACGTATCAGAAAAAGTAAACTTTATATCTGATTGGATTAAGAACTATGTAGAGAATATGCCTTCTAAGGCTCAGTCTCTTGTTATAGGAATATCTGGTGGGATAGATTCTTCTGTTTCTAGTACCTTGAGTGCGATGACAGGTTTGAAAACAATTGTGTTATCAATGCCAATTAAGCAAAAATCATATCAACATGATCTAAGCTTAAAACATCAAGAATGGTTGGTTAAAAATTTTAAAAATGTTGAAGCACATACAATTAATTTGGATGAATTATTTTTAGCTTTCAGTGCTAGTTTATCTAAATTTGATAATGAACTTGGAATGGCAAACTCAAGAGCAAGATTAAGAATGACCGCTCTTTACCAGGTAGCTGCTGCCAACAAAGGAATAGTAGTTGGAACTGGTAATAAAGTGGAAGACTTTGGTGTTGGGTTTTATACAAAATATGGAGACGGTGGAGTAGATATTTCACCAATAGCAGATTGCAACAAAACTCAAGTCTGGGAACTTGGAAAAGAGCTTGGAATATTAAATGAAATAATTGAAGCTGCACCTACCGATGGATTATGGGATGATGGTAGAACAGATGAGGGTCAACTTGGATTAAAATATGAAGAGCTTGAAGAAGCTATGGATAATCCAAAATCTCCTAATAGAGCAAAATACGAAATCATTAGAAAACAAAATTTGCATAAAATGGAGCCCATTCCAGTATGCAAAATTCCAAATTAATCAAATAGATTCACAAATCTAGATTTTAAGTATATTTCTAAAATTATGAATAATGATATTTTTTTAACTAATAACCTAACAAACAAAAAAGAAAAATTTGTTCCAATAGATGAACAAAATATAAGAATGTATGTTTGTGGACCAACGGTCTATGATGATCCTCATATCGGTAATGCAAGACCAATAGTTGTTTTTGATATTTTATATAAAATTTTTAAAAAAAATTATTCTAAGGTTACTTATGTTAGAAATATTACGGATGTAGACGATAAAATTATTAAATCTTCAAAAGAAAATAATATTTCAATTTCAGAATTAACAAACAAAGTAACAGAAAGTTTTGGTGAAGATTGTAGTTATCTAAATTGTGAAACACCAACTCATCAACCTAAAGCAACAGAAAATATTGATTTGATGATCGAAATGGTTTCTGAATTAATCAAAAAAGGTTTTGCTTATGAAAA
This sequence comes from Candidatus Pelagibacter sp. HIMB1623, assembly GCF_052047695.1. Classification (NCBI taxonomy): domain Bacteria; kingdom Pseudomonadati; phylum Pseudomonadota; class Alphaproteobacteria; order Candidatus Pelagibacterales; family Candidatus Pelagibacteraceae; genus Candidatus Pelagibacter; species Candidatus Pelagibacter sp. HIMB1623. Next base: position 51,320 of record NZ_JBNAJN010000003.1, read on the forward strand.
CAACAACCATGTTTATTTTGAAGTTAAAAAATTTAGTGATTACGGTCAACTCTCTAATAAGAAATTAGAAGATTTAATTGCTGGATCTAGAATTGAGGTCAGTGAAAATAAAAAAAACTCAGAAGATTTTGTTCTATGGAAACCATCAGCAAGTGATGAGCCTTCTTGGGAGTCTCCATGGGGAAAAGGTCGACCTGGATGGCATTTAGAATGCTCAGCAATGTCAAAAAAGTTTTTGGGAGATGAGTTTGACGTCCATGGAGGGGGTATTGATTTAATATTTCCACATCATGAAAATGAAATAGCTCAATCGAGATGTGCCAATGACACAAAAGTATTTGCTAATTTTTGGCTACATAATGCTTTTATTACTATGTCCAATGAAAAAATGGCCAAATCTCAAGGCAACATTCTAAAAATAAAAGATTTTAGAAATAAGATCAGTGGTCAGGTTTTAAGATTAGCTTTAATGAGTGCTCATTATAAACAACCTTTAGATTGGAATGATAAACTATTAGAAGATTGCCAAAATACAATCAACAAATGGTACAACGTTTATGTAGATAATAATGACATTGAAAATATTTCTCACGAAGTTCTTAAACCACTTTATGATGATTTAAATACACCAGGTTACATAGCTAATTTGCACCATTTATATGAAAAGGCTCAAAAAGGTAATGACAATGACAAAGCTATATTTGTTTCTGCTTGTCGGTTTGTTGGACTTTTAAACCAAAGTAAAGATGAGTGGTTAAGTTTTAAAATAAGCAAAGCTTCTATTTCAGAAAAAGAAATTTTGCAGAAAATTAACGAAAGAAACAAAGCTAGAGAGAACAAAAATTACGACGAAGCTGACAAAATTAGAAATGAGCTTTTAGACAAAGGTGTTTTAATAGAAGATAAAGATGGTAAAACGACTTGGAAATTTAAATGAGCAAAGAACAACTTTATATTTTTGATACAACATTACGTGATGGAGCACAGACACAAGGTGTTGATTTTTCCATTGATGATAAAGAGAAAATTTCATCAGCATTAGATATGTTGGGAGTTGATTATGTAGAAGGAGGTTGGCCAGGCGCCAATCCAACAGATACAGAATTTTTTAATAAAGATCATAATTTTAAATCAGCTAAATTAACCGCGTTTGGCATGACAAAAAAATCAGAACATAGTGCAGAAAATGATCCAATGTTATCATCATTAATTAATTCAAAAAGCTTAGCAGTTTGTTTATTTGGAAAATCATGGGATTTCCAAGTTAAAGTTGCCTTAGGAATTACTAATGAACAAAATTTAACCAACATAAGCGAAAGTACCAAACATATTGTTAAATCAGGAAAAGAATTTATGTTTGATGCAGAACATTTCTTTGATGGTTATAAATCTAACCCAGAATACGCATTGTCTTGTTTGAAAGCTGCTTATGATAATGGAGCTAGATGGATTGTATTATGTGATACTAATGGTGGAACACTTCCACATGAAATTTCTAAAATTGTAACTGAAGTAAGCAAACAAATTCCGGGAGAAAATTTAGGAATACACGCACATAATGATACTGAAAATGCAGTAGCGAATAGTCTTGCTGCAGTTCAAGCAGGAGTAAGACAAGTGCAAGGAACTATTAATGGATTAGGAGAAAGATGTGGTAATGCAAATTTAATGTCATTAATCCCTTCATTTTTTTTAAAGAAAGATTTTTCAGACAAATTTGAACTTAGTATTAAAAGAGAAAATTTAAAAAATTTAACTCAATGCTCAAGATTGCTAGATGAAATATTAAATAGAAAACCTAATAAACATTTGCCTTATGTTGGTGCCTCAGCTTTCTCACACAAAGGTGGTATGCATGTATCTGCTGTTCAAAAAGACCCTAAAACTTATGAGCATATAAATCCTGAAGAGGTTGGAAATTCTAGAAATATTGTGGTTTCAGATCAATCAGGACAATCAAACATAATATCTAGATTAAATTCAATTGGAATTAACGTTGAAAAAAGTGACCCAAAAATTAAAAAACTTTTAGATGAAGTTAAAGATAGAGAGTTCATTGGATATAGTTACGATGGTGCTGACGCTTCTTTTGAATTATTAGCTAGAAGACTAATGGGTGAAATACCAAGATATATATCAATCAATGAATACGATGTTTCTGTAAAGAAAGATAAAACTGGAGAGATTATATCATATGCTAAAGCTCAATTAGAAGTTGATGGAGACAAAATTTTATGTGAAGGACAAGGAAATGGTCCTGTTAATGCTTTAGATAATGCAATTAGAAAGAATGTAAATAAACTTGCAAAATATTCTGAGTATTTGAAAGATTTAAGGCTTGTTGACTATAAAGTTAGAATTTTAAACACAGGTACAGAAGCGGTTACAAGAGTTAGTATTGAAAGCACGGATGCAAAAGGAGTGAACTGGTTCACAATCGGGGTATCACCTAATATAATTGATGCTTCATTTAAAGCTTTAGTGGATAGTTTAGATTACAAATTATTTAAGGATAAAGCGCCTGGAAGTTTATAAAAATGAAAATTAAAAAATTTTCAGAAAAACCTACAGATATCGATAGTAGAATAGGGGCAAAGCCTATTGTTTGTTATCCAAATACCACAATTGAAGATAAAAATTTAAACATTCTGCACTCAGCTAGAGCGCATTTAGTTAAAAAAGATGAAGTAATTATTCCTCCAAGGGATGCAAGAACGTTCGAGGTAAAATTTGGTGAGTTTTTTAGAATTGAAAGTGTAGATGGCCCACAAGTAGGCGATTTAAATTTATTTAATTTAAATAATTTAGAGGAAAAATTTTATTCAGGAAAAACAAGGGCTTTATATGGGACACATCTATCAGTTGGAGACAAAATGTTTAGCAGCTTTCCATACCTTAGATCTTTAGCGACAATAACTTGGGATACTTTGGATTGGTATGATTATGATAAAGACGGTGGCTCTGTTCATGATGTAATTGGTACCAGATGTGATCCTTATACTTCAAAACTTTTAAGCGATAATGATTACCACTATTGTTGTCATTCAAATCTAACAAGAGCACTAGTTAAAGAAAAAAATATTCAATTAGATTATGCTGAAAAAATAGTTCATGATGTATTAAATGTATTTATGCTTACTGGTTTTACTAATGATACTAAACAATACTTTATGAAAGCTAGTCCAGTTAGACCAGGGGATTATCTAGAGTTTTTTGCTGAAACAGATATTTTAGGAGCTCTTTCTGCTTGCCCAGGAGGAGATTGTGGATCTGAACATTCCTCTGATGTTGCAAAATGTTATCCTTTAAAAGTTTCTATTTGGTCAGTAGATCCTAAATATTTAAACAATATCAAACCTTCAGCTATTTCTAGCTATAACAGAAATCATGGCATTGATTAATGTCTGTTAACAATATCTCTTTTATTTTACACAAACCTCAGCTTTCAGAAAATATTGGAGCTTGCGCCAGAGGAATGAAAAATTTCAATTTTAAAAAATTAATTGTTGTTGATCCTAAACCAATATTTCCAAATGATAAAATTTTAGCAACATCAGTTGGTGCTAAAAATATTATCAACAAAGCAAAAAGTTATGAAAATTTAGAAAAGTCTTTAAAGGATATTGATACTGTTATTGCGACATCTGCAAGATTTAGAAATAAAAATATAAAGCACATTCAATTAGAAGATTTAAAAAAAATTAATTATAAAAAAAAAGTCGCCTTCTTATTTGGATCAGAAGCATCAGGTTTATCTAATAATGAAATTAGTTATGCCAACTACACACTTCAAATACCAACAAATCCAGATTTTAAGTCGTTAAACCTATCTCATAGTTTGATAATTATTGCTCAATATGTATCTAGCATCATTAGTTCAAAAGTAAGCTCTTTTAATAAATCAAACAAAGTTAAATCAGCCTCTAAAAAGGAGATAGTTGCGATGGCAAATTTATGTATCCAGAATCTGGAGGAGATTAGTTTCTTCAAATCAAAAGAGAAGAAGCCAATAATGCTAGAAAACCTAAGAAATATTTTTTACCGAATGGAATTATCAACTAAAGAAACACGCATTTTATCTGGTGTATTTGCAAGTTTAGGTAAAAAACGTTGATTGACAAAAGTAAGAGTAAGTTTATAAAGCCCACTATTAAATGACAAAAAGATTAAACTCTAAACATAAAGTAGACAGAAGATTAAAGGTTAACCTATGGGGTAGACCTAAAAGTCCTTTTAATACTAGAGCTTACGGACCTGGTCAACACGGTCAAACAAAAACATCTAAACCTTCAGATTACGGAATTCAGTTACAAGCTAAACAAAAACTAAAAGCTTATTATGGAAATATTAATGAAAAACAGTTCAGAAATATTTATAAAAAAGCAGTTATGCTTAAAGGAGATACAGGTGAAAATTTAATTGGTCTCTTAGAGAGAAGATTAGATGCAGTTATCTATAGAGCAAAATTTGCAACTACTATTTTCTCAGCAAGACAATTAATTAACCACGGTCATGTAAGAGTTAATGGCAAGAAAGTAAATATTGGTAGCTATTTAGTAAAAGAGGAAGATACAATAGAAATTAGAGACAAATCTAAGCAATTAGCAATCATTGATATCGCTCTAGCAAATAAAGAAAGAGAAACACCAGAATATATCCAAATGGATGAGAAAAATAAAAAATTAAAATTTGTAAGAGTTCCAAAATTTGAAGAAGTTCCTTATCCAGTAATAATGGAACCCAATCTTGTAATTGAATATTACTCTAGATAATTTCTAAATTTAATTTTTAAAATTAATACCTTTATCCTCAAGAACTTTTTTAAGTTCTCCGTTTTCGTACATTTCTTTTACGATATCACATCCACCAACAAATTCTTTTTTAATATACAATTGAGGAATTGTTGGCCAGTCACTGTAAACTTTAATTCCTTCTCTAATATTTTGATCTTCCAAAACATTTACTCCTTTAAAATTTACTTCTAGAATTTTTAACATGTTTGATACAGCCATTGAAAAACCACATTGAGGAGCATCTGGAGTTCCTTTCATAAATAAACAAACATCATTGTTGTCTATATGATCTTGAATTGTATTTTTTGTATTTTCGTCCATTATTGCTCCTTTGTTTTAATTGCTAGGGCATGTAATTCATTTCCCATTCGTCCTTTTAGAGAATTATATACCATTTTGTGTTGTTCAATTTTACTTTTTCCTGAAAATTGAGAAGAGGTCACAGTCGCTGAATAATGATTTCCATCACCTGCTAAATCCTGAATTTCAACAATTGCATCAGGCATTGCCTCTTTAATTAAATTCTCAATTTCTTTTAAATCCATTGCCATTAGTTATTCATATAATCTGAAAGCCACTTTGTATTTGAACTTGTAAGTTCGTCAATTGTAACTTTTGTCTTATCGTTAATAAATAGCTCATTTTCATTGATTGTACCAAGTTCATCAAAATGAACTGCATTTTTATTCAATATATCTGTGACTTTTTTTAAATCTTTTTTATTAACTTCAATAATGTAACGTCCTTGATCTTCACCAAAGAAATACTCCATTTCATTAATTAAATATTTTGGTTTATTTAGATTAACTCCTTTTTTACCTTTGATACACATTTTAGCAACTGCAGTAATAATACCCCCCATAGAAACATCGTGTGCACTTTTAATGAGATTACTCTCAATGAGTTTTAACAAAGTTTCTCCATTATTTTTTTCATTAAACAAATTTATTTCTGGTGGTGGACCATTTTTTTCATTTAAAATGTTTCTTGCAAATAAACTTTGATCCAAATGACCTTCTGTTTTTCCAATAACTAAAATCACATTATCAATTTCTTTAAAATCCATAGTGATCATTTTATTATAGTCCTTTATTAAACCGACACCTCCAATAGCAGGGGTCGGCTTGATACCTTCATCCTTAGTTTGATTGTAAAAAGATACATTTCCTGAAACTACTGGGAATTTTAAATATTCACTTGCCTCACCAATTCCTTGAACACATTCAACAAATTCACCCATATTCTCCTCATTTTCTGGGCTTCCAAAATTTAAGCAATTGGTAATAGCAATAGGTTTTGCTCCAACAGCAATTAAATTTCTAAAACTTTCACAAACAACTTGTTTTCCACCAGTAAGAGGGTGGGCCCAACAATAAACTGCAGAACTGTCTACTGATGCTGCTACAGCTTTATTCGTTCCATGTACTCTCACAACCCCAGCATCACCACCTGGTTTTTGAATGGTGTCACCCATAACCGTATGATCATACTGTTGCCAAATCCATTCTTTGCTACAAATATTTGGGTTTGCTAAAACTTTTTTAAGAACATCAATAATTTTGAAATTTTTTAAATCTTCTTTTTTAATTTTATTTTTTTTAGGAAGCTTTGCTTTTTTCCATTTTCGATCATACATCGGTGAATTTTCAACTAAAGTATTTACAGGGATGTCAGCCACCATTTCATCATCAAAGTAAAGTTGTATTTTTTTTGAGTTAGTTGTTTTACCAATCACAGCAAAATCTAAATTCCATTTATCAAATATTTTTTTTGCTTGTTTTTCTTTTCCATTTTCTAAAACAATCAACATTCTCTCTTGGCTTTCAGACAGCATAATTTCATAGGGAGTCATTTTAGCCTCTCTACAAGGAACTTTGTTAAGATTTATTTCAATTCCAAGATTTCCTTTAGAAGCCATTTCAATGCTTGATGAGGTTAATCCTGCTGCTCCCATATCTTGAATAGCAATAATCGAGTCTCCAGCCATTAATTCTAAACAAGCCTCAAGTAATAGTTTTTCAGTAAATGGATCTCCAACTTGAACAGTGGGTTTCTTTTCCTCTATTTTGTCATCAAAACTTGCTGAAGCCATACTGGCACCATGAATTCCATCTCTTCCTGTTTTTGAACCAACATAGATGACAGGTTTATTTAAACCTGCTGCTTTTGAATAAAAAATCTTGTCTTTTTTGACCAAGCCAAGCGTCATAGCGTTAACTAAGATATTTCCATTATATGAGCTATCAAAACTAGTTTGCCCTGCAACTGTTGGAACACCCATACAATTTCCATATCCTCCAATTCCATGAACAACACCTCTTAGTAGGTTTTTTGTCTTTTTGTGCTGAGGCGAACCAAAATGAATTGAGTTTAAGTTAGCAATAGGTCTTGCGCCCATTGTGAACACATCTCTCATAATCCCGCCAACACCAGTCGCAGCACCTTGATAGGGTTCAATAAAAGATGGGTGGTTGTGGCTTTCAATTTTAAATACAATGGCATCATTATCTTCAATATCAATAACACCAGCATTTTCTCCTGGTCCTTGAATTACCTTTTTTCCTTTTGTAGGAAGTTTTTTTAAATGAAGTCTTGAGGATTTATAAGAGCAATGCTCATTCCACATTGCAGAAAAGATACCTAATTCAGTAATATTTGGTGTTCTTTTTAATAATTCACAAATTTTAGCATATTCATCTTTCTTTAAACCATGATCAATAGCTACCTGTTCGTTTACAATCATTTTAAATTATTAATTAAATTATTAAAAAAAATTGAACCATCTTCTCCAGATAAACAATTATCAATCATTCTTTCAGGATGAGGCATCATACCTAAAACGTTTTTTTCTTTATTAAATATACCAGCGATATTTTTAACTGAACCATTTGGGTTAAAATCATCTTCTACTTTTCCATTTTCGTCACAATAATTTATTGCAACTTGCTCATTGTCTTCAATTTCTTTTAATTGATTTTTCGTGCAAAAATAATTTCCTTCATTGTGAGCAATATGAAATTCTAAAACATCATTTTTAATATTATTAAAATAATTATTTGATTTATTATTAATTTTTACAAACACATTTTTGCAAATAAATTCTAGATATTTGTTTCTTAACAACACACCAGGAACCAAACCTGTCTCAACTAGTATTTGAAAACCATTGCAAATTCCCATTACCATACCACCAGAGTTTGCAAAATTGATTACTGATTTCATAATTTTAGATTTAGAGGCCATACTTCCACATCTTAAATAATCACCATATGAAAACCCACCAGGTAATACGACTAAATCACTTTTAGGTAATTCAACATCATCATGCCAAACCATCTTATTTTTAAACCCAAATTTTTTAAGAGCCACATCCATGTCTCTATCACAATTTGATCCTGGAAATGTAATAACGGATGATTTCATTAATTATTGTGCATCAATAATTTTATAATTTTCAATAACAAGATTAGCTAAAAGTTTTTTGCACATTTCTTCAACTTTATCCTTAGCTTTTTTTGGATCACTTTCTTTGGTATCGATCTCGAAATACTTACCTTGTCTTACTTCATTAATGTCATTAAAGCCCATTCCATCTAAAGTTTGGTGAATAACCTTACCTTGAGGATCTAGCACATCTTTTTTAAGAGTAATGATTACTGAAATTTTCATTTACGTTTCCTTTTAACAGACGATAGCTTGGTAACATTAACCGCTGAAACGTTTGATTGCTCATGAAGTATCCCCAGTCTTTTTGCAACTTCTGTATATGCTGGAATAAGATCACCTAAATTTTTTCTAAATCTGTCTTTATCTAGTTTTTTGTCTGTTATACTGTCCCAAAGTCTGCAAGTATCAGGGCTAATTTCATCAGCCAATATCACTTCATCTTTACCGTTAGCCTTTATTCTTCCAAATTCTAATTTAAAATCAATTAGCTTAATTCCAACGCCTCTAAACATACCGATCATAAAGTCATTAATTCTTAAAATCATTTTTTTAACTTTATCTATTTCATTTTTAGTAGCCCAATCAAAAGCTAAGATATGCTCTTCTGCAATTAATGGATCGCCTAATTTGTCATCCTTTAAGCAATACTCAATTAGAGGCTCTTTTAAAACTGTACCATCTTCAATTCCTAATCTTTTGGTAATAGATCCAGTTGCAACATTTCTTACAATGAATTCAATTGGAATAATTTCAACTAACTTAATAACCTGTTCTCTCATATTAAGTCTTTTTACTAAATGGTTTTTAATTCCAATTTGAGAAAGGTTGGAGAGGATGTGTTCTGAAATTCTGTTATTTAAAACACCTTTTCCTTCAATAGTAGATTTTTTCTGATTGTTAAATGCGGTTGCATCATCTTTAAAATACTGAATGACTAAATTTTTATCATTAGTTGCATAAATGATTTTAGCTTTTCCTTCGTATAGTTTTTTTCCCTTTTTCATTATTTAAAAACTCTTCTAAAGATCAAATTTACATTTTTAAAGTGTTTTGCGTAACTAAATATAGATTTTAGTTTTTTAGGAGTAATTTTACTCATAATTAACTTATCAGAACTAATCACATCAAATAAGTCTAAATCCTCTGCAAAACATTTTTTAGCGTAATTTTGAACCATTCGGTAAGATTGCTCTCTACTTAATCCAGATTTTGTTAGCTCTAGCATTACTTCTTGTGAAAAAATCAATCCTTTGGTGATATTTAAATTTTCTAACATTTTTTTAGGGTAAACAATCATGTTATCTAAAATATTTGTTAGTCTCACAAGAGCAAAATCAGTTGTAATGTTTGCATCAGGCCCGATGTTTCTCTCAACACTAGAATGAGAAATATCTCTTTCATGCCATAGAGCAATATTTTCTAAAGCAGGAATGACTGCACTTCTAACCATTCTTGCAAGACCAGTTAAGTTTTCACTTAATATTGGATTTTTTTTATGAGGCATTGCTGAAGAACCTTTTTGATTTTTTGAAAAGAATTCTTGTAATTCATAAACTTCAGTTCTTTGTAAATGTCTAATCTCAACTGCAACTCTTTCAATTGATCCAGCAATAATTCCTAATATTGAGAAATAAAAAGCATGTCGGTCTCTTGGTATTACTTGAGTTGAAATTGGCTCAACTTTTAAACCTAATTTTTTGGCAACGTGTTTTTCAACATTAGGATTAATGTTTGCAAAGGTTCCAACAGCCCCAGATATTGCGCAAGTGGATACCTCATCTATTGCATCTGCTAATCTTTTTCTATTTCTCTTAAATTCTTCGTAAAACGAAGCCAATTTTAATCCAAAAGTAACAGGTTCAGCATGAATACCGTGACTTCTTCCCATGCACGGAGTAAATTTGTATTTCTTAGCTTGTTTTTTAAGAACTTTTAAAATTTGATCTAAGTCTTTTAAGATGATTTTACCTGATTGAACCATTTGGATATTAAAACTTGTATCCAATACATCTGATGAGGTCATACCTTGGTGAAGATATCTAGCTTTAATACCTACTTTTTCAGTCACAGAGGTTAGAAAAGCTATTACGTCGTGTTTAACTTCTGCTTCTATCTTATGAATTCTGCTTACATTGATAACTGCCTTTTTTCTAACAATTGAAGCTACTCCTCTTGGAATTTGACCAAGTTTCTCCATAGCTTCAGCGGCTGCAATTTCTACATCTAACCAAATTTTGTATTTATTTTCTTCTGACCAAATATCAGTTAGTTCTTTTCGAGAATATCTTTTAATCATTAATTATAAGTATGGAGGCTTTGAATAACCTTTAGCAGATTCTGTAAAGATTTCATAACCATTTTCAGTAATTCCTAACGTATGCTCAAATTGAGCAGATAAAGATTTATCTTTTGTAACCGCAGTCCAACCATCATTCAACATTTTAACATCATATTTACCTGAATTTATCATTGGTTCTATTGTAAAAGTCATACCAGGTTTTAACTCCGCGCCAGAGTTTTTATTTCCATAATGTAAAATATTAGGTGGTTCATGAAATGTTGTGCTTATACCATGACCACAAAAATCTCTAACCACAGAATAACCTTTATCTTCAACATAAGATTGAATTTCATAACCAATATCACCCAATTTTGTACCTGGTTTTAATATTTTGATAGCTCTCATCATAGACTCGTACGTTGCATCTATAAGATTGTTTAATTTAATTGGTGTTTTACCAATACAAAACATTCTACTTGTATCTCCATAATGTTCATCAACGATCGCAGTAACATCAACATTAACCGCATCACCATCTCTTAAAATTCTATCTGAAGGAATTCCGTGACACACAACATGATTTAATGAAGTACATAAAGATTTTGTAAAACCTCTATAGTAGAGTGGAGCAGAGTGACCTCCATTATCTCTTATAAACTCGTACCCTAATTTATCTATATAGTCTGTTGAGACACCTTCTTTAATGTTTTCAGTTAACATATCAAGAGTTCTTGCTGCTAATTTTCCAGCAACTCTCATTTTTTCAAATTTTTCTTTATATTCACTCATCTAAAATTTTAAGTTTTTTATCTATAAAAATTTTTTTTGAACTTACATCACATCTATATGCTAAAAAATTTACTCCAGCTTTTTTAGCTTTTAAATAATTTTTATAATATTCTTCGTCTATATCTTTAGCTATTTTAAAATATTTCATATTTTGAATTTGAACTAAAAACAACAAATAACACGTATAACCTTTTTTTATGGCATCAATAAGAGTTAATAAATGCTTAGATCCTCTTGACGTAATAGCATCTGGAAACTCAGCGGTTTCTTTATTTCTAAATAAGGTAACATTTTTGACTTCAATAAAGCTTTTTTGATTATTCTTTTCTAATAAAAAATCAAATCTAGTCTCCTTATTAAAGAAGACTTCTGGCTTAATTGTATCGTTATTTTTTAATTCTTTAATTAGATTATTTTTAATACCATGATGCACAATCTTGTTAGCCATATGAGTGTTCACACCAACTAGATTTTTTCTTGATTTAATTATTTCAAGTCCAAATTTTAGTTTTCTTTTAGGATCATTATTTGGCAACAAATAAACATCGTTACCCTCGTCTAACAAACCTTTCATAGAACCAGTGTTAGGACAATGAGCTGTGACAATTTCTTTACCAATTTTAATGTCGGTAAAAAACCTTTTATAACGTTTGATTAGTTTGCCTTTTACTAAAGACTTGGTAAATTCCATTACTAAATTATATATTTCATATGGATAAAAAAGCAAAATTTAATGCATCAATATTAATAATTGGAAACGAGATTTTATCTGGAAGAACACAAGATACTAATACTTCAACATTAGCGACTTGGCTTAATTCTATAGGAGTGAAAGTTGAAGAGGTTAGAGTAATACCAGATGTAGAGAGCACCATAGTTGAAACATTAAATTTACTACGATCTAAATACAATTATGTTTTTACAACTGGAGGTATTGGGCCAACTCATGACGATATTACAGCTCAATCAGTTTCAAAAGCATTTGGTTTAAAATACGAAGTTCACAAAGAAGCTTTCAAAATATTAGAGGCCTATTATCAACCTGGAGAATTTAATGAAGGAAGACAAAAAATGGCTTGGATGCCTGAAAATGCAAATTTAATTTTAAACCCCACAAGTGGTGCTCCAGGATTTAATGTTGAAAATGTTTACTCTCTTCCAGGAGTTCCTTCGATATTAAAATCAATGTTAGGTGGATTAACAAATAATATAGTTGGTGGTGAACCAATTAAAAGCTTAACTATAAGCTTAAGAACTGTTGAAAGTGAAATAGCGAGTTCACTAACAAAAGTGCAAAATGACAATTTAGATGTTGAAATTGGAAGCTATCCTTTTTTTCACGCTGGAAAATTAGGGGTGTCGATAGTCATTAGATCTGAAGATCAAAACAAAATTAATGATTGTAATTCTCAAATTTTAAAATTTGTAAATGAAAAAAAAATTGAGGTGGTTGAACGCTAATGTTGTATTTTGCTTATGGTAGTAATCTTCACCATTTTCAAATGAAACGAAGATGTAAAGATAGTATTTTTTTAAAGAAAATAAATTTAAAAGATTTTAAACTAACTTTTAGAAGCAAGTATAGAGCTGCAGACATTGAGCCTAAAAAAAATTCAATCGTACCAGGTGGATTATTTGAAATTTCAAAAAGTGATGAAAAAAAATTAGATGTTTATGAAGACTTTCCAATTCTTTATAAAAAACATTATTTTTTTTACTATGGAAAAAAAGTCATGACCTATACCATGGTAAAAAAATCTCCATTTAAGTTTCCAACAGAAAGATACCTTAATGTAGTTAAAAGAGGATATAGAGATTGCAAACTTGATAAAAAGTTTCTTATAAAGGCATTACAATATTAATTGATATGTTTTTACACACAAAATTAGAGGAACGAAAAGACCCAATAAGAGTAGCTTTTATTGGATGTGGGAAATTTGTAAGTATGTTTCTGTCTCAATATTCTCATTTAAATAAAATAGAGATTGATAGCATTGTTGATCTAAATATTGATCAAGCAAAAAAAAATTGTATTAAAAGTGGAATAAATGAAGAGGAAATATCTAAAATTAATTTCTCTAATTCTCTCGATCAAATTATAGATAGAAATATTGAAATTTTCATCGAAGCAACTGGAAATCCAATTTCTGGAACAGTTCATGCAGTAAAAATTATAAAAAGTAAAAAACATTTAATCCTAGTTAATGTAGAGGCCGATATTACATGTGGAAAATATTTATCAGATTTAGCTAAAGAGAATGGAGTTATTTGCTCTATGGCTTACGGTGACCAGCCTTCATTAATTTTAGAGCAAATTGAATGGGCCAGACTTAATGGTTTTGAAGTAATCTGTGCAGGAAAGGGAACTAAGTATCACCCAACCTTTGAATATTCAACACCAGATACAGTTTGGGGTCATTATGGTTTAACTAAAGAAAGAGCTGAAAACGAATCTGGGATGAATCCTAAAATGTTTAACAGTTTTTTATGTGGCGATAAATCAGCAATTGAAATGTGCGCAGTAAGTAATGCTGCAAATCTTAAATGTCCCTCAAATGGATTAACTTTTCCTCCAGTTGGTGTTTATGATATTGCAAAAAAATTAATACCAAAAAATGATGGAGGGTTAATTGATTTTGACGGTCAAGTAGAAGTTATATCTAGCATTGATTTAGATAAAAAAGATATTCCTAATGATTTAAGATGGGGCGTATACATTGTCATTAAAGCTAAAAATGAATATGTGAAAAATTGTTTTAAAGATTATGGAATGGTAACTGACTCCACAGGGAACTATTCTGCAATATGGAGACCTTATCACTATATTGGCTTAGAACTTGCACAGTCTATATACTCTATAGCACTTGATAATCGAGCAACAGGATATACAAAAAATTATAATGCAGATGTAGGAAGTGTAGCTAAAAAAAATTTGAAAGTTGGTGAAAAACTTGATGGAGAGGGAGGATTTTGTGCAAGAGGCAAGTTGATTACTTCACACAAATCTAAAAGTGAAATGATATTACCATTAGGTCTAACTGATAATGCTATATTGAAAAAGGATATTAAAAAAGACGAAGTAATTAAAATTGAAGATGTTGAGCTGAAATTACCAAAAGAGGTAATAGAGGCTAGAGATTACCAGTACAATTTAATATAGTTGAGTTATAAATAATTGACGATATAACAATGATGTTCATAAATGCCCTCGTGGTGAAATTGGTAGACACAAAGGACTTAAAATCCTTGCCGCTTGCGGAGTGCCAGTTCGAGTCTGGCCGAGGGCACCACTAAATGAAATGAATAAGCTTCAAATTATTTCAGATAAAAATAAAAAATCCTTAAGTATAAAAAATATTTTATTAAAAAAAATAAAATCTAATAATTTTCAAAAAGATAATTTAATTATTGTTATTGGAGGTGACGGATTCATGCTTCAAACATTAAAAAAAAACAAAAATTTTAACAAACAATTTTATGGTATTAATTCAGGAAACTATGGTTTTCTGATGAATAAATTTTCCTCTAATAATATTATAAAAAATTTATCTAGAGCAAATATGGTTTCTATTTCACCTTTAGAAATGACAGTAAGAAACAAAAATAATCAAATTAAAAAATCTATAGCAATAAATGAAGTTTCAGTATTAAGACAAAGTAGGCAAGCAGCTTCGCTATCCATTAAGCAAGGATCAAGACAAATAATTAAAAAATTAGTCTCTGATGGTGTTTTAGTATCAACACCAGCTGGTAGTACAGCTTATAATCTATCTGTTCATGGACCTATTTTAAGTCTTCATTCAAAAAAATTGTCTATATCTCCAATAAGCGCATTTAGACCAAGAAGATGGAAGGGTAAAATTGTAAATGATAAAACAAAAATCATTATTACAAATCTAAATCCTTCAAAGAGACCAATAAGTGCTGTAGCAGATAATTTAGAAGTAAGAAATGCTAAATCAATTACTGTAAAAACTAACAACAAAATTAAGTTTAATTTACTTTATGACAAAAGCAGAAGTTTGCAAAAAAAAATTAAAATTGAACAAATAAGAAGAGAAACAAGTTAGATTAGATGAATAAAATTAATTCAATTGTATTAGTTGTGCTAATTTTAATTACAGGATTTTTTGCATTTAAAATAATGTCATTTTTCGGTTGCTATGTTCGTATCGAGAATGTTGGTGAGTGTTGGAAATTAATTGCTTGGTAGAGAAAATTATGGTGCCCCCGCACGGATTCGAACCGCGGACCTATTGATTACAAATCAATTGCTCTACCAACTGAGCTACAAGGGCATGCGCAATAATTATTAACTATTTATAAAATAATCAACTCTTTTTTTTTAAATAACTTAAATGATGAAACACAATTGCTGCACTATTTGAGATATTTAAACTTTCAATATCTTTATTGATATCAATTTTAACAAAAAAATCTGCATATTTACCTGTATGCTGTCTCATTCCAAATCCTTCTGAACCAAAGAGCAAAATATTATTTCCTTCCCATTTTACATCCGTAAAATCTTTTTGACCTTTTGAATCAAAACCATAAACCCAAAAATTTTTTTCTCTAAGATTTTTCAAAGTTGAATTAATATTGGATACCTGAAATATTTTAACATGCTCCATACATCCACTCGCTGATTTATACATTAATTTACTATCTCTAGGAAAATGTCGTTCTTTAATTATCAAACCATCAATATTAAAAGAAGCTGCACTTCTAATCAAAGAGCCTATATTTCTTGGATCAGTAACTTCATCTAAACAAACAAATGTTAAATTTTTTTTTTCTTTAATAAATTCTTTTAAATCTAGTGAGTCAAGATGTTCGATTTCTGCAACGTAACCATTATGCATCAATTGATCTTTTGATGAATATTTATCCAATTCTTTTTTGGATTTAAAATAAACTTTTACGTCTTGTAGAAGATTTTTATTTGGGTTTTTTTTGTGAATATTTTTTTTAGCGTCCTCTGTCAAAAACACTCTTAAAACCTTCCTATTCGGATTCCTTAAAGCTTCAATTACAGCATGTTGGCCCACTATAAAAAAAGATGATTTATTCATAAAATTATCAAGTGTTTTACACGTTTTTAAAGAGATTTTCTTAATAAATCACGTGTTGCATTTGGATAAATAAAATATATAAAACGCCTGTTATTTGAAGTTTTATTGAACAAGGGGACACTTCCCCAGAGGAGGGGTTCCAGAGCGGTCAAATGGGGCGGGCTGTAAACCCGTTGACTTCGGTCTTCGAAAGTTCGAATCTTTCCCCCTCCACCATTCAATGAATTTTTGATTAACAATGGAGTGTTACTCTTGGGGTTGTGCGGGTGTAGTTCAATGGTAGAACGCTAGCCTTCCAAGCTGGATGTAAGGGTTCGATTCCCTTTACCCGCTCCAAGAAAAATAAAATTAGAAACAAAAAAAACTGAGGTTAAAAAGAAATGTCAAAAGAAAAATTTGTACGAAGTAAACCCCACTGTAACATTGGGACTATTGGTCATGTCGATCATGGTAAAACTACTCTTACTGCAGCTATCACAAATGTTTTAGCTGAAGCTGGAGGTGGAACTGCTGTAGCATACGATCAAATCGATAAAGCTCCAGAGGAAAAAGAAAGAGGAATTACAATTTCAACGGCTCACGTTGAATATGAAACTGAAAAAAGACACTATGCACACGTAGACTGTCCAGGTCACGCTGATTATGTGAAGAACATGATCACTGGTGCCGCACAAATGGATGGAGCCATCTTAGTTGTTAATGCTGCAGATGGACCAATGCCACAAACAAGAGAACACATTCTTTTAGGAAGACAAGTTGGTATTCCAGCAATTGTTGTTTACTTAAATAAAGTAGACCAAGTTGATGATAAAGATATGATTGAACTTGTAGAAGAAGAAATTAGAGAACTTTTAACTTCATACAAATATCCTGGAGATACAACTCCAATCGTTAAAGGTTCAGCTTTAGCAGCAGTTGAAAAAAGAGATGATGAAATTGGAAAAAATTCAATTTTAGAATTAATGAAAGCTGTTGACGAACATATCCCACAACCAGCTAGAGAAGTTGACAAACCATTCTTGATGCCAGTTGAGGACGTATTTTCAATTTCAGGAAGAGGAACAGTTGCAACAGGTAGAGTAGAATCTGGTGTAATTAAAACTGGTGAGGAAGTTGAAATCGTTGGAATTAAAGAAACAAAAAAATCAGTTTGTACTGGAGTAGAAATGTTTAGAAAACTTTTAGACTCAGGTGAAGCTGGTGATAACGTAGGAATTTTATTGAGAGGTATTGAAAGAACTGACATTGAAAGAGGTCAAGTTCTTTGTAAGCCTGGATCAATAACTCCTCATACTAAATTTGAAGCTCAAGCCTATATTCTTAAAAAAGACGAGGGTGGAAGACACACTCCTTTCTTCACAAAATATAGACCTCAGTTTTATTTTAGAACAACAGACGTGACAGGAGAAGTAGAGTTGCCAGCAGGAACAGAAATGGTTATGCCAGGTGACGATGCTAAGTTTACTGTTAAGTTAATTACACCAATCGCTATGGCTGAAAAATTAAATTTCGCTATAAGAGAAGGTGGAAGAACTGTTGGAGCAGGAGTAGTAACTAAAATTATAGAGTAACTCTATAAATAGGAGTGTAGCTCAATTGGTAGAGCGCCGGTCTCCAAAACCGGAGGCTGAGGGTTCGAGTCCCTCCGCTCCTGCCAATTTGAGCTTAAAATTATGAAGAACCCGATTAAATTTATACAAGAAGTAAAACAAGAAGCATTCAAAGTAACTTGGCCTACATGGAAAGAAACATTGCAAGGCGCATTAATGGTATTTGTAATGGCTTTAGTTATGTCCTTATTTTTTCTTCTTTTAGATCAGGTTTTAAAATTTTTCCTAGAATTATTACTTAAGGTAAGTATTTAATGAAAAATTGGTATATTGTTCAATCTCATTCAAGCTTTGAAAATAAAGTAGCTTCTTTAATTAAAGAAGAAGCTGACAAAGCTAAAATAAGTGAAAAATTTGAGGAAATAATTGTACCCACTCATGATGTTACTGAGGTTAAAAGAGGTAAAAGAATTCAAAGGAAAAAAAAGTACTTCCCTGGATATGTTTTAATTAAAAGTGAAATGGATAACAATATCTACCATATGATTAAAAACATTAAGAGAGTTAGTGGATTTTTAGGAAGCAAAGGTATTCCAGTGCCAGTATCTGACAAGGAAGTAGAAAAAATTTTAGGTCAAATTAAAGACGGAGTTGCTCAACCAAAATCTGGTATTGAGTATAGTGTAGGAGAAAAAATTCAGGTTGTAGATGGTCCATTTGCTTCATTTACAGGTATGATTGAAGAAATTGATGAAGAAAAAGCTAGACTTAAGGTGTCAGTTTCTATATTTGGTCGTCCAACACCAGTAGATTTAGAATATAATCAAGTTGAAAAGGTAAGTTAATGGCAAAAGAAATTAGTGGATTTATAAAATTACAAATTAAAGGTGGACAAGCAAACCCAGCTCCACCTGTTGGACCTGCGTTAGGTCAACGTGGTGTAAACATCATGGAATTCTGTAAAGCCTTCAATGATAAAACGAAATCAATGGCGGGTAAACCTGTACCTGTTGAGATAACGGTTTATAAAGATAAAAAATTTGATTTTAAAATCAAATCTCCCCCAGCGTCTTTCTATATTAAAGAAGCAGTTAAACTAAAGGGTGGTTCAAAAGAGCCAGGCAGAAATATAGTTGCATCGATTTCAAAACAACAATTAGAAAATATTGCAAAAGAAAAAATGAACGATTTAAATGCACATGACATTGAAGAAGCAATTAAAATTATAGCAGGATCTGCAAGATCAATGGGAATCGAGGTAAAAGAATAATGCCATCAAAAAGATATAAAAAATTACCTGAAAATACCAAAGACTTAAATTCAGATACTATTGAGAATTTGTTACCTGAATTAAAAAAAAATTGTACTACTAAGTTTGATGAGTCTTTAGACTTAAGTTTTCAAATCAATAACAAACAAAAAAAGAGTGAAGTAAATATTAGAACAGTAGTTAATTTACCAGGAGGAACAGGTAAAACAGTTAAGGTTGCTGTAGTTTGTGAAGATAATAAAGCAGAAGAAGCTAAAGATGCTGGAGCTGATATTGTTGGTGGCGATGAATTTGTAGATAAAATTAAAGCTGGTGAATTAAACTTTGAAAAATTAATTTGTACACCAGGAATGATGATTAAACTTTCTAAATTAGGGAAAGTTTTAGGACCTAAAGGTTTGATGCCAAATCCTAAACTAGGTTCTGTATCAGAAAATATTAAGGAAGCGGTAACTAACGCTAAATCAGGTCAAGTTGAAATAAGAAATGATAAAGACGGAAATATTGGTGTAAGTATTGGAAAAAAATCTTTTTCTGACGATCAATTAATAAAAAACTATAATGCAATTATAGATGCACTTGAAAAAGAAAAAACAAACAACACTTTAAAAGGTGATTTAATTAAAGGTGTATTTGCAACATCTACAATGGGTGTGTCTTATAAAGTTAAATTAGGGAAATCGATATAGTTATGATGAATAAAGAACAAAAGAAAAATTATATTGAAGAAATGACAGCTAAGTTTGAAAACAGTAAAGCTGTAATGGTTACTCATTACCAGGGTTTAACAATGACTCAATTAGATGATTTAAGAGCCAAAATGAGAGAGCATGGAATTATTTTTAAAATAACAAAAAACAGAATTACTAAGCTTGCTTTGGAAAAAACTAAGTGCAAAGATCTATCAAATTTATTTACAGGTCCAACGGCAGTTGCGTTTGGTGAGGATGCAATAATGTCTGCAAGGATTCTATCAAAATTTGCAAAAGATAATAAAAACTTAAAATTAATTGGCGGAATAATGGACGATGAGGTTTTAGACCAAGCAGGTGTCCAAAATGTAGCTAGTCTACCTACATTAGATGAAGCAAGAGCCAATATTGTAGGTATTTTGAACGCTTCTGCATCTAAATTAATCAGTATTTTGCTTGCACATTCAGAAAAAATGAGTAGTTTGTCGGCAGAAAATTCTGAAACACAACCTAAAGAGTGATAAATATGCCTGACCTAAACAAAATTATTGAAGACCTATCAAGTTTGACTGTAGCTGAAGCAGCCGAACTTTCAAAACAACTAGAAGAAAAGTGGGGTGTAACTCCAATGGCTGCAGCAGCTCCAGCAGCAGCAGGTGGTGCAGCTCCAGCAGAGGAAAAAGATGATTTCACAATCATGCTTGTTTCTGCGGGTGATAAAAAAATTAATGTTATTAAAGAAGTAAGAGCAGCTACTTCATTAGGTTTAAAAGAAGCTAAAGATCTTGTTGAAGGTGCACCAAAAGAAGTTAAGTCTGGTGTAAATAAAAAAGATGCTGAAGAGATCAAAGCTAAGTTAGAAGCTGCTGGCGCTAAAGTAGAACTTAAATAAAACAATTAGAAAGAATTCAAATACTGATTAATTTTTAATCAGTATTAATAAATATAGATGCAATTATCTTTTACTGAAAAGAAAAACATTAGAAAAAGTTTTGGTAAATTAAAGGAAAGTTTATCAATACCAAATTTAATAGAAGTTCAAAAAAATTCTTATAAAGAATTAACTGAATTTTATGCTGAAACAGAACTTACAAAAGGTTTTGATAGAGTATTCAAAAGTATATTTCCAATTGAAGATTTAAATGACAAAGCAACTTTAGAGTATGTTTCTTATAGATTAGAAAAGCCAAAATTTGATGTAGAAGAATGTATTGCTAGAGGTTTGACTTATTCTTCAGCACTTAAATGCACTCTAAGATTAGTTGTTTATGAAATAGACCAAGAGAACAACACTAAAGATATTTTATCAGCTAAAGAGCAAGAGGTTTATATGGGTGAAGTACCAATGATGACAAACAGTGGTACTTTTATAACTAATGGAGTTCAGCGTGTTGTTGTTAATCAAATGCACAGAAGTCCTGGAGTATTTTTTGATCATGACAAAGGAAAGACACATGCAAGTGGTAAATTGTTATTTAATTGCAGAGTAATACCAAATAGAGGCTCATGGTTAGATTTCGAATATGATGTAAAAGATTTTTTATATTTTAAAATAGATAGAAAAAAGAAAATTTACGCATCTACATTATTATTAGCTTTAGGATTTACTAAATCGGAAATTGTTGATGAGTTTTATGAAAGTGAACAATACACTTTTGACACCAAGACAGAAAAATGGAAAACAAAATTTAATCCTGAAAATTATAAAGCCAAAAACTTTTCTGAGGAAGTAATTGATGCTAAAACTGGTGAAGTTGTAGTAAAATTAGGTGACAAAATTAATTTTCTAACCGCTAAGAAATTAGCTAATGATGGACTTAAAGATATTTTGGTATCGAGAGAGTCTCTTTTTGGAAAATTTCTTCATAGAGATGTTAAAGTAAATGAAGAAGAAGATGGTGTTTTTAAAATTGGTACAGAGTTAAACGACACCATAATCCAACAAATTTTAGATGCCAATATTTATTCTCTTCAAATATCTGTCACTAATTCAATTAATAAAGGGCCTTATTTATTAACAACCGTTTTAGCAGATAAAAATAATTCAAAAGACGAAGCTATTACAGAAATTTATAAAATGTTAAGACCAGGTGAGCCACCTACAATTGAGATAGCTACTCAAATATTTAATAATCTTTTCTTTAGTTCTGATAGATACGATCTGTCTGACGTTGGTAGAGTAAAAATGAACTCGAGACTAAATCAGGAGTGTTCAGATAAAATTACAATTTTAAGAAATGATGACATTATTGCGATCATACATAAAATGTTAGATTTACGTGATGGTAAAGATGATGTTGATGATATCGATCACTTAGGTAACAGAAGAGTACGTTCTGTAGGTGAGCTAGTAGAAAATCAGGCAAGAATTGGTGTTTATAGAATGGAAAGAGCAATCAAAGAGAAAATGACTACCTTGGATGTTGAGTCTGCGATGCCACAAGATTTAATAAACGCTAAACCATTAACAGTCTCACTTAAAGATTTCTTTGCGAGCTCACAGCTTTCTCAATTTATGGATCAAACAAATCCACTTTCTGAAATTACACACAAACGAAGGGTTTCAGCTTTAGGACCTGGAGGTCTTACAAGAGAAAGAGCTGGTTTTGAGGTTCGTGACGTTCACCCAACTCATTATGGAAGAATTTGTCCAATCGAAACACCTGAAGGACCAAATATTGGTTTAATTAATAGTTTATCAACATATGCCAAGATTAATAAATATGGCTTTATTGAAAGCCCTTATAAAAAAGTTAAAGACGGTGTTGTTCAGGATAAAGTGGAATACTTATCAGCAATGGAAGAAACAAAATTCACTATTGCCCAAGCTAACACCAAACTCGACAAAAATGGAAAAATTATTGAAGAACTAGTTTCTTGCAGACAGAATTTAAATTTTCTTTTATCAAAACCTGATGCAATAGATTACATAGACGTTTCACCTAAGCAACTTGTTTCAGTTGCAGCATCATTAATTCCTTTTTTAGAAAATGATGATGCTAACAGAGCTTTGATGGGATCAAATATGATGAGACAAGCAGTGCCACTATTAAAACCAGAGTCTCCACTTGTAGGAACCGGTATAGAAAGTGATGTTGCATTAGACTCAGGAGTAACTATTGTTGCAAAAAGAGACGGTATAGTTGATAAAATTGATGGAAAAAGAATTGTAATTAAAGCAACTGAGGAAACTGATTTTAGTAAATCTGGTGTTGATATTTACAATCTTCAAAAATTTAAAAGATCAAATCAAAATACGTGTATTAACCAAAAACCTCTTGTTCGTGTTGGTGACAAGGTTAAATCAGGTGATATCATTGCGGATGGTCCTTCAACAAAACTAGGTGAATTAGCTTTAGGTAAAAATGTAACAGTAGCCTTCATGCCATGGCAAGGTTATAATTTTGAAGATTCTATTTTGATTTCTGAAAGATGTGTGACAGATGATGTATTTACATCTGTTCATATAGTTGAATACGAAATAATGGCTAGAGATACGAAGCTTGGTGAAGAAGAAATCACGAGAGATATACCAAATGTAAATGAAGAAGCTTTAAAAAACCTTGATGAGTCTGGAATTGTTTATATTGGTGCGGAAGTCAATGCTGGTGATATTTTAGTTGGTAAAGTAACTCCTAAAGGAGATTCTGCCTCAGGTCCTGAAGAAAAATTATTGAGATCTATATTTGGAGAAAAAGCAATCGATGTTACTGATACATCTTTAAGAATGTCTAGAGGTTCTAGTGGAACAGTAGTAGATGTTAGAGTTTTTAATAGACATGGAATTGAGAAAGATGAAAGATCAATCACAATTGAAAGAGCTGAAATTGAACAAGTTCAACAAGATAAAATTGTTGAAGAAGAAATTTTAGAGAGAAGTATTAAACAGAGAGCCTCTCAAATATTATCAGGCTCATCATTAACTAAAAAAGTCAAGGAACTGTCTGAGGGTACGAAATTAGACTTTGATGCAATAAACAATCTATCTATAAATGATGTTTTCAAAATTACAGTTGGAAATGTAAATGATGAAGCTACTTTAGCTCAACTTAAAGATCAATACAACAAAGCCAAACAAGACATAACAGAAAGATTTGAAGATAAAGTTTTAAAAATTAGAAGTGGTGATGATTTATTACCAAGTGTAATGAAAATGGTAAAAGTTTTTGTTGCTATCAAAAGAAGATTAAGACCAGGTGATAAAATGTCAGGTAGACATGGTAACAAAGGAGTGGTGAGTAAAATTGTGCCAGTTGAAGACATGCCATATAGAGAAGATGGAAGACCAGTAGATATTGTCTTAAACCCTCTTGGTGTTCCAAGTAGGATGAACGTCGGTCAAATTTTAGAAACACATTTAGGATGGGCTTGTAAAGAATTTGGTGAACAGATTAAAAACTTAGTTAATGAAAATAACAAAAAAATAGAAAGAACTGAAAAAATAGAAAAATTCTTAAAATCTGTTTATGGAGAAGATACTTTTAATGAAAAGGTAGATAAATTAAGTAAGAACGAATTTAAAGATCTTTGTGAAAACTTACAAAATGGTATTGCAATATCAACACCAGTATTTGATGGCGCTAAAGAAAAGAACGTAACTGACATGTTAGAGTTAGCTAACTTACCTGGATCTGGTCAAACTTATTTATGGGATGGTAGAACTGGGGAAAAATTTGATAGACCAGTCACTGTTGGGATAATTTACATGTTGAAACTTCATCACTTGGTTGAAGATAAAATTCATGCAAGATCAACTGGTCCTTATAGTTTAGTTACACAACAGCCTCTTGGTGGTAAAGCGCAGTTAGGTGGTCAAAGATTTGGAGAAATGGAAGTATGGGCTCTTGAAGCATATGGAGCTTCATACACACTTCAAGAAATATTGACTGTTAAATCAGACGATGTTGCTGGAAGAGTTAAAGTTTACGAAACTATAGTTAAAGGTGAAGAGAATTTCGAGTCTGGTATACCAGAGTCATTTAACGTACTCGTTAAAGAAATAAAATCATTAGCATTAAATGTGGAGCTTAATTAATGAAAAAAGAATTAACAGATTTATTTAAAGGTAGTGAAATTTCCGAAGCACAGAATTTTAATAGCATAAAAATTTCTTTAGCTAGTCCTGAGAAAATTAAATCTTGGACATTTGGTGAAATTAAAAAACCAGAAACTATAAATTATAGAACGTTTAGACCCGAGAAAGATGGTCTATTCTGTGCAAGAATTTTTGGACCAATCAAAGATTACGAATGTTTATGCGGTAAGTATAAACGAATGAAATTTAGAGGTATTATCTGTGAAAAATGTGGCGTTGAAGTAACAAAATCTAATGTAAGAAGAGAGAGAATGGGCCACATTAATCTTGCAACACCTGTGGCACATATTTGGTTCTTAAAATCGTTACCAAGTAGAATTGCACTTGCTGTTGATATGAAGTTGAAAGAAATCGAGAGAGTTCTTTATTTTGAAAACTTTATAGTAATCGAACCAGGACTAACTGGATTACAAAAAAATCAACTTTTAAATGAGGAAGAATTAGCAAAATATCAAGATGAATTTGGAGAGGAAAGCTTTACCGCAGGTATAGGAGCAGAAGCTGTACTTGAAATGTTAAAAAATCTTGACTTAGAATTAGAAAGAAAAAATCTTGTTAGCTTTATTAAGGAAACTAAATCTAAAGTTAATGAAGAAAGAGCAATTAAGAGATTAAAGTTAATAGAATCATTTATTGAAACTGGTCAGAAACCAGAGTGGATGATTATGACTGTAGTGCCAGTTATTCCACCAGAATTAAGACCTCTTGTGCCTTTAGACGGTGGTAGATTTGCTACTTCAGATCTTAATGATCTATACAGAAGAGTTATTAACAGAAACAATAGATTAAAAAGATTAATGGACCTTAAGGCTCCAGACATCATTGTTAGAAATGAAAAAAGAATGCTTCAAGAGTCTGTTGATGCTCTTTTCGACAATGGAAGAAGAGGTCGTGTTATTACTGGAACAGGAAAAAGACCACTCAAATCTCTTGCAGAAATGCTTAAAGGTAAGCAGGGTAGATTTAGACAAAATTTATTAGGAAAAAGGGTAGATTACTCTGGAAGATCAGTAATTGTTGTTGGTCCAGACTTAAAATTACATGAGTGCGGATTACCCAAAAAAATGGCTTTGGAGTTATTTAAACCATTTTTATACGCAAGATTAAACAAATTAGGTTTAGCATCTACAATTAAACAAGCTAAAAAATTAGTAGAGAAAGAAACTAATGCTGTATGGGATGCATTAGAGTTAATCGTAAGAGAGCACCCTGTTTTATTAAATAGAGCACCAACACTTCATAGACTTGGTGTTCAAGCTTTTGAACCAAAATTAATTGAAGGTGATGCAATTGAGCTACACCCTTTAACTTGTGCAGCTTTTAATGCTGATTTTGATGGTGACCAAATGGCAGTTCATGTACCTTTAAGTTTAGAAGCTCAGTTGGAAGCAAGAATATTAATGCTATCAACGAACAACATTTTATCTCCTTCAAATGGTAAACCTATAATCGTTCCAAGTCAGGATATGATTTTAGGAATATATTATCTTTCACAGGAACCAGTAACGGATAAACCATCTGGATACTTTACTAATTCTGATCAAATAGAGTTTGCATTATCTTCAGGTGAAATTAACGTTCATAGCACTATTATTTCAAGATATGAAACTGTTGATGAACAAGGAAATAAGAAAATTGAAAAATATACATCAACTGCAGGAAGATTTTTATTAGCCAACCTATTACCAAAAAATAGCAATATTAAATTTTCATTAGTTGATAGATTGCTACCAAAAAAAGTTGTTTCTGAAATAATTGATGTGGTTTTCAGATTCTGTGGTCAGAAAACGACAGTTATTTTCTGTGATAAACTTAAAGATTTAGGATTTAAGCATGCATTTAAAGCAGGAATTTCATTTGGAAAAGATGATTTAATTATTCCTGAAAATAAAACTCAATTAATTGATGATACTAAAAAATTAATTGCAGATTATGAAACTCAATACGCCGAAGGTTTGATTACAAGAGGTGAGAAGTACAACAAGGTTGTCGACGCATGGTCTAAATGTACTGATAAAGTTGCGGGTGAAATGATGAAAAGAATTTCTGCAACTGAAAAAACAGAGGAAGGTTTAAAAATAAATTCAGTATTTATGATGGCTGATAGCGGTGCTAGAGGTTCAGCAGCGCAAATGAAACAATTGGCTGGTATGAGAGGATTAATTGCAAAACCTTCAGGTGAAATTATTGAGAGTCCAATTATCTCTAACTTTAAAGAAGGTTTAACAGCTTTAGAGTATTTTAATTCTACACACGGAGCAAGAAAAGGATTAGCAGATACTGCGCTTAAAACAGCAAGCTCTGGATATTTAACAAGAAGATTGTGTGATGTTGCTCAAGATTTAACAGTAACAAAAATTAAATGTGAAGAACCAGGTTTTATTGAACTATCAGAGATTTTAGAGGGTGGTAATGTAGTCGTTAGTTTAGCAGAAAGAGCGCTAGGTAGAGTTACAGCTGCTGAGGTGAAAAATCCTTTAAGTGGTGAAGTAATAATCAAAAAGTCTGAAATGATTGATGAGGCAGGATGTGATAAGATTGATGCAGCAGGTGTTAAATCTATAAAAGTTTATTCAGTAATGACTTGTAGTTCTAAAGAGGGTGTTTGTGCTACTTGTTACGGAAGAGATTTATCTAGAGGTAAAATGGTGCATGTGGGTGAAGCAATTGGTATGATTTCAGCTCAATCAATTGGAGAACCAGGTACGCAGCTAACAATGAGAACATTCCACGTTGGAGGAACAGCTTCGGTCAAACAAGATAACCAAATTATTAGCAAAAGCGATGGGACATTAAAAATTATTAACTCAAATATTCTAGAAGACTCAAAAAAGAATTTAATTGTTATGGGAAGAAATACTCAACTTTCTATTGAGGATGATAAAGGAGTTCAAATAGCAGTTTATAAAGTTGCTTATGGATCAAGATTATTTTTTAATAATGGAGATAAAGTTAAAGCAAATACAAAAATTTGTGAGTGGGATCCATATACAACTCCAGTTATTGCTGAAAAGAGTGGTATTGCAAGTTATGTTGATTTGATAGATGGTGTTTCAATTCAAGAAACTACTGATGATGCAACTGGTATTTCATCAAAATCTGTGATTGATTGGAGAGGTCAATCTAAGAGTACAGATTTAAAACCAAGAATTACTTTAAGAGATGAAAAAGGAAATGTAATTAAAAAAGCAGATGACAATGAAGCTAGATATTACTTAGTACCAGATTCAATTTTATCAATTAAAGATGGTCAAAAAGTTTATGCTGGTGATGTTATTGCAAGATTACCTAAAGAAACAACGAAAACTAAAGATATTACTGGAGGTCTTCCAAGAGTAGCTGAACTTTTTGAAGCTAGAAAAGCTAAGGACAGTGCTATTATAGCCGAAAACGATGGAAGTGTTGTTTTTGGAAAAGAAGTTAGAGGTAAACAAAGAATTTCGATTGTTCCTGAAGACGGATCAGAAGCATCAAATTATTTAATTCCAAAAGGAAAACACATTAACTTTAATCCTGGTGAAAAAATTCAAAAAGGTGAATATCTTTTAGATGGACAGCCATTACCGCATGATATTTTAAGAATTTTAGGCATTAAAGAATTAACAGAATATTTTGTTAATCAAGTTCAAGAAGTATATCGATTACAAGGTGTAATTATTAACGATAAACATATTGAAACAATTCTAAGACAAATGCTTAAGAAAGTTGAAGTTAAGGTATCTGGAGATTCAAGTTATTTACCAGGTGAAGTGGTTGATAGAATCAAGTTTGATAATACTAATGAAAAATTAGTTGCTGAAGGCAAAACTCCTGCAGTTGGAGAAAGAGTTTTAATGGGTATTACTAAAGCTTCACTTCAAACAGAATCATTCATTTCTGCTGCATCTTTCCAAGAGACAACAAGAGTATTAACAGATGCTGCAATTAAAGGGAAAGTTGATCCATTAAACGGTTTAAAAGAGAACGTAATTGTTGGAAGATTAGTTCCTGCTGGAACGGGTAATATCAAGAACAGATGGAACAACAAGGCCTTGGAAGATGATAATAGCTTCTTAGCAGAACAGGATAAACTTGAAGCTTCTGAGCCTGAAGAAACACAAGTAAATCAATAAAAAAATCACCTAAAAATTGCAGTTTTAGTTTGACAATAGCTGATTAATAAGTATTTTGGCGATGTTTTTGGTTGGAATGTAGTGCTCTTAAGGTACTAAACGCTGCCACAAAATAACCTGTCAGTTATTTTCATCTCAAAAATAAATTAATTAATTTTAAAAAAGAATTATGCCAACTATTAATCAGTTGTTAAGAAAAAAAAGAGTTAAACAAGTTTCTAGAAACAAAGTTCCTGCTTTACAAAAGCAACCTTTAAAAAGAGGTGTTTGTGTTAAAGTTTATACAACCACTCCAAAAAAACCAAACTCTGCATTAAGAAAAGTTGCTAGAGTTAGATTGTCAAACGGTTTTGAAGTAACTGCTTATATTCCAGGCGAAGGTCATAATTTACAAGAACACTCTGTAGTACTAATTAGAGGTGGAAGGGTTAAAGATTTACCTGGTGTTAGATATCATATCTTAAGAGGAAATTTAGATACACAAGGTGTTGCAAATAGAAAACAGAGAAGATCTTTATACGGAACAAAAAAAGGTAAATAATGTCTAGAAAAAAAACTCAACCCAAAAAAAATGTAGTTCCTGATCCAAAATTTAATTCAACTATAATTCCAAAATTAATAAACAACATTATGTATGATGGCAAAAGAGGTATTGCTGCAAAAATAGTTTATGAAGCAATAGAAAAAATTAAAACAAAAACTAAAGATGAACCTATAAATATTTTTAATGAAGCAATTAACAATATCAAACCAACTGTAGAGGTTAGATCACGAAGAGTAGGTGGTGCAACATACCAAGTGCCAGTTGAGGTAAAAAGCAAAAGAGCTCAAGCACTTGCAATAAGATGGTTAGTTGATTCAGCAAGAAAAAGAAAAGACAAACACATGGCAGATAAAATTTTTAACGAACTGTATGATGCTTATGAAAAAAAAGGTGCTGCAGTAAAAAAACGAGAGGATGTTCATAAAATGGCAGAGTCTAATAAGGCATTTGCTCATTTTAGATGGTAAAATATTATGGCTAGAACTCATACATTAGATAAATATAGAAACATTGGGATCATGGCCCACATAGACGCTGGTAAAACAACTACTACAGAAAGAATTTTATATTATACAGGAAAAAGTCATAAAATTGGTGAAGTACATGATGGTGCTGCAACAATGGATTGGATGGAGCAAGAACAAGAAAGAGGTATCACAATTACTTCTGCAGCAACAACTTGTTTCTGGAATGACCACAGAGTTAACATAATCGATACTCCAGGCCACGTAGATTTTACAATTGAAGTTGAAAGATCTTTAAAAGTATTAGACGGTGCTGTGGCTGTATTTGATGGAGTTGCTGGTGTAGAGCCTCAATCTGAGACAGTATGGAGACAAGCAGACAAATATAAAGTTCCACGAATTTGTTTTGTAAATAAACTTGATAGAACGGGTGCAGATTTCTTTAGATGTGTTGACATGATCAGAGATAGATTGGGTGCTAAACCATTAGTTTTACAAGTTCCTATTGGAATTGAAGCTTCTTTAACTGGTGTTGTTGATCTTGTTAAAATGAAAGCTCAAGTATGGAAAAATGAAGCTTTAGGCGCAGAGTGGGAATATAAAGATATACCTGATGATTTAAAAGAAATTTCAGAAAAATACAGAACTGAATTAATTGAGTCTGCAGTTGAGCAAGACGAAAAGCTAATGGAAGCGTATTTAAATGGTGATGAAATTAAAGAGGAAGATTTAGTTAAATGTATCAGAAAAGGAACTTTAAATTTTAGCTTTGTGCCTGTTTTAACTGGTTCAGCTTTTAAAAATAAAGGTGTCCAACCTTTATTAGATGCAGTTATTAATTACCTTCCAAGTCCAGTGGATATTGGATCTATTAAAGGAACAAAACTTGGTTCTGATGATGAGATTGAAATGAAATTCGAAGATGGATCGTCTTTTTCAGGATTAGCATTTAAAGTTGCGAATGATCCATTTGTTGGTTCATTAACATTTGTTAGAATTTATTCTGGTACAATTAAATCTGGTACAGCTGTGTACAATTCTTCATCAGATAAAGAAGAAAGAGTTGGTCGTATGCTTTTAATGCATGCAAACTCTAGAGAAGATATTAAAGAAGCAAATGCAGGTGATATTGTTTCTTTGGCAGGTTTAAAAAATACAATGACAGGACACACTTTGTGTGACAAAGAAAATCCTGTTTTATTAGAGCCAATGGAATTCCCTGAACCAGTAATTGAAATTGCTGTTGAGCCTAAAACAAAAGGTGACCAAGAAAAAATGGGCGAAGCTTTAGCAAGATTAGCTAAAGAAGATCCTTCATTTAGAGTTTCATCTGACGAGGAATCTGGTCAGACAATCATCAAAGGAATGGGTGAGCTTCATCTAGATATTATTGTTGATCGTATGAAAAGAGAATTTAAAGTTGAAGCAAATGTTGGTGCTCCACAAGTTGCTTACAGA
The DNA here is from genome assembly GCF_052047695.1 of Candidatus Pelagibacter sp. HIMB1623. NCBI lineage: Bacteria > Pseudomonadati > Pseudomonadota > Alphaproteobacteria > Candidatus Pelagibacterales > Candidatus Pelagibacteraceae > Candidatus Pelagibacter > Candidatus Pelagibacter sp. HIMB1623. The sequence goes on from NZ_JBNAJN010000003.1 coordinate 82,890, forward strand.
GAAACAATAGAAAAGTCAGCTGAATTTGAATACATACACAAAAAACAAAGTGGTGGTGCTGGCCAATTTGCTAAAGTAAAATTATTTGTTGAACCTCAAGAACCAGGTAAGGGTAGAGAGGTTGAAAGTGCCATAAAAGGTGGAGCTATTCCAAAAGAATTTATCCCTGGTGTTGAAAAAGGTATTGAGACAGTTTCTGATAGTGGAATACTAGCAGGTTTTCCTATGATTGATTATAAAGTAACAATTGTTGACGGTCTGCATCATGATGTAGACTCAAGCGTTCTAGCATTTGAACTTGCCAGCAGGGCATGTTTTAAAGAAGCTTGTACTCAAGGTGGACTAAAGCTTTTAGAGCCTATTATGAGAGTGGAAGTTGTTACTCCAGAAGATTATATGGGTGATGTAATTGGTGATTTAAACAGTAGAAGAGGCCAAATTAGCACTCAAGAGCAAAGAGGAAATGCAACTGTTATAACAGCAATGGTCCCTTTAGCTAATATGTTTGGCTACATTAATAATCTAAGATCAATGTCACAAGGAAGAGCGCAATATTCAATGTTCTTCGATCATTATTCTAAAGTTCCACAAAACGTTCAAGATGAAGTAACTAAAAAGGTAGCAGGTTAATGGAAAAACAAAATATTAGAATTAAATTAAGAGCATACGACAATAAAGTTTTAGATGCTTCTACCGAAGAAATAGTTAATACAGTTAAAAGAACTGGAGCCACTATAAAGGGTCCAATACCACTTCCTACGAGAATTGAAAGATACACAGTTTTAAGATCTCCACACATTGATAAAAAAAGTAGAGAGCAATTTGAGTCTAGAACTCACAAAAGATTAATTGATATTATTGAACCAACACCACAAACAGTAGAGGCTTTAATGAAACTAGACTTAGCTTCAGGTGTAGATGTGGAGATAAAAATATAATTATGAGTGAGATAGCTTTATTAGGTAAGAAAATTGGCATGACTAGAGAGTTTTATAAATCTGGTCAATTAGTGCCTGTTACAGTTCTTAAAGTTGAAAAAGCTAGAGTTATTCAAGTAATTGAGGAAGAAAAAAGAGGTTATAAAGCTGTTCAACTTGGATACGGAAAAATAAAAAATTCAAAATTAACAAAAGCAATGAAGGGTGTTTTTGCAAAGAAAAACACTGAAGCTAAGAAAAAATTAAAAGAATTTAGAGTAAACGACACTTCTGCTTACAAAGAAGGAAATGAATTTGGTTTAGAAATTTTCAAAGATATAAAATTTGTAGACACAAGATCAAAAACGATTGGTAAAGGTTTTGCTGGTGCAATGAAGAGACATAATTTTGGGGGCTTAAGAGCCAGCCACGGTGTTTCTATTTCTCATAGAGCTCATGGTTCAACTGGACACAGTCAAGATCCTGGTAAAGTTTTTAAAGGAAAAAAAATGGCTGGCCATATGGGTGATAAGTTAAGAACAATGCAAAATATCGAAATAATTAAAACAGATTTAGAAAATGAGTTACTTTATTTAAAAGGATCTATTCCAGGATCAAAAAATGCTGAAGTAATGGTTAAAAGATCAGTCAAAAATATAAATAAAATGACAATCAGTGAAAAATTAGCTGCAGCTGAGGAAGCAAAAAAAACACCAGATAAGAAGAAAAAATAATGAAATTAGATAAAATTAGCATAGACGGAAAAAAAGATACTATTGAAGTGTTAGATAAAATATTTTCTGCAAAAATTAATCAAAAGTTAGTTGCTAGCGTTTTATATAAAACAAATGCCAACTACAAAGGTAGACACGCTAAAACTAAACAACAAAATGAAGTAAAAGGTCCAACATCAAAAATTTATGCACAAAAAGGAACTGGAGGAGCAAGACACGCTAGTAGAAAAGCTCCTATTTTTGTTGGTGGTGGTATAGCTCATGGTCCAAAAGGTGAATTAGCTTACAAAAAAAGAAAGTTAAATAAAAATGAAAAGAAACAAAGTGTTGCTTCTTTAATTACTGAAAAAAATAATAATAAGAACTTATTAATTTTAAATGATTTTAATTCTGAAATTAAAAAAACAAAAGAAATGAATTCAATAATTAATAAACTAGAGATTTCTAATTCATTAATTATTCTTGATAAAAATTCAAAAGATAAGATAGAAAAATCTGTGAGAAATATTCCAAACGTAAAAGTTACTGACGTAAATCATTTTAGCGCGTACGATATTATAAAATTTAAGAAAGTAGTTTTTACCGAAAGTTCAGTAAAAGAATTGGAGAAAAGGTATTCTTAATATGGATAAAATTCATTTATACGACAAAATTCTTTTTCCAGTTGTTACTGAGAAATCAACAAACTTATCTGAATTGAATAAAATTACTTTCAAGGTTCCTGATGGTGCTAACAAAAAAAACCTGAAAAAAAATATTGAAAAAATTTTTAAGGTTAATGTCACTAAAATTAACATCATCAATAAACAAAATAGAACTAAACTTACTAGAGGTAAAAAAGTGAAAGTTTCAGGATACAAAAAAGCAATCATAACTTTAAAAAAAGGTCAAAGCATTGATCTAACAACAGGAATTTAAAAAATGGCATTAAAAACTTTTAAACCATACACAAAATCTACTAGAGGTACTATTTTAGTAGATAGAACAGGGCTATGGAAAGGCAAACCTTTTAAAACTCTTGTTTCCCCAAAAAATGCTATGAAGGGTAGAAATAATAATGGACACATCACTTCAATTAACAGAGCGGGTGGTCATAAGAAAATGTATAGACATGTTGATTTTTATAGAAAAAAATTTGACATGGAGGCTACTGTTGAAAGAATAGAATACGATCCGAATAGATCTTGCTACATCATGTTGGTTAAATTTGAAGATGGAACACATTCGTATTTTTTAGCTCCTCAAAAAATTAAAGTTGGAGATAAGATTGAGAGTGGATCAAAAAAAGAAATTAAAATTGGAAATTGCATGCCGTTACAAGATATACCTGTTGGTATCAATATTCATAACGTTGAAATTCAACCAGGTGGTGGCGGTAAAATAGCTAGAGCAGCTGGTTCTTCAGTTACGATTAGTGGATTAGATGGAAATTATAGTTTAATTAAATTAGCTTCAGGTGAAGTACGTAAAATAGATTCTAGAGCTTTAGCTACTATTGGAATTTTAAGTAATCCTGATCAAAAAAATATTAAAATTGGAAAAGCTGGTAGATCAAGATGGTTAGGAAGAAGACCTCATACTAGAGGTGTTGTTAAGAATCCAGTTGATCACCCACATGGAGGTGGTGAAGGTAAGTCAGCAGGAGGAAGGCATCCAGTGTCTCCAACAGGACAATCAGCAAAAGGTTTAAAAACTAGAGATAACAAGAGAACAGATAAATTTATAGTTAAGAGAAGAAATAAAAGGAAGGATACTAAGTAATGGCTAGAGCTGTATGGAAAGGACCATTTGTTGAAGAAAGCTTGATGAAAAAAGTAGACAAGTACAAAGATGATCCGAAGAAAATTCCAATTAAAACATGGTCTAGAAAGTCTACTATTCTTCCAGATTTTGTAGGGGTAGCTTTTCAAATATATAACGGTAAGAAATTTATACCAATAACAGTTTCAGAGGATATGGTGGGTCATAAATTAGGAGAGTTTGCTCCAACAAGAACTTTTTTTGGACACACACCAGCTGATAAGAAAGCTAAACCAGCAGAGAAAAAATAATTATGGGCAAGAAAAAGAAAATTGATAAAAACAACGATAAGACTGTAAAGTCTATAAACAATGGAATTAGATCAAGCGTAAGAAAGATTAATCCAATTTTAAAAAGTATTGTTGGTAAAAAGGTTGATGTAGCTATTAGAGACCTGCAGTTTTCTGAAAAAAGAGTTACAAGAGATATTAGAAAGACAATTAGCTCAGCTGTTGCAAACGCTGAAAATAACTTTCAATATGATATTGACAATTTAATTGTCAAAGAGGCGTATTGTGGAAAAAAAATTGTTATGAAAAGATTTAGACCAAGAGCAAAAGGTAGAGCGGCACCAATTTTAAAACCTTGGTCAACAGTAACTATAATTTTATCAGAGGCAAAACAAATGGAGAAACATGGGACAAAAGGTTAATCCTGTAGGTTTTAGATTAGGTGTAAACAGAGGTTGGGACTCTGTTTGGTATGCTAAGAAAAAAGATTTTGGCAACTATCTAATTGAAGATTTTAAAATAAGAGAATACATCAAGAAAAATGTAATTAATTCAGGTGTATCTAAAGTGATGATAGAGAGAACATCAAACAAATGTTACGTCACAATTTACACATCAAGACCTGGATTTGTAATTGGTAAAAAAGGTAGTGATATTGATAAAATTAAAAATAACTTATCAAAATTTACGACAAATGAAGTTAACTTAAATATCAAAGAGGTTAAAAAACCTGAAACAAATGCATATTTAGTTGCTGAAAACATTGCACAACAGTTAGTAAAAAGAATTTCATACAGAAGAGCCATGAAAAGAGCCATGCAATCATGTATCAGACTAGGTGCAAAAGGGATTAAAGTTTCAGTAAGTGGAAGATTAGGTGGTAATGAGATCGCTAGAACCGAATGGTTAAGAGATGGTAGTATACCATCACACACTTTAAGAGCAGATATAGATTATGCAGAAGCGGAAGCTCTTACAACATATGGAATTATTGGAATTAAGGTTTGGATCTATAAAGGGGAAGTTTTTGCAAGAGAATTTAGCCAGGAAACAAACAAAGTCACTCCAAAGGAAGGTAAACAATAATGCTTCAGCCAGTAAGAACTAAATGGAGAAAAGCTCATAAAGGAAGAATTCATGGTAATGCTACTAGAGCAAGTACTATTAATTACGGTGCATATGCCTTGAAGGCATTACAGCCTGAAAGAGTTACTGGAAAACAAATTGAAGCTGCTAGGGTTGCTTTAACTAGACACATGAAAAGACAAGGAAGAGTATGGACAAGAATTTTTCCAAATATTCCAGTTTCTAAAAAACCAATAGAAGTTAGAATGGGTAAAGGAAAAGGATCACCAGAATATTTTGCTTGTAGAGTAAAACCTGGAAGAATTTTATTTGAAGTTGATGGTGTTTCTGAACAAATTGCTAAAGAGGCACTTTATAAAGCTTCAGCAAAGTTACCAATAAAAACAAAGACAATAAAGAGATTTGCATAAATGAAAAAACAAGAGATTAAAAAATTAAGCAAAGATGAGGTTATCAAAAATATTGATAAGCTTAAAAAAGACTTATTTAATTTTCGATTTCAAAAAATGAATTCTCAAATAACTAATCCTGCAAAAATTGGAGAAACAAGAAAAACAATTGCAAGATTGAAAACAATTTTAAAAGGAAAATCAAATGCCTAAAAAAATATTAACAGGAGTGGTGATAAGCGACAAACCTAATAAAACAATTACAGTTATGGTAGAGAGAAAATATTCACACCCTGTATTGAAAAAAGTCATTAGAGTCAGAAAAAATTACAATGCTCATGATGAAAATAATACATTTAAAACAGGTGATAAAGTTTCAATTATTGAAAGCAAACCATTTTCAAAAAATAAAAAGTTTCAAGTTATGGAGAATAATAAATAATGATTGGTGTACAGACAGAATTACAAGTTGCTGACAACACAGGTGCAAAAAGAATAGAGTGCATCAAAGTATTGGGTGGATCTAAAAGAAGATATGCCAGTATTGGAGATACAATTGTAATTGCTGTGAAAGAGGCTATCCCTAAGGGCAAAGTAAAGAAAGGAACCGTTCATAAAGCTGTAGTAGTAAGAGTAAAAAAAGGAATTCATAGAAACGATGGATCAAAAGTAAAATTTGATAATAATGCAGCAGTATTAGTTGACGATAAAGGTGAACCAGTTGGTACTAGAATATTTGGCCCTGTAACTAGAGAATTAAGAAGTAGAGGGCAAATGAAAATAATTTCACTAGCGCCGGAGGTTTTATAAGATGATTAAAAAAGGTCTAAAAGTAAGAGTGCTAACTGGAAAAGACAAAAAAAAAGAAGGTGAAGTTATCGAAATCGACAGAGCAAACAATAGAGCCAAAGTAAAAGAAATTAATATGGTTAAAAAACACGTTAAAACAACAAAAGAGAAAAAAGGTGGTATTTTTTCAAAAGAAGGTTTTATTCATTTATCAAATTTAAAATTAATAGATGAAAAAGCAGAAAAGAAAAAAGAGGCTAAGAAATAATGACTCCAAGATTAAAAGAAATTTTTAATAAAGAAATACAACCAGCTTTAAAAGATCAATTTGGCTTCAAAAATATTTACATGGCTCCAAGAATTGAGAAAATTGTTTTGAACATGGGTCTTGGTTTAGATGGTTCAGACTCTAAAATTCTTAAATCATGTGAAGAGGATATGGCTAAGATAACAGGCCAAAAACCTGTAACTACAAAATTTAAAAAATCTGTAGCAAACTTTAAGACAAGAAAAGGGTCTAATGCAGGTTTAAAAGTTACTTTAAGAAAGAACAAAATGTATGAATTTTTAGACAGATTGGTGAATATTGCTCTTCCAAGAATTAAAGATTTTAGAGGATTATCACCGAAAGGTTTTGATAAATTCGGAAATTATACTTTTGGCATAAAGGAACATATCATATTTCCCGAAGTTAGTTTTGATAGAGCTGATAAAGTTAGAGGCTTAGATATCGTTATTGTTATAAAAGCAATTAACAAAGAGCACAGCTTTGCATTATTAGAAAAAATGAATTTTCCATTTATTAAAAAAGGAGACAATTAAAAATGGCTAAACTTAGTGCTGTAAATAAAAACAAAAAAAGAATTAAACTTTCAGACAAAATGTTCAAGAAAAGACAAAATTTGAAAAAAATAATAATGGATAAAAAACTTCCATTAGAGGAAAGATTTAAGGCACAGCAGAAATTATCAAAATTGCCAAGAAATTCAGCTAAAACAAGAGTGATGAATAGATGTGAAATAACAGGTAGACCACATGGTGTTTATAGAAAATTAAAAATATCAAGAATTGCTCTTAGACAATTAGGATTACAAGGAAAAATACCTGGCTTAGTTAAGTCGAGCTGGTAGGAAGGAAAATTATGAGTTTAAGTGACCCAATAGGAGATATGATAGCTAGAGTTAAGAATGCTCAAGCGAGAAATCATAAAAAAGTAGATCTGCCATCATCAAACTTTAAATCAAAAATTGCCGATATACTTAAAAATGAAGGTTTTATAAAAGATTTTAAAATCAGTTCAGAGGATAATAAACCAACATTGTCTTTAGAACTTAAATATCACTCTGGTAACCCAGTTATCAGTGCATTTGAAAGAGTTTCTAAACCAGGAAGAAGAATTTTTTCTAGTGCCGAAGGTTTACCTAAAATTAATAACGGTCTTGGTATTGCAATAGTTTCTACACCAAAAGGTGTAATGACTGATATTGACGCCAGAAAACAACGTGTTGGTGGCGAAATTATTTGTAAGGTATTTTAATGTCTAAAATTGGAAAAATAAATATATCAATCCCTGAAAAAGTTAAAGTGGCTTTAGCTGGCAATATTATAAATATAGAAGGGCCATTAGGAAAGAAATCAATAAATATTGATTTGGATATGTTTAATTTGGATATCAAAGAAGGAAAAGAAATTTCAATAAAACCAAAAAAAATTGACCAAAATTCTAAACGACTTTGGGGCATGAACAGAAGTTTGATTAATAATGCTGTGATTGGTTCAAGCACTGGCTATGAAAAAGTGTTAGAGCTTGTAGGTGTTGGATATAGAGCGGCATTAAAAGGAAATCAGCTAAATTTACAATTAGGCTACAGTCATGATATTGATTTTGACATTCCAGAAGGAATTAAAATTGCTGTAGAAAAACAAACTACACTTAAGATCACTGGATCTGACAAACAATTAGTTGGTGAAGTTGCATCAAAAATTAAAACATTTAGAAAAATTGAGCCATATAAGGGTAAAGGTGTTAGAGAAAAGGGCCAATATGTTCTTAAAAAAGAAGGTAAGAAAAAATAATGAAACTAAACACTAGCATTAGAAAAAGATTTAGAGTTAGCAACAAAGTAAAAAAAGTTGCTCCAAAAGATAGATTTAGATTAAGTATTTCAAGATCTGCCAAAAATATTTCAGCTCAAATCATTGATGATACAAAAAAAGTAACTTTATTATCAGCTTCATCCATTGAGAAAGATTTAAAATCATCTGATAAAATTAACAAAACAGAGCTTTCAAAATTAGTTGCCCAAAAACTTGCAAAAAAAGCTCAGGAAAAAAATATTACAAAAATTTATTTTGATAGAGGATCTTATAAATATCATGGTAGAATTAAAGCATTTGCAGACACGTTAAGAGAAAATGGGATGGAATTTTAATTATGGAAAATAACAAAGACAAAAAAACAGACGATATTTTAGAAAAGTTAGTTCATATCAATAGAATTACAAAAGTTGTAAAAGGTGGAAGAAGATTTGGTTTTTCAGCTCTTGTAGTGGTAGGGAATCAGGCTGGAAAAATTGGAATAGCACACGCTAAAGCAAAACAAGTTCCAGATGCAATTAAAAAAGCTAATGAAATGGCTAGAAGAAAATTAACACATATACCTTTGAGAGAAGGAAGAACAATTCATCATGACGTGAAAGCTAAAGATGGCTCTGGTAGAATAGTTTTAAGAGCAGCATCAAAAGGTACAGGTATTATTGCAGGTGGTCCAGTTAGAGCAGTATGTGAGGTATTAGGTGTAAAAGATATTGTTGCTAAATCAATGGGCACATCAAATGCACACAATGTGATTAGAGCTACCATGAAAGCTTTAATGAAACAAAATTCACCAAAACAAATTTCAGCAATAAGAAATAAAAAAATATCAGAAATTATTGAAAAAAGAGGATAATGATTACATTAAATACAAGACAGAAAATTAATAAACCTAAAATTAGAGTAGGAAGAGGTATTGGTTCTGGAAAAGGCAAGACATCTGGGAGAGGTGTTAAAGGTCAAAAATCTAGATCTGGTGTAGCAATTAAAAGTTTTGAAGGTGGTCAAATGCCTTTGTATAGAAGATTACCTAAAAGAGGCTTTAATCCAATTTCCAGAGAAAACATAGCAATTTTAAATTTAGAAAAAATTCAGTCTTATATTGATAAAAAAAATATTAATCCAAATGAAGTGCTTAATTCTTCATCTCTAAAAAAATTAAAATTAATAAACAAAAACTCTACAAAATTAAAAATATTAGGTACTGGAGAGTTAAAAGATAAAATTAATATTGAGGCTGACTTAGCATCAAAATCAGCAATAGAAAAACTAGAAAAAATTGGTGGATCTATTCAATTAAAAAAATAATTTGTTTAAATGAGTGCATCATCTTCAACAAATGATCTAAGAAATAGAATAATTTTTACCATAGCAATTCTTGCAGTATATAGATTTGGTACATTTGTTCCTTTACCAGGAATTGATCCAGAACAATTAAAAATCATGATGGATGGCAATCAAAAAGGGTTACTTGGTATGTTTAATGTTTTTGCTGGAGGAGCAGTTAGTAGAATGGCAATTTTCGCTCTTGGTATAATGCCATACATATCATCTGCTATTATAGTTCAGTTGTTAACAGGGGTTTCAGATTATTTTAAGAATTTAAAAGCACAGGGAGAAACAGGTAGAGCAAAGATTACTCAAATAACAAGATATGGAACAGTTTTACTTGCTACAGTTCAAGGTTATGGTTTATCGGTAGGTTTAGAATCTTCTGCAGATTTGGTAATTAATCCAGGAGCATTTTTTAAAATTACAACAGTGACAACTATTGTTGCTGGTACAATTTTTCTTATGTGGCTAGGAGAACAAATCACTCAAAGAGGAATTGGTAATGGAATTTCTTTAATTATTTTTGCTGGTATTGTTGCCGAAATACCTAGAGCTTTAGTTACAACTTTTGAATTAGGTAGAACAGGTGCTGTGTCAACTTTCATGATCCTAGCAATTTTTGTTCTATTAATATTAACTATTTTATTTGTAGTTTTTATGGAGAGAGCGTTAAGAAAAATTCTTATCAATTACCCTAAAAGACAAATGGGAAATAAAATGTATGGTGGAGAGTCTTCTCATTTGCCATTAAAAATTAACCAAGCAGGAGTAATACCAGCAATTTTTGCATCTGCTTTATTATTGTTACCTGTTACTTTTTCTAATTTTTCTTTTTCAAATAATGAAACTTTTTTAAACTTGAGTTCTTATTTTACTCAAGGTCAACCTTTGTACATGTTGCTATATGCATCTGGTATAATATTTTTTACATTTTTCTATACTTCAATTACATTTAACCCAACTGAAACAGCAGAAAACTTAAGAAAATATGGTGGCTTTGTTCCAGGAATTAGACCTGGTGAAAGTACAGCATTATATATTGAAAATATTTTAACTAAACTTACTACAATAGGTGCTCTATATTTGACTCTTGTATGTTTAATGCCAGAATTTTTAATAGCTAATTATCCAATTCCCTTTTATTTGGGTGGTGCTTCTATTTTAATTGTTGTTGTTGTGGCTATTGATACTGTAACTCAAATTCAAACAAGACTAATGAGTTCTCAATACGAACAATTAATTAAAAAAACTAAATTTGGAAAGTAAGTGAATATAGTTTTGTTTGGACCGCCTGGTGCTGGTAAAGGTACTCAAGCTAAATATTTAGTAAAGAAATTAAATTCCTTTCAGATCTCAACTGGCGAACTTTTAAGAGAAGAAATTTATAAAAATTCGGATATTGGTAAGATGATTACCAATGACATGAAAAATGGTAAATTTGTAAGTGATGAAATTGTAAATAAGCTTATTGAAAATTTAGTTTCTGACCCTCAAAAAAAAAATAGACTAATATTTGATGGATACCCTAGATCTTTGAGCCAAGCAAAAAATTTAGATATCTTACTCGAGGCATCAAATCAAAAGATAGATTTAATTTTGTATCTTAAAGTTGATAAAGATACAGTGGTAAAAAGACTAGAGAAAAGAAAAATTATTGAAAATAGATCAGACGATGAAACAAATACTATTCTAAAACGTTTTGACACATACATGAACACCACAGAGCCAGTTCTTAATTACTACTCAGAGAATCCTAAATTTAAGGAAATTGATGGGAGCTTAGAAATAGACGAAATAACAAGGAAAATAGACACTTTTATAAATGTTTAAGACGTTGACTTTGATTAATCTTCTTATATAAAAGGCACAATTTATCACAAAAATTATGGCTCGTATCGCAGGTATAAACATTCCACAAAATAAACTTGTCCACATTGGACTAACATATATTTATGGAATTGGAGATAAATTCTCACAACAAATTTGTTCTTCTCTAGAAATTCCAAGAGCCAAAAGAGTGAATGAGTTAACTGATGATGAAATTTTAAAAATAAGAGAATACATTGATCAAAATTTTAAAGTGGAAGGAGATCTTAGAAGAGATTATTCTTTAAGTATTAAAAGATTAATAGATCTTGCATGTTATAGAGGAACAAGACATAGAAAAAAATTACCTGTAAGAGGTCAAAGAACAAGATGCAATGCAAGAACAAGAAAAGGAAAAGCAATCGCTATTGCAGGGAAGAAATTAACACCAACTAAAAAATAATAATGGCAAAAATAGAAAAAACTGACAATAAAGATCAGAAGGTAGAAAAATCTTCTAAAAAAAGTGCAAAGAGCTCTTATTCAAAAAAGAAAAAGATAAAAAAGAATATTTTAAATGGAATTGCTTATGTGCAGTCGACATTTAACAACACCATAATTTCAATTGCTGATACAAATGGAAATGTAATATCCTGGGCATCTGCTGGACAGAAAGGATTTAAAGGATCAAGAAAATCTACACCTTATGCAGCTCAAATAGCAGCGGACTCCGCAGCATCAAAAGCATTAGAGTATGGAATGAAAACTTTATCTGTTGAGGTAAAAGGCCCTGGTTCAGGAAGAGAAACAGCATTAAGAGCTTTACAAGCAAGAGGTTTTAAAATTTTGTCAATTAAAGACACAACACCGATGCCTCATAACGGAACTAGACCACCAAAAAAAAGGAGAGTTTAATGGAAGTAGAAAACGTTAATGTTAAAAATTGGAAATCTTTGATTAAACCATCTAAATTAGATGTTCAAATTAGTGATGACTTAACACATGCTAAGATTATAGCTGAGCCTTTAGAAAAGGGTTACGGATTAACTTTAGGAAACTCTTTAAGAAGAATTTTGCTTTCTTCAATCAGAGGAGCTGCGGTTACTTCTATACAAATAGATGGTGTTCTACATGAATTTACATCAATTAAAGGTGTAAGAGAAGATGTAACAGACATAGTGTTAAATGTTAAATCTCTAGCATTAAAATGTAATTCTGAAGGTACAAAAAAATTAGTTTTAGACGCTAAAGGTCCGGGTGAAATAAAAGCTTCAGACATTGCTCCTGTGACTGATGTGGAAATTTTAAATCCTGAGTTAGTAATCTGTAACTTAGATGAAAATACTACTTTTCACATGGAAATGAATGTAAACACTGGAAAAGGTTATGTTCCAGCTGAGCTAAATAAACCAGAGGAGCCACCATTAGGTTTAATTGCCATTGACTCTTTGTATAGTCCTGTAAAAAAAGTTTCTTATTCTGTTAGCACAGCAAGAGAAGGAAAAGCTCTTGATTATGACAAATTAACAATGGAAGTAGAAACTAATGGTTCAATTTCAGCAGAAGATGCTGTTGCGTACTCTGCTAGAATTTTTCAAGACCAGTTGAAAATGTTTGTTAATTTTGATGAACCTGTCGAAGCTCCAGTAAAAGAAGTTTCATCTGAGCCTGAATTTAATAAGAATTTATTAAGAAAAGTTGATGAACTAGAGCTATCTGTAAGATCAATGAATTGCTTAAAAAATGACAACATAATTTATATTGGTGATTTAGTTCAAAAATCTGAGGGTGAAATGTTAAGAACACCAAATTTTGGTAGAAAATCTTTAAATGAGATTAAAGAAGTTCTAACTGGAATGTCTCTGTATTTAGGCATGGAAATACCTAACTGGCCACCAGATAATATTGCAGAAATGTCTAAAAAATTAGAGGAAGCAATTTAATGAGACACGGCTTAGCCAATAAAAAATTAAATAGAACTTCTGAGCATAGAAAAGCTCTGTTAAAGAATATGTTAAATTCTTTGATAAAATATGAACAGATCAAAACTACATTACCCAAAGCAAAATTTTTAAGACCTCAAGCTGACAAAATTATTACTTTAGGTAAAAAAGATACATTGCAAACAACTAAGATGCTTGTGTCTCAATTGCAGGATATTAAATCAGCTAATAAAGTAAAAAAAACTCTTTCTAAAAGATATTCAAATAGAAAAGGTGGCTATACTAGAATTATTAAAGCGGGTTTTAGATATGGTGATAATGCTCCAATGGCAATCATAGAATTTGTAGATAGAGATGTTGAGGCCAAAAGAGTAGATAAGAAGAAAAAAGATACGTCAAAAGAAGCTCCAAAAACAGAAGAAAATAAACAAGCTACAGCTTAAATCCTAAGTCATGAACAAGTCATACATCGTTGATTCAACGTGTAATGATATGCGTATTGATAGATGGATGAGATTAAATATTGGAAAAATACCTCAAGGTTTAATTGAAAAATATCTAAGGACAGGAAAAATTAAAATTAACAAAAAAAAAGTTAAAAGTTCTCACAAAATAAAAAAAGGAGATCAGATAAATATATTTAATATTGAATTTAAAGAAAGAGTAGAACAAAAAAAAATAAAATTTTTACCAACTAAAGAAATAATAAAATCAAACGAAGATCAAATAATTGATGATAATGACAATTTTGTTGTATTAAATAAAGCATCAGGAATATCAGTACAAGGTGGTACAAAATCTAAAAAAAACTTAGTTGATATTTTTGCAAAGAGTGAAATTTTTAGAGGAACAAAACCTTATTCTGTTCATAGATTAGACAAAGATACATCTGGCGTATTTATAATGGCGAAAAATAGAGAGAGCGCACAGTTACTTACATCATTATTTAGATTAAGAAAAGTACATAAAACTTATCTTGCCATATGCCAAGGAGAAATAAATAAAAACACAGGTGTTTGGGATGATGACTTAATAAGATATGATGGAGATAAAAAGTTAGTAGAAAAAGCAAAAACTATATACAAAGTAATAGATAAAAATTCTGAAGCATCTTTATTAGAGTTAAAACCAATAACTGGAAGAAAACATCAGTTACGTAAACAACTTTTTGCAATTGGAAATCCTATATTTGGAGATACGAAATATAAACTATCTAAGTCAGATAAAGGTATAAATAAAAATCTTATGCTGCACTCGTATCAAATTAAATTTAAAATAAATGATATGAAGCATACTTATTCAGCTTTATTGCCAGAATATTTTAAAAAGTTGTTAAAATCAAAAAGACTTAGTTTTTCAAATTTGAAATAAAATTTTCAATAATTTCATTATTTAAGTTAGAATAATCTTGATTTGAAATTTTTTTTAAATTTGTCACACCTTTATCTAAAATTCCACAAGGTACTATTTTTTTATAATTTTCTAGGTTGTTATCAACATTTATTGCAAATCCATGATATGCAATCCACTTACTCACTCTAATACCTATCGCAGCAATTTTTTGAATTTCATTTTTGTCTTTATACCATATTCCAATATTTTCTTTATCAGGAAAGGTTTCAATATTATATTTTTTTAAACTTTGAATAATTGTATTTTCAATAGTTGTAATAAATTTTCTAATGTCTTTTTTTTCTCTCAGATCAATAACAAAATAACAAATTAATTGACCTGGACCATGATATGTAATTTTTCCACCTCTGTTTGTTTTTAATAGATCAATTGACTTATCAATTATTTCATTTTCTTTATACGATGTACCTGCGGTAAAAATTTCAGGATGCTCTAGAATCCAAATTAATTCTTTTTCTTTATTAGCTGTAATATTTTTTAATCTAGACTCTAATAAATCAACTGCCTCAAAATAATTTACCGGTTTTATTGACTTTTTGATCTCTATATCCATTTAAAATTTGTAATATTTTAATTATGTATTAATAGTGCACAACTAAATTATAGGTACATTTATGTCTTTAATTAAAAAAACTAAAGATAAAAAAGTAAATTTTGAATTCAATAAAGAATATTTGAGAGTTGTTACCTCTAAAATAGCTGACAATGATGCAAAATTTATTAACGATTCATTCAATGAAATGCACCCTGCTGATGCAGCAGACATAATTGAACACTTAAGTATTAGCGATAGAGAAAGTTTAATTAAACTAAATAATTTTAATATTGATGCAGAGGTTTTTGTAGAATTAAATGAGTCTATACAAACTGAAATAATTAAATATTTATCTTCAGATTCAATTGTAACTATTCTTACTAACTTAGAGTCAGATGATGCTATTTCGATTTTAGAAAATGTACCTGAAGAAGACAAGAATACTATATTAAGCTCATTACCGCCTAAAGACAGATTTGCTCTGTTAGAAAGCTTAAGCTATCCAGAAGATACTGCTGCTAGACTTATGCAGCGTGAGTTTACAGCTATACCAAGCAACTGGTCTGTAGGTCAAACAATTGACTATTTGAGAGAAAATAAAGATTTGCCTGAAGAATTTTTGGAAATTTTTATTGTTAATGAAGAATTTAAACCTATTGGAACAGTTCCATCATCAAGAGTGCTTACTTCACCAAGAGACACAAAAATGGCAAGCATCATGTCAGAGTCTCAACTATTAGTTCCTGTTGATATGGACAAAGAAGAGGTGGCTAATCTATTTGAAAATTATAATCTAAATTCAGCAGCTGTAATTGATAAAAATAATAAATTGGTAGGAATGATTATGAACGATGATGTTCTTACAGTCCTAAAAGAAGAGGCTGAGGAAGATGCATTAAGACTTGCAGGTGTAGGTGATGAGGAAATTACTGATGGAGTTGTTACAAAAACCAAAAGAAGATTTAACTGGCTTTTACTGAATTTATTTACCGCTTTTTTAGCTACTTGGTGTATTAGTCTGTTTGGAGCAACTATCGAGCAAATGGTTGTTCTTGCTTTCCTAATGCCAATTGTTGCTTCAATGGGCGGTAATGCAGGAATGCAAACATTAGCTGTTACAGTCAGAACAATTGCTACAAATGATTTAACTCAAAATAATTTTTCATCAAATGTTTTTAAAGAATTTTCAATTGGTATATTAAATGGAATTATATTTGCTGCCATAAGTGCTTTAATAGTTCAAATTTGGTTTCAAGATAGTGTTCTTTCAATAATCATTTCAATATCAATGGTACTTACGATGATTATAGCTGGACTGTTTGGTATACTTGTTCCTTTTACTTTAAAAAAAATGAATATTGATCCCGCAATTGCATCGAGTGTTTTTGTTACCACCATTACTGATGTTATAGGTTTTGTCTCATTTTTAGGTGTTGGGGCTTACTTTCTTTAAAAATTATCAATCAATCTTACGTTATCAATATAATACGCAACAAATAAACGTGAGCCTTTAACAGTATTAGATATTTTAAGATTTTTAATTGATCTTAATTCTAAGTATTCAATATTAATTTTTAAAAATTTCTCAAAATATTTCATTTGAATTTTTAAATTTTGTTTTATTTTTTTACTATTTTCTAAATTTTTTTTTAATTTAATTAGACTTTTACTTAAAACACTTGCTTTTTTAATTCCATTTAAATCCAAATGATTATTTCTTGAAGACAACGCTATTTTGTTTTTATTTCTAATCGTTTTGCATGGAACAATAGAAGCTTTATACTTATTTTTTAGATAATTTTTTATTAAGAAATATTGTTGATAATCTTTTTTGCCCATAAATATTTTTTTCGGATTTACTAAATTAGTTAATCTTCCCATTACATCTAGCACTCCTTCAAAATGGCCTTTTCTAAATTTGGCGCATAAAATTTTATCTTTTTTTGTTATTTTTATGTTTGATTTTTTATTATTATTGTAAACATCTTTGAATTTTGGAATGTATAAGAAATCTACTTTTTTAGTTTTTTTTAAAATTTTAATATCTTCTTTAATATTTGTAGGATAGTTTTTGAAATCTTTTTTATTGTTAAATTGTTTGGGATTAACAAAAATACTTACTATTGTCTTTTTGCAAGTTTGATTTGATCTTTCTATAAGTGATAAATGGCCCTCATGTATACTTCCCATTGTTGGAACAAAGCCAATATCATTAAATGGCCTTAAAGCTTTAAATAATGAATTATTATTTAATATAATTTTCATTTGTATTAGAAATCTAGATAAGTAAAACATTTATATGATTAAACAAGCAATAATTCCTCTTGCAGGTCAAGGAACTCGACTTTTGCCTTTAACAAGTGTTTTTGCAAAAGAACTGCTCCCAATAAATGGAAAGCCAGGTATTGAGTATATTTTAGATGAATGTATTGAGGCTGGTATAAAAGAAGTCGTTTTCATCATATCAAATAAAAAAAAAATGATTAAAAATTATTTTTATAGTGACACTTTTTATAAAAAAATTATTAAAAAGAAAAAAGATCCCAGAATAATTGCTGAATATAAAAAAATATTAAAATATAAAAAACTAATAAAATTTGTGTATCAAAATATACCAAAAGGAACAGGTGACGCTGTATTTAAAACAAGAAAATATATAAAAGATAATTATTTTTTAATGTTGCTACCAGATGATTTGATAATAAAAAAAAACTGTTCTAAAGATATGATTAAAGTGCATCAAAAACACAAATCTTCTGTAATGGCTAGTATGAAAGTTAATTCTAAAACAGTTTCAAGATGGGGCATCTATAGTTTAAACAAAAAAATTTCCAAAAATGATTATTTTATTGATGGTGTAGTTGAAAAACCTTCAATTAAAAATGCTCCTTCTAATAAAGCAGTAATAGGAAGATATATCCTTCCCAAAACTATATTTAATAAATTAGCCACGCAAAAACCTGGTAACGGTGGTGAAATACATATAACAGATGCTATTCAAACTTTAATAAAAGAAGGTGAAAAATTTATTGCTCATAATTTTTCAGGTAAATATCTAGACTGTGGGACAATGCAAGGATTTATTAATTCTAATAAAGAAATAGGAAAACTATGAAACTTTGTATGATAGGTACTGGTTATGTTGGTTTGGTGAGTGGAGTTTGTTTTTCAGACTTAGGCAATGATGTTATTTGTGTAGATAAAGATAATAATAAAATTAATAATTTAAAAAATGGTAAAATACCTATCTACGAGCCAGGTTTAGAAGAATTAGTCAAAAAAAATATCAAAAATAATAGATTAAATTTTTCATCAAATTTAAAAGAATCTGTAAGAAAATCTGACATAATTTTTATATGTGTAGGAACACCAACTAAAAAAAACAGTAACAGTGCTGACCTTTCTCAAGTTTATTCAGTTGGAAAAGAAATATCTAAATCAATTAACAAATTTAAAATAATTATAACAAAATCTACTGTTCCTGTTACTACAGGTGATGAACTAGAAAAGATTATTTCAAAAAAAGTAAATAAAAAGTTGTTTTCAGTAGTATCTAATCCTGAATTTTTAAGAGAAGGTGAGGCCATCCGAGATTTTATTTATCCCGATAGAGTAGTTGTTGGTTCAAATGAAGAAAAATCAAAAAAAATACTTAGAAATTTATATTCTCCATTAATTTCCAAGGGTGCAAAATATGTTTCTACAAATAGACGAGCTGCAGAGTTAATTAAATATGCTTCTAATGCTTTTTTAGCAACTAAAATTACATTTATAAATGAAATTGCTAATTTATGCGAAAAAACTGGTATCGATGTTGAAGATATATCCATAGGAATTGGACTTGATAACAGAATAGGAAGTAGATTTTTAAGAGCTGGTCCTGCATATGGAGGCTCTTGTTTTCCAAAAGATACTAAAGCTATTGTATCTACAGCTGATAAATTTAAATCTAATTTATCTGTAATTAAAAGTGTTATTAAATCTAATCAGAATAGATCAGATTTATTACTTAAAAGGCTTCACTCAATAATTAAAAAATTTAATAATAAAAACGTTTCATTTTTGGGAGTTACATTTAAAGCAAACACTGATGATATGAGAGAATCCTCAAGTTTAAAAATAATTCCTTATCTATCCAAAAAGGGAGCAAAGATTAAATATTATGATCCCACTGGTTCCAAAAAAGAATTTAATAATCTAAAAAACGTTGAATATGCTAATTCAATACAAAACTGTATTTCTGGTTCAGACATTATAATTATTCATACTGAATGGAATGATTTTAAATCAATTAATTTTAGAAAACTTTCTAAGAATAAAAAACTTATTATATACGATATGAGAAATATATTTTCACCAACTAAAATAGAGAAACTAGGTATAAAATATTTTGGTATTGGAAGATAATTTAATTTAATTCAAATATAGCATCAACTTCTACAGAAACACCAAGTGGTAGACTATTGGTGCTTACCGCAGCTCTTGTGTGCATGCCAGCATCTCCAAATATTGATGCAATTAAATCTGAAGCTCCATTTATTACTTTTGGTTGTTCAGTAAAGTCATTTGTTGAATTAACAAATCCAGTTAATTTGATACATGATTTTATTTTAGACAAATCTCCATCACAAGCAGCTTTTACTTGAGCAACTAAACTTAATCCACACCTTTTTGCAGCTTCATAACCTTGTTCTGTGGTTAAATCTTTTCCAACTTTTCCCTTAATTAATTCTCCATTTTCATTAATCGAAATTTGACCAGAAATAAAAAGTAAATTTCCAGACTTTTTTGTTGCTACATAAGATCCAACAGGAGGCTTCGCCTCTGGAAGTACTATTTTTAATTCTTCTATTTTTTTATCAAAATTCATTAACTAATCTTTTTTTTTTATCTTATTTTTAACTTTATCTCCAATTTCTACAAGATTTTCTTTCAGTTCTTTGGCTTTTTTAGATGTCCCTTCTTTTAATTCTTGAGTTTTTTTTGATGTTCCATCCTTTAATTCTTTAGCTTTTTTTGAACTTGCTTCTTTTAATTTTTTTGCATTACATTCCAAGTACTCTTTCGATAATTTTTTAAATTCATTACATTTATTTTCTTCTGCAAATGAAAAGGTACTTTTGAAAAAAAAAACTATGAATATTATAAATAGTTTTCTCATTTTTTCTTTTTATTTTTGCCTTTTTTGTTTTTGTCGTATTCTCTTCTTTTTTCAATTAAGATTAAAGCCTCTTCCATTGTAAGCTCTGTTGGATCTTTTTCTTCAGGAATTGTTGCATTTAAAGATTTATATTTAATATAAGGACCATATTGTCCCTTCATAACTCTAACTGGTTTTTTATCTTCTGGGTGTTCTCCTAAATCCTTAATTATTGAAGATGACATTCTTCCCGGTTTTGCTTCAGCAATAAGAGTAATTGCTCGATTTAATCCTATAGAGAAAATTTCATCAATATTCTCTATTCTAGCAGATTTATTTTCACATTTTAAATAAGGACCAAATCTTCCAGTATTTAAAATAATTTCTTTTTGATTATCAGGGTTAACACCAATTAATTTTGGTAGAGAGCATAAAAACTGAGCTTTTTCTAAGTCTATATTTTCTAACTCTAAACCTTTTGGTATAGAAACATTTTTAATTAATTCATTAACATCTGTTTTAGATTTTTTGGTTTTTTTCTTTTTTTTTGTTTTTGGCTCTTCTATTTCTTCTTCCTTAAGTTTTTCATATTGAAGATAGGGACCAAATCTTCCATTTTTCAAATATATATCATTACCATTCTCATGTTTTCCTAAAAATTTAGGTTCTGCTAACTGCGATTGAGCTGCTGCTTTTGCTTTAGACAAGGGTCTAGTAAATTTACACTCTGGATAATTTGAGCATCCTATAAAAGCTCCACCTCTAAAACTATTTTTAAGACTTAGTGAACCCGTATCACATAGTTGGCACTTTCGAACAACGTTTCCATCTTTATCAGTATCAAAAATTAAAGCACCTAAACTTTCATTTAAAAGATCTAAAACTTCTCTAGTTCTTTTCTCTTTAACCTCAGAAACGTTATTATTAAAATCTTTCCAAAAAATTTCTAAAACTTTTATCCAGCTTTCTTTACCAGTTGTAATTTCATCTAATTGATCTTCCAAACCTGCAGTAAAGTTATAATCTACATATTTAGAAAATAATTTTTCTAAAAAGGCAGAGATAAGTTTTCCACGATCAGTTGGAAAAAACCTTTTATTTACTATTTCTGCATAACCACGATTAGCTATAGTTGAAATTATACTTGCATAAGTAGAAGGTCTACCGATTCCCAATTCTTCTAATTTTTTTACTAAACTTGCTTCAGAATACCTTGGAGGTGGCTGTGTAAAATGTTGTTCATCCATTAATGCTTCAATATTAACTGGCCCTTTAGACATTTCTGGTAAAATTTCTTCATCATCATCTTTACTTGTATTTGAGTAAACTTTTAAAAAACCATCAAATTTAAGTACAGAGCCACTTGCCTTACATATTGTTTGTTTATCTTCAGATTCTATTGTTATGGTATTTCTATCAAATTGGGCAACTTCCATTTGTGAGGACAAAGCTCTGGACCAAATTAAATTGTATAGTTTTTGTTGATCATTGCTTAAATATTTTTTTAAAGTGTCTGGTGCTCTATTTATATCTGTAGGCCTAATAGCTTCATGAGCTTCTTGTGCGTTCTTAGCTTTTTTACCAGAATAATTATTTGCAGATACAGGCAAATATTCACTACCATACTCACTTTTAATAAAATTTCTAAAATCATTTACTGCATCAGCTGATAAGTTAGTTCCATCAGTTCTCATATAAGTAATCAATCCAACAGTATCTCCATCAATCTCAACACCTTGATATAATTTTTGTGCAATTTGCATTGTTCTTGAAGCTCCAAAACCTAATCTACTAGATGCAACTTGTTGTAATGTTGAAGTTGTAAATGGACCAGAGGGGTTTCTTTTTACAACTTTTGATGAAATATCTGTTATTTGAAATTTTTTCTCTTTTATTTCTTTGATTGCTTTTTCAATGCTATTCTTGTCTCTAAAAGTAAATTTTTCTATTT
Source organism: Candidatus Pelagibacter sp. HIMB1623 (assembly GCF_052047695.1). Lineage (NCBI taxonomy): Bacteria > Pseudomonadati > Pseudomonadota > Alphaproteobacteria > Candidatus Pelagibacterales > Candidatus Pelagibacteraceae > Candidatus Pelagibacter > Candidatus Pelagibacter sp. HIMB1623. The sequence goes on from NZ_JBNAJN010000003.1 coordinate 105,049, forward strand.
TGTTACCATTTAATTGTGAGATGCTTGCAGTAATAGTGTTTTTATTATCATCTCCAAATTTAAGAGTAAGTGTCCAAAATTCCTCAGGATTAAATAATTCTATTTCATGCTCTCTTTCAGTGATTAATTTTAAAGCTACAGACTGAACTCTTCCAGCTGATTTTGACCCAGGTAGTTTAGTCCAAAGTATTGGAGAAATGTTAAAACCAACCAAGTAATCAAGAGCTCTTCTTGCCATGTAGGCATCCACTAATAAAGGTTCGATTTGTCGTGGATTTTCAATGCCATGAATTACGGCTTTTTTTGTTATCTCATTAAAAACAACTCTTTCAATTTCTTTATCTTTTAATAGTTTTTTTTCATCAAGATATTCTTTAACATGCCATGCTATAGCTTCACCTTCACGGTCAGGGTCAGTCGCAAGTATTATTTTAGAGGATTCTTTAGCAACATCAGTTATTTCTTTTAAATATTTTTTTGAAAAACTATCAACTTCCCATTCCATTTTAAAATTATGATCAGGATCAACTGATCCATTTTTGGATGGTAAATCTCTTATATGCCCATAACTTGCTAAAACAGTATAATTATCACCAAGGTATTTGTTGATGGTTTTAGCTTTTGCAGGACTTTCAACTATGACTAGATTCATAATTTAACAAACTACTTAAAAGTGTTTGATAGTCAAATTAATAAATTTTAGTCTTGTTTTCTTCTTTATTTATCAGTCGTTTAATATTTTCTCTATGAGTATAAAATATTAAAATAAACATTATTCCAAAAAATAATTCATTTTCTGTTGATTCAAACAGAAATAAATAAACAGGAACTGAAAAGGATCCAATTAATGATGCTAATGATGAAAATTTAGATATAAAAAAAGTTACAAGCCAACAAATACCAAAAACTATTCCAAACATTATATTTATACTGCATAATATACCAACATAAGTTGCTACTCCCTTACCACCTTTAAACTTTAACCAAACTGGAAAAACATGTCCCAGAAAAGCACATAAAGCTGATACATAAATCAGATCAGGAAAATTTACCTTTATATATAAAACTGGAATAACTGCTTTAACTATATCAAGTATTAAAGTTGAATAACCAATAAATTTATTTCCTGTTCTTAGAGCATTTGTTGCACCAATGTTACCTGATCCAATTTCTCTAATATCTTTTTTTAAAAAAATTTTAGTTAATATTAACCCAAAAGGGATAGAACCCATTAGGTATGAGATAATACCTATTGTTAATAATTCCATTTTTATATCTTAAATAATTCTTTACCTTTTACAAATGTATTGGTTACTTTTCCTTGAAGTTTTTTGTCTTCAATAGACGTATTTTTGGATTTAGAAATTAAATTTTCTTTTTTTACAATCCAAGGTTTATTTATATCAACTATACAAAAGTCAGCATCATTACCAATTGAAAGATTTCCTTTATTGATATTTAAAATTTTAGCTGGATTAGATGTTAGTGCCTGGATTATTGTTTCAAGTTTTACAGATCCATTATGAAATAGTTCTAAACTTAAAGACAATAAAGTTTCAATACCAGAAGCACCTGTTGCTGCTTGCGAAAATGTCAATCGTTTTGATTCTTCATCTTCAGGCTTATGATCTGAAACAATGACATCAATTGTTTTATCTTTTAATCCTTGGACTAAAGCCAATCTATCCTCTTCTTTTCTCAATGGCGGAGATAATTTTAAAAATGTTTTAAAATCTCCAATATCATTTTCATTTAAGGAAAGGTTATTTATTGAAACTCCACAAGAAAATTTAATATCATTTTTCCTTTCTTTGATGATTTCTACTGATTTGCCTGATGATAGTTGAGATATGTGATATCGACACTTTACTTTTTCTAACAATGTTAAATCTCTTTCAATAATTATTCTCTCAGCCACGTCTGGTATACTTGATAATCCAAGTTTTGTAGCGATTATACCCGAATTTATCATACCGTTTTTTGCTAACTCATAATCTTCAGCATGTTGCATTATTAGGCATCCTAAATCCTTTGCTGAATTCATTATTCTTGACATTAATCTAGTATTTTGAATTGTCTTTATACCATCTGTAAAAGCTACAATCCCTTTACTAGCTAACAATCCAAATTCTGTCATGTTTGTTCCCTCTACATTTTGTGTAAGAGATGCGCATGGAAATATATTAATCTTAGATTTATCTCGTCCTCTTCGTTTTAAAAAATCTACTATTGAAACATTATCAATTACAGGATCTGTATTAGGCATTGTTACTACAGATGTTACTCCTCCAGATAGAGCTGCATTACTTAAAGTTCTAAAATTTTCTTTATACTCATACCCAGGTTCTCCAACAAAAACTCTCATATCGACTAAACCAGGGAATATATATTTTCCTTTTAAATCAATTGGTTTTTCTCTGGACGGTAAATTATTTGTATTTACTTTTTTCCCTATTGCTTCAATTTTACCTTCTTCTCCAACAATAAGTCCTCCATTTTCATTAATTGAATTTCGAGGATCAATTATATTTGCGTTAATAAAGTATTGTTTTTTCATTTATTCACAAAATATTTTTAAACAGGCCATCCTTACAGCAACTCCAAGTTCAACTTGCTCTTTGATTACACTTTTATTTATATCGTCTGCCAATCTAGTATCTATTTCGATACCTCTATTCATTGGGCCAGGATGCATTATTAGTGCATCAGGTTTAGCATGATCTAATTTATCAGGCGTTAAACCGTAATATTCATAATACTCTCTATTTGATGATAAATAAGAACTTGTCATTCTCTCATTTTGTAATCTTAGCATCATTACAATATCACAATCTTTCAATCCTTTTTTCATATCGGTAAAAGTATTAACACCAAACTTTTCAATTTCTTTTGGCATCAAATTTGTTGGGGCAACAATATTTACTTCAGCACCAAGCATTGTTAGTAAATAAATATTCGATCTTGCGACTCTTGAGTGAAGAATATCTCCACATATAGCAATTTTTAATCCTTCAATTTTTTTCTTTCTATTTCTTATTGTTAAAGCATCTAGTAATGCTTGAGTAGGGTGCTCACGTCTGCCATCACCAGCATTTAATACTACACAATTTACTTTCTGAGATAATAAATTGCATGCTCCAGAGTCTTGATGCCTTATTACAATAATGTCAGGATGCATCGCATTTAGAGTCATTGCTGTATCAATTAAAGTTTCACCTTTTTTAATTGCTGAATTATTCATATTCATTGACATCACATCAGCACCAAGTCTTTTTCCAGCTAACTCAAATGAACTTTGTGTTCTTGTTGATGGTTCAAAAAATAGATTAATTTGAGTTTTGCCTCTAAGAACATCAATTTTCTTGTTCTTACTCTGATTTAATTTAATGAAAGTTTCAGATTCATCTAAAATGTAGTTAATATCAATAACTGATAGATCTTGGATACCTAACAAATGTTTTTGAGAAATTTTAATAGCCTTGATGTTTTTTGCCATTAAAATTAACTCTATAACTATAAAGCGAATGAATGGCAAGGATTAATTATTTAGATAATCTATTGCTCCCTGAAGAATAAAAGCTGCTGCGTTCTGATCTATATTCTTTTCTCTTTTAGATACATTAACATCTAATTGGCTTGATAAATTAAAAGCCCCAACAGTTGACAATCTCTCATCCCAGAGACACACATCAACATCTATCTCTTTATCTATATTTTTAGATACATCATTGACCGACTGTGCTGAAGAGCCTGAAGATCCATCCATATTTAAAGGATAACCAATGATAATTGCCTTGATGTTATTCTCTTGAATAATGTTTTTTAACTCTTCAATTAATTCATTATTTTTTGATTTATGTATAGTTTTATAAGGGGTAGCAATTAATTGCTTTTCGTCACAAATTGATACACCAATTCTTTTTGAGCCCAAATCTAAACCTATCAAACGACATTTTTCTGACTGTTTTTTTTTAAATTCTTCTATTGTGATCATGTTGTATATTTTAAACTATAGTGATAGTTTGCCTCATATTTAAATATCATATGAGCATTGATCTTAAAACCATAAAGCATATATCTAAATTATCAAGAATTTCAGTAGATGAGAAAAAAGCTGAAAAACTTGCTAGTGATTTGAATTCAATTTTTGAATTCATTGAAAAACTCAATGAACTTAAAACTGAAAATGTTGAACCACTTACATCAGTGGCTGAAATGACTTTAAAATTAAGACCTGATGAAGTTAAAAGTAAAAATTTAAGGGAACAAATAATAAAAAATTCTCCAAAAGATAATGAAGATTATTTTGTTGTACCAAAAGTTATAGAATAATGTCTGATATAACCAAGCAAACACTTTCTGAATTAGTTAATAATATTAAAGAAAAAAAACTTTCTTCTTCAGAAGTTACCCAAGCTTTTGTTGATAGATCAGAAAAATCAAAAGAATTAAACACTTATATTACTGAAGATTATAGTAATGCTTTAGAAAAAGCGAAAAAATTTGATGACAACCCAAAATTGGATTTAAAATTACCAGGAATTCCAATGGCTGTAAAAGATTTATTTTGCACAGCTAACATAAGAACAACAGCGGGTAGCAAAATGTTAAACAATTTTGTACCTACTTATGAGTCTACTGTTACTCAGAATATCTGGAATGAGGGTGCAATTCTTATTGGTAAATTAAATTGCGATGAATTTGCAATGGGATCTTCAAATGAAACAAGTTTTTTTGGCAATGTTCAAAATCCGATTGATAAAAATTTAGTTCCAGGTGGTTCATCTGGTGGTTCATCTTCTGCAGTAGCAGCACAATTAACTCCAATTACAATTGGAACTGATACAGGTGGATCTATTAGACAACCAGCGTCATTTACAGGTACAGTGGGTTTAAAACCAACTTATGGTAGTTGTTCAAGATACGGAATAGTTGCTTTTGCATCTTCTCTTGATCAAGCTGGTCCAATGGCTCAAAATGTTCAAGATTGTGCTTTGTTGCAAGAGGTAATTAGCTCATACGATCAAAAAGACTCAACTTCTATTGATTTTAAAAGAAACCAGTACAGCAAAGAATTAACAAAAGACATTAAAGGAAAAAAAATAGGTATACCAAAAGAATATAGAGTTGATGGAATGCCAAAAGAAATTGATGATCTTTGGCAGAAAGGTATCGAGTATGCTAAAGATTGTGGTGCAGAAATAATTGATATTTCTCTTCCATACACAAATTATGCTTTACCAACTTACTATATAGTGGCACCAGCCGAAGCATCTTCTAATCTTGCAAGATATGATGGTGTTAAATATGGCTTTAGAGCTGATGGAGAAAACCTTATTGATATGTATGAAAAAACTAGATCAGAGGGATTTGGAGCCGAGGTTCAAAGAAGAATAATGATAGGCACATATGTTTTATCTTCAGGTTATTACGATGCATATTATTTGAAAGCACAAAAAGTTAGAAAACTAATTAAAAATGATTTTGATGAAGCGTACAAAAAAGTAGATGCAATATTAACTCCATCAACGCCAAGTTCTGCTTTTAAAATTGGTGAAAAAACAAATGACCCAGTTTCAATGTACTTAAATGATATTTTTACTGTTCCTGTAAATTTAGCAGGTTTACCAGGAATTTCTATTCCAGCTGGTCATGATAGCAAAGGTTACCCTTTAGGTTTACAAATTATTGGAAAAGCATTTGATGAACAAAATATCTTAAACATTGCTTATGCAATGGAAGAAAAAATTAATTTTAAAAATAAAATTACTGATTGGTGGATTAAGTGAGTAAAGAAAAGTCAGAATATTTAATCAATAGAAATGATAATCAATACGAAGTTGTCATTGGTTTAGAGGTTCATGCTCAAGTACTTTCCCAATCAAAGTTATTTTCTACGTCAGCTACTAAATTTGGCGCTGAACCAAACACACAGGTAAGTTTAGTAGACGCTGCTTTTCCTGGTATGCTACCAGTGATAAATGAATTTTGTGTTAAGCAAGCAATTAAAACTGGAATAGGATTAAAAGCTAAAATTAACAAAAGATCAGTATTCGATAGAAAAAATTATTTTTATGCTGATTTACCACAAGGATACCAAATCTCTCAATTTAAGGACCCAATAGTTGGTGAAGGTAAAGTTATTTTAGATATGCCGGATGGTCAAAAAGAGGTTGGTATTGAAAGATTACATTTAGAACAAGATGCAGGTAAAAGTATCCATGATTTAGATCCAAAAAACACCTTTGTTGATTTAAATAGGTCAGGTGTAGCTTTAATGGAAATTGTTAGCAAACCTGATTTAAGATCACCAGAGGAAGTTAATGCTTATATAAAGAAATTAAGATCAATAATGAGATATTTAGGAACTTGTGATGGTAATATGCAGGAAGGATCTTTGAGAGCAGATGTTAATGTTTCTGTGAGAAAAAAAGGAACAAAAGATTTTGGTACTAGATGTGAAATTAAAAACGTTAATTCTATTAAATTCATGCAAATGGCTATTGAATATGAAGCGAATAGACAAGTTGATTTAATTGAAGAAGGAAAATCTGTAGATCAAGAAACAAGACTTTTTGATACTAAAAAAAATGAAACAAGATCTATGAGATCAAAAGAAGATGCTCATGATTATAGATATTTCCCAGATCCAGATTTATTGCCATTAGAAGTTTCTGATCAATTTATCGATCAATTAAAATCAGAAATACCAGAGTTACCCGATGAAAAGAAAAAAAGATTTATAGATCAATTTAAATTAACCCCATATGAAGCAAATATTATGGTTTCAGACATTGAAACCTCAAATTATTTTGAAGATGTTGTTAAAAAATCTGACGTTAAATTAGCAACAAACTGGATCATAGGTGAATTATTTGCTGCACTTAATGAAAAAAATTTAGAAATAACCGATAGTCCAATTAGTGCTGGTAATTTATCAAAATTAATTAATTTAATTAAGGATGGGACAATTTCTGGGAAAATTGCAAAAACTGTTTTTGAACAAATGATGGAAGGGGACAAGGATCCTAAAAAAATTGTTGAAGAAAAAGGTTTAAAACAAGAAAGCGATCCAAAAGCTTTAGAAGCTTTAATTGATAAAGTAATTGATAGCAATAGAGATAAAGCCACTGAATATAAATCAGGTAAAGTTAAATTATTTGGTTTCTTTGTTGGACAAGTAATGAAAGTTTCAGGTGGAAAAGCTAACCCTCAGTTAGTAAATGAGATTTTAAAGAAAAAACTTTAGGTTCATGGGCTCAGACCTAAAAATTAGCACCAAAATTCAAGAATACATTTTAAATAATGGACTAGATCTTCATTCAGTTCAAAAAGAAATTATTTCTTATAATGAGTCATTGGGAGACATTAAAAGGATGCAAATATCTATCTCACAATCTCAATTTTTACACTTAATAGTAAAAACATCTAATGTTAGAAAAATACTAGAGATTGGAACTTTTACTGGCTTAAGTGCTTTGTCAATGTCTCTTGCCTTACCAGAAGACGGTAGAATTATTGCTTTGGACAAAAATCAAGAAACTAACGAAATTGCAATAAAATTTTTTGAAAAAGCAAAACAAGGTCATAAAATTAAAACAATAATTAAACCTGCTTTAGAAAGTTTGAATGAAATAAAAGAAAATGATTTTGATTTAATTTTTATTGATGCTGATAAGAAAAATTATAAAGAATATTACGAAAAATCTTTAATATTATTAAAGAAAAATGGCTTAATTATAATTGATAATGTTCTGTGGTATGGTCAAGTTGTCGATGAAAATAGTGATGATAAAATCACTTTAACTATTAAAGATTTTAATAATTATGTTTCTAAAGATAAAAGAGTTGAAAAAATTATAGTTCCATTAGGTGATGGTATGACAGTTTGTAGAAAATTATAATGTTTGATGTTTTTGGATTTTATAAGTTTATTAAAATTTCTTATTTAAAGAAAAATCAAAAAATACTTCAAAATCAATTATTGAATAAAAACATACGTGGAACAATTATCATTTCCAATGAAGGGTTAAATGGAACAATTTCTGGAAAGAATAAAGATATTAAACTAATCAAGGATTATTTACACAAATTATTTAAATTTGAAAAATTTGATAGTATTAATAATTCAAAAAGCACTTTTCAGCCGTTTCATAAACCAAAAGTAAAAATTAAAAAAGAAGTGGTTCCAATGAATTTAAGTTTAAAAAAGAGAATTAAAAAAAAAGATAGTCACGTTAACCCTCAAAAGTGGAACTCATTAATTAAAGATAAAAAAACAGTTTTAATTGATGCGAGAAAACCTTTTGAATATAAAGTTGGAACTTTTAAAGGTTCAATTAATCCAGATGTAGATAACTTTCGAGATTTTCCAAAATATCTTAAAAAATTAAAAAAAAATCAACCTATTGCCATGTTTTGTACTGGAGGTATTAGGTGTGAAAAAGCGTCAGTCTTTTTGGAAAATAAAGGCTACAATAATGTCTACCAATTAAAGGGTGGTATTTTAAACTATTTAAAAAAAATAGACCCAAAAAAAAGTTTATGGAAAGGTGAGTGCTTCGTCTTTGACAACAGAATTAGTTTAAAGCATGGTTTGAAAATAGGTTCTTACTCAATGTGTAGTGGTTGTAGAAAACCTATTTCTCCAAAAGATAAAAAATCTAAAAAATATGAAGAAGGTGTTTCTTGTCCAAATTGTCACGATAATTTAACAAATGATCAAAAATCAAGATTTAGAATGAGACAAAAACAAATTAACCTTGCCAAAAAAACTGGAAAAAGTCATATCTTTCAAAAAGAATATTAAAATATTTTTAGTTTAAAGAAATGAATTTATTAAAAGATGACGTCTCTCAACTTATAAAAAAACTTGCAATACCAGCAAGTGTTGGGACATTATTTCAAACATTATACACTTTAGTTGATACTTTTTATGCTGGGAAAATTTCACCTGAAGCTTTATCTGCATTAAGTAAATCCTTTCCAATCTACTTTCTAATTATTGCCACGTCTATTGGTGTCACTGTTGCTGGAACTTCATTAATTGGTAGTAGTATTGGGGAAAAAAATGAAAAAAATGTATTAGGTTATTTTACAAATATCATTCTTTATTCAGTAATAATTTCAATAATTGTATCAATAATTGGCTTTAGTTTTTCTGAAAAATTATTTTTAACCATGAATTCATCGAGAGAGGTAATTACTCTTGGCCTTGAGTATACTAATGTAATATTTTATGGAACTATTCTCTTTATTCTGGTTGTTGCTTTAAATTCATTTCTTCATGCTGAGGGAGATACAGTTACATATAGAAATGCTCTTATATTATCTTTTTTTTTAAACATTTTATTAAATCCAATATTTATATTTGGATTTTTATTTGTCCCAGCTTTTGGTGTTGCGGGTATAGGTTATGCAACTTTGATTGCCCAATTTCTTTCTCTAATAATCGTTTTAATTAAATTGTTAAAAAATAAACGTATTAAAGAGATCAATATTCAAAATTTTAAGATTAAAATTTTCTACATTAAAAACATTTTCTTCCAATCAATGCCAATCACAATAGCTATTCTTGGTTATTCAATTGCTGCAACGATTGTATTTACTTATGTTGCATTTACAGGAGAATATGCTGTAGCTGGTTATGGAGCAGCAACAAGGATAGAGCAGGTTGTCTTACTGCCTGTATTAGGGATAAATACAGCAATAATATCAATTATTGCACAGAATATAGGTGCAAAATATTATGATAGAGTAAAGCAATCTTATTTTAAATCAGTAAAATACGGCTTGATTATAATGTTAGCGTCTGGAGTATTGGTATTTGTAACTGCAGATTTAATGCCAAAATTTTTCTCATCTAACACGGAAGTTATTGAATATGGGTCAATGTATTTAAAAATTTCTGCATTTATCTTACCAGCATACCCAATTTTTTTTCTATCAAATGGTTTCTTTATGGCTTTAAAAAAATCTGAGAAAGCAATGATTAACAATATATTAAGGAACGTTTTGGTTCCATTTTTATCTTATTATATAGCACGTTCTATTGATGCAGACTTTAAAACTTTCTTTTATATCTGGGCAATATTGCAATGGTTAATATCAATCTTACTTTTCTTTTATGTTAAATATTATATTAACAATAAATTAACTACCGGTTAATGTTTTATACAAAAAAGAAATTAATAATTTTGATAATTATTTCATCTATATTTTTTATACTTACATATAACGATGTAAGATCTGAAAATATAAATAAAATCTCAGGTTTTGCTAAAGTTGTTGATGGAGATACAATCAAGATTAATTCAAAAAAAATTCGATTATACGGTATTGATGCACCTGAAAAAAAACAAAAATGTAAAAAAACTTATTTAACAATATCTTTTATGTCTTTTACTAAAGATTATATGTGTGGAGCAGTATCTGCTCAAAAGTTAATTAAAAAGATTAATAATCAAAAATTGAATTGTGATATTATAGACGTTGATAGGTATAAAAGGTTAATTGGCGAGTGTTTTAAAAGAAATATAAATTTAAATTCTTGGATGGTTTCAAATGGTTATGCAGTAGCATATAGAAAGTATTCTAAAAAATATGTTTCAGATGAAATTAATGCCAAAAATAACAAATTAGGTATTTGGCAAGGTAAATTTGAAATGCCATGGGATTATAGGCGTAAAAATTAGTCTTTATAATCTTGAAGAGCTATCTTCCATCCATTCCCAAAGGTGTTTAGCAAATGATCTTCTAACAAATAAATTAACAATATTTTTGTCCTTATTGTGAATAATAACATCTATATGATTTAGCAAAGTTTGAGTTGTTGACCCTTTTTTTTCACTAAATAAGTTAAAATTAAAAGGACATCCTGAGGAAAAAAGTTCATATATTTTTTCACCTTTTATCTCTAATTGAACAAATTGGTCAGTTACATCAGTTACTGCTCCCAATGATGTTTTTGAAATATTGTTAAATAATATATCATTTAATTGGTATGTATTGGTTTCTTTGCTAGTAGTCTCATTTGATACAATCATCCATTCATCTGGACTTAACCATATCGCAGTAAGTTTATCACTAGATGAGGATGTATTTGCTTCTGTTGGCAAAATCATATTTAAACTTTTTCCTACATTTGTAAAAAATTCTCTTGTTTTGCCTCTTAAATTTAATTTCATTATTGGTGCAATTTCTTTTACAGAAACACCGTTGTTATTAATTTCACTATTTGTTACTTGATTATAACTAAGCATTTAATCTTTCATTAGTTTGATCAAAAAATACTGGATTTGAAACAGTTACATTAATTGTTTTATCTTCCATAGGGATAAATAGTTTTTTACCCATCATATCTTTCCCACCTCTTACAACTGCTAGGGCTATAGATTTATTTAAATTAGGGCTAAAGTAACTCGATGTAACATGACCAAGCATTTCAACAGGACTTTTATTTAGTTCAGAAACAATTTGTGCACCTTCTTCTAATACAACATTGGGGTCATCAGTTAACAATCCCACTAGTTGTTTTCTGTCTTCTCTCATAGTGTCTGACCTATAAAGAGATCTTTTGCCAATAAAATCATATTTCTTTTTACTAACAATCCAATCCATCTGTAAATCTATTGGTGTCATTGTTCCATCTGTATCTTGGCCAACAATAATAAAACCTTTTTCAGCTCTTAATAAGTGCATCGTTTCTGTACCATAAGGAGTAATATTAAATTCTTTACCAGCCTCTATACATTTCTCCCATAGATCTTTTCCATAACTTGCTTGTACATTTATTTCAAAACTTTGCTCACCTGTGAAACTTATTCTCATAATTCTACAAACAATGCTTCCAATTTTTGCTTCTTTAAAAGACATGTGAGGAAAATTTTCATCAGATAAATCTAAATCTGGAATAATTTTTTTAAGAATTTTTTTACTATTAGGGCCACACAAACTTGCTGTAGCAAATTGATCTGTAACTGAAGTTAAATATACATCTAATTCTGGCCATTCAGTTTGAAGGTAATCTTCTAACTTTCCAAGAACATTTGCTGCACCACCAGTTGTTGTTGTCATTAGATAGTGATTTTCGCCTAATCTTGTAGTAACACCATCGTCATATACCATACCATCTTCATTTAACATTAAACCATATCTACATTTGCCAATACCAAGTTTAGACCAGGCATTTGTATAAACTCTATTTAAAAACTCTGAGGCATCACTTCCTTGTATATCAATTTTACCAAGTGTGGACGCATCCAATATTCCTGAACTTTCTCTTGCAGCTTTGCTTTCTCTTTGAACTGCTTGGTGCATAGTTTCACCATTAATAGGGTAGTACCAAGCTCTTTTCCACTGACCAACATTTTCAAATTCTGCTTTTTGTTCAACATGCCAATCATTCATAGGTGTTCTTCGAAAAATATCAAAAAACTTACCCACATTACGTCCTACAATTGTTCCAAATGTTAATGGAGTATATGGAGGTCTAAAAGTAGTCGTTCCAAGTTCTCCCATCTTAACACCTGCTGTATCTGCTATTATTCCCAATGCATGCATATTTCCTAATTTTCCTTGATCAGTTCCCATTCCAGTTGTTGTATATCTTTTGACATGTTCAATAGATCTAAAACCTTCTCTTAGTGCTAATTTTATATCCTTTGCAGTAGCATCATTTTGATAATCAACAAAAGGCTTAGTTTTGCCCAAAGGCTTATCAGATGGTAATAGCCATATGTTCCTTTTTGAAATCTCTTGGTTGTTATTAACAGTAATATTTTCAAAATCTGTTTGAGTTATATCTAAAAAATCTTTTAATTTTTTATTTAAGTTTGCAAGTATTTCATCAAGCTTAAAATCACCACAACAAGATCCAACACTTATTTGATCTGAATTATTTTTATTAGGAATAAATATTTTTTTATCTTCATCAAAAGTAAGTTTGCTTCCTGACTGAGTATATAAGTGAACAGCTGGTGTCCATCCACCAGCAACTCCCAAACAATCACAAGAAATGGAAATTTTATTTCCAGTAACTGAAGTTCCATCATTTGATAGTTTCATTATTGAAACATTACTTAATCTTTTATAACCAGAAGTATCAACAACTGTATGTTCCCAGTATATTTTTATACCTGCATCAATAACTCTTTTTTCTAAATTAGTTTCAGATTGTTTTCTAATATCAACTACTGCTTCAACTTTTATACCTTTGTCGTTTAATGAAAGTGCACTTTCATATGCACTGTCATTATTTGTAAAAAATACAATCTTCCTACCACAGGCTACACCATAAAAATCACTATATTTTTTTATTGCAGAAGATAGCATTATTCCAGGTCTATCATTATTATTAAATACCATTGGTCTTTCCAAAGCACCTGTTGCCAAAATTACCTTCTTTGCTCTTATTTTAAGCAACCTTTGTCTAATTTTATTTGTCTTATTTTTTTTTTCTAAATGATCTGTTAAGTTCTCTCTTGCTAGCAAATAATTATATTGATGGTAGGCAGCAACACTTGTTCTAGTTTTTATTTCTAAATTTTTAATATTTTTAAGTTCTTCAATTTCTTTTTTTAACCATTCAGATGAAATTTTGTTATCAATTTTATTACCTTCATTGTTTTCAAAAATAGTTGATCCTCCCAATTCACTTTTTTCATCTAAAAGTAAAGTTTTATAGTTATTCTTTGCAGCATTTTTCGCTGCTAAAATTCCAGATATGCCTGCGCCAACTACAAGAACATCACAATGAATATTTCTGTGATCGTAAATGTCAGGATCGTTTGATGTTGGTGATTTCCCCAGTCCTGCTGAGTGTCTTATAAAGTATTCATATTTTTCCCAGAAGCTTGCAGGCCACATAAATGTTTTGTAATAAAATCCCGCAGGAAGTAGGGGTGATAAAAAATTATTTATTCCACCAATATCAAAGTTTACACTTGGCCAGCAATTTTGACTTGATGCCTCCATTCCTTCATATATTTCAACTTCAGTTGCCCTAACATTTGGTTCTGTTCTATTAGTATTTGGATTAATTTGAACAATTGCATTAGGCTCCTCAGAACCTGATGTCATTATGCCTCTTGGTCTATGGTATTTAAAACTCCTACCTACTAAATGAACATTATTTGCCAATAATGCTGAAGCAAGTGTATCTCCTTTAAATCCATAATAAGTAGTACCGTTAAATTTAAATGAAACTCTTGTTGTTTCATCAATATATTGGCTAGATTTAACTCTTAAATTTTCAGGCATTTGTTTTATGTTGAAGGGGGTTTTTCTCCCATTTTATAGATTGCTTTTATCTCATCATTCGAAGTGTCTCTAACCATATTAAACCATTTACGACAACCATGAGCATGGTTCCATCTTTCATACTGAACACCTTTAATATTTTTTCTCATAAATAAATATTCTGCCCATTCATCATCACTAAGTTCTGTTGGTTGTTTTGGTCTTTCAATATGAGCTTCACCACCAGCTTTAAATTCTTGCTGATCTCTCTCACCACAATATGGACAATTAATAACAAACATTAGTGAGCAACTGCTGCAGCGCCATGTTCATCAACAAGGTCTCCACTTACAAATCTATTTAAATTAAATGCTGCGTTGAGTTTGTGTGGCTCATCATTAGCAATGGTGTGTGCAAATAAATCTCCTGATCCAGGTGTAGCTTTAAAACCCCCTGTACCCCAACCACAATTAAAATAAAGTCCTTTGATAGAAGTTTTACTTAATATTGGACTTGCATCAGGACAAATGTCTACTATTCCTCCCCATTGTCTTAGCATTCTCATTCTGCTGAAAATTGGATACAATTCTAAAATAGCATTTAGAGTTCCCTCGACTATTTGATGACTCCCTTTCTGAGTGTATGAAACATAATCATCTGTTCCAGCGCCAATAACTAATTCACCTTTATCAGATTGACTTACATAAGCGTGTACAGCGTTTGACATAACAACTGTATCTATAATTGGTTTCACAGGTTCTGATACTAGTGCTTGAAGAGGTTTGCTCTCTAGAGGAAGTCTTATTCCAGCCATATTAGCAATCACACTTGAATGTCCAGCTGCCACAACTCCAATTTTTTTTGTTTTAATAAATCCTTTTGTTGTTTCTATACCTTCAACACTATCACCATTTCTTTTTATACCTTTTACTTCACAATTTTGAATTATATCAACACCCATTTCATCAGCACCTCTAGCATAACCCCAGGCAACAGCATCATGTCTTGCTGTACCAGCTCTTCTTTGTAATGTACCACCAAGTACTGGATATCTTATATCTTGAGATGTATTTATAATTGGACAAAACTTTTTAACTTCTTCTGTACTCAAGTAAACGGCATCAATACCATTTAGTCTATTTGCGTGTGTTCTTCTTTTTAAATCTCTTACATCTTGCAAATTGTGAGCAAGATTCATTACACCTCTTTGACTAAACATTACATTGTAGTTTAACTCTTGAGATAATCCTTCCCAAATTTTTAGCGCGTGATCATAAAGTCCAGCACTAGCGTCCCATAAATAATTTGATCTGATAATTGTAGTGTTACGACCAGTGTTTCCTCCACCAATCCATCCTTTTTCAACAACAGCAATATTTTTCATATTGTGTTTTTTTGCTAAATAGTATGCTGTAGCAAGACCATGACCACCTCCACCAACTATTACAGCATCATACTCTTTTTTTGGAGCAGGGTCTTTCCATGCTCTTTGCCAATTCTCATGATATGAAAGAGCGTTTTTGATTAATGAAAATATTGAGTATTTATTTCCCATAATAATTGAATAATTACTTTATAAATATTGAATTTTCAATAAAATCACTTATTACACAATGTCATATGGAGAGATGGGTGAGAGGCTGAAACCAGTCGTTTGCTAAATGACCGTGCGAGGAAACTTGTACCGAGGGTTCGAATCCCTCTCTCTCCGCCACTAATATAAAGGCTGATCTTTAAAAAAATCTTTCATTACTATTGGATTTTGTTCCAGTACATATCTGTACACATTATAATTTTCCAATACACGCTGAACATAGTTTCTAGTTTCTCTAAATTTAATTAGCTCAACCCAATCAACATAATTTATTTGTTTTTTTTGTGGATCCTTATTTAATTTTTTCCAATATTTAACTCTATTTGGACCAGCATTGTACGCAGCAATTGCAAATGGATAAGCACCATCATATTGCTGAATTAAACCAGCAATATAATGAGACCCTAAATTTATATTGTATTCTGGATCGGTTGTTAATCGAGATTTTGCATAAGGAAGCTTTGCTTGTTTTGCAACTATTTTTGCTGTGTAAGGCATTAATTGCATTAAACCTTTTGCACCCGCATGACTATTTGCTTTTAAATCAAATTCACTTTCTTGTCTTATAATTGATAAAATTAATGCACTTTCAGGAATCTTTCTTCCATTAATATATTTAGGTGTGCTTATTAATGGATAATTGTACTTGTTATGAAATCTTTTTTGATAAGAAGCAATTTTTGATACTTGTATTGCAAAATCATATCTACTGATACTTGTAGCAAGTTCAGCTGCTAAAAGTTCACTGCCTTCAGAAACGTTATCATTAGCAAGATGTCTTAAGATAAATTTTGTATACTTGTCTTTATCTAACTCATTTAAAAGATATGTGATTTTTACTAATTCTTTATTAAAAAAAGCTTTTCTATATTCATCGTCAACCAACATTGTTTTATCAAGTTCAAATTTTCCATTAGGATTAATTTTTAAAAATGCTAGTTGTCCGTAATATGTAGTTAAATATTTTGTAGCTTCTTTATACCATTTTTCCGATTGATCTTTGTCTTTTAGTTTTTCATATGATCTACCTAACCAGTATGCGCCCCTAGAAACACTTATTGGATAATTAACATTATCAAAAAAATTTTTAAAATGATCTTTAGCAAGAAGTGGATCATTTAAAAAACTTAATGCTATCCAACCACTCATCCATTCTGCCTCTGCAAATTCAGACCCTTCAGACATTCCGTGATTGCTACTAATTTTATAAGCTAGTTCATATTGTTTTTTATAAATTAACTTTCGAGAAATGATTTCTCTTTCTTTCCACCATTTATCAGGTCTAACTAAATAATCTTTATCATTTCTTATCTTGAGCAATATTTCAGTAGAAGACTCCAATCGTCCTTTTTTTCTCCTCCACTTTAAACGATCATAGTTTAATCCAGCATCATTTTTAAATTTATTTGGAACATTTTTGATTGCTTGATCTACCCCGTATCCCTTGGTCATCAAAATATGTCTTGCTGTATAGAGCAATTCATAGTCTTTAGGTAAATATCTAATTAATCTTTTTAAATCCCAATGATCACTATTCCATGCTAGATGATCAGCTCTTTTTATATAGTCATTTGCATCAAGATATTTTTTGTATTTTTTTCTGAAAAACCTTAACTCACTTTTCGATAAATCTGCAGAAATCCATCCTTTTTTAATTAGAGCAACACCTTTTGCTTTGTCGCCAGATAAAATATGACTTTCACCTAAAATCATTTTACCATATCCACTTAAAGGTTCATTTTTTGAAAACCAATTGATTATTTTTCTTGGAGAAACTTTTTCTGTGGAAAGTTTGTGCTCAGCCAAATATCTCAATCTATCTATTCTTGGATAATCTGAATTTTCCTCTATAAAAACTTGGTAATCAAAAAAGGATTCTTGATTACCTGTTGTTAATAAATGTCTCCACTTTATAAAATTATATATAGATCTATCCTTAGCTTTTTTTGAGATTTTAATTGCTGATTTCCACTGGCCTTTTTGCATCTCCCCAATAGCTTTTTTTGCAATCCTAAAATCTTTTTTATTATAAAATTTAGAAATTTTTGCTGTTCCTGAATTGATTAATCCGCTAATAACTGGTTTTTTTTTAGGTAAAAGAAAACTAAGTTTGGTTTCTTTTTTAGGTATCTTTTTCTCAACTTTAACTTTTGAAGGTTTTTTTAGAGGTTTGATTGTGTTTAATATTATTTTTTTATTTAATTCCTCAGAGGATAGCGATGGTTTTTTTAAAGGTACAATCTGTGCCCAACTGAAATTAAAGCTAATCAAGGAAGTTATTATTAAAAATAATAATTTTTTAATCATAATCTTTTGGTATATGAATCTTTAAACTATGTTATAAGTATTTATGTTTAAAGGATCAAATGTTGCTTTAATTACGCCGTTTAAAAACAATCTCTTAGATGAGGAAGCGTATATTAAATTAATACATTTTCATATTGAAAATGGAACTAGTGGGCTTGTACCTGCTGGTACAACAGGAGAATCCCCAACATTAAGTCATGATGAACATCAAAAAGTAATTGATCTCTGCATAAAAGAAAGTAATGGAAAAATTCCAGTTATAGCTGGTACAGGTTCAAATTCTACTGAGGAAGCTATTTCTTTAACTTCACACGCTGAAAAGGCAGGTGCAAATGGTGCTCTAATCGTAACACCTTATTATAATAAACCTACTCAAGAAGGTTTGTACCAGCACTATAAAGCTATAAATGACAAATGTGGAATACCAATAATAATTTATAATATTCCAGGTAGATCAGTTATTGATATGAATGTTGATACAATGGCAAGACTGTTCGAGTTAAAAAATATAGTTGGTGTAAAAGATGCCACTGGAGATTTGGACAGGGTTGATCAACAGTTATCAAAAATGGGTAAAGAATTTATTCAATTGACTGGTAATGATGACAATGCGCTAGAATTTAATAAAAGAGGTGGAGTAGGCGCAATAAGTGTAACAGCAAACATAGCACCAAAACTTTGTTCAGATTTTCAAAAATTTTCTAAATCTGAAAATGATATTAGTGAAGCTGAAAAATTAGATAAAATTTTACAGCCAATTCATCATTCAATGTTTGTTGAAAGCAATCCTAGTCCAGTAAAATACGCTGCTAAATTATTAAATCTGTGCGAAGATGATGTTAGATTACCTCTGGTAAAAGTTACTGAACAAACTAAGGAAATTGTTAAAAAATCTCTTCAGTCAGCAAAATTGATTTAATGAACAAAAAAACCAATTCTGGTTTAAAAATAATTTGTTTAAATAGAAAAGCTAGTTTTAATTATTTTTTTGAGGATATTTTAGAAGCAGGAATTGTTCTTAAAGGTTCTGAAATTAAATCAGTAAGAGATGGAAAAGTTAATATAGCAGACTCTTATGCAGTTGAAAAAAAAGGAGAAATAATTTTAATTAATTCTCACATTTCACCTTACAAACAAGCAAGTTATTCCAATCATAACCCAACCGATGAAAGAAAGTTACTGCTTAATAAAAGAGAAATAAATAAATTAATTGGAAAAATGCAAAGAGATGGATTTACTATTGTTCCAACAAAAATGTATTTTAAAAAAGGGAAGGCCAAAATTGAATTAGCAGTTGCTAAAGGAAAGAAGCAATACGATAAAAGAGCAACAAAAAAAAGTAGGGACTGGAACCGTGAAAAGGCGAGATATATTAGAAAATCAAGCTAAAATTGTTTACTTAGGTATTGGCTCTAATTTAGGAGATAGAAAAAAAAATATAGAAATTGCAAAATCTCACTTAAGCGAAAATAATCTGGATTTTTTATCTATCTCAAGTTTTTATGAAACACTTTCATGGCCAGACCCCAAAAAACCTAAATTTTTAAACATAGTTATTAAGGCAAAATTTTATCATGATCCAGAAAGTCTCCTTAAAATATGTAAGAAAATTGAAATTTTATTAGGAAGAAAAAAGAGTAAAAAAAATGATCCTCGTGTTTGTGATATTGACATAATCGACTTTCATAAAAAGGTTTTAAAAATAAAAAACAAATTAACTTTGCCCCATAAGCTTATGCACAAAAGAAATTTTGTACTTATCCCTTTTTTTGAAATTCAAAAAAAATGGCATCATCCAATTATTAAAAAAGATATTAAAAGCTTGATTTCTTCACTCCCTGAAGCAGACATTAGGTCTATTAAACAAATTTAAATTAATGTTATAATAAAGTTATGCTGAATTCTAATGAACTAATTAATAAAGTTAAAAATTATAATAAATTTTTAAATCCTGAAAAATTAGATAAAGCTTATAATTTTGCTGTAAAGGCCCATAAGAGTCAAAAGAGAGCTTCTGGTGATCCTTACTCTGTACATCCAATTGAAGTTGCAAATATTTTAACAGAGTTAAAATTAGACAGTGCCACAATTGCTACTGGGTTGTTACATGATACTATTGAAGATACCTTTGCAACCTACGAAACAATAAAAGCTGAATTTGGTGATGAGGTTGCTGATCTTGTAGATGGTGTTACTAAAATATCTGTTTTTGAAAATACAGCTGGATCAAATTCTAAAGTAGAAAACTTTAGAAAATTAATTTTAGCAACATCAAAAGATATTAGAGTTTTGTTAGTAAAAATTGCAGACAGATTACATAACATGAGAACGATTAAAGCAATTACGAAAGAAGTAAAAAGAAAAAGGATTGCTCAAGAAACAATGGAAATTTATGCTCCATTGGCAGACAGGATGGGTATGCATAGAATACGTGATGAACTTGAAGATTTGTCATTTGAAATATTAAATTTTGATGCAAGAAAATTAATAAAAAAAAGACTTGATGAAATAAAATTAGATAAAAAAGATATTTTTGAAGAACAATCATATGAACTTAGCGAAATATTGAATGATCATGAAATTAATGCTGAAATATATGGAAGAGAAAAAACTCCATTTTCAATATGGAGAAAAGTTCAAAAAAAAAGAGTTTCTTTAGAACAGATAACTGACATCATTGGCTTTAGAATTATATTAAATACTATTGATGATTGTTATAAAACCCTTGGTATATTTCATAAGAAGTGGAACTGTATTCCTGGCAAATTTAAAGACTATATCTCTTCGCCTAAAATAAATGGATATAAGTCAATTCACACCTCAGTTATTGGTTCAAATAAAAAGCCTATAGAGATTCAAATTAGAACAAAAGAAATGCATGACTTTGCACAAAGAGGTGTTGCATCGCATTGGCAATATAAATCTTCTGAAAAATTTAATTCATTAAGTTGGAAAGAGTATGATTGGTTAAAAGATTTGGTAGAGATTATTGAAAAAAATGAAAATCCTGAGGACTCGTATGAGTACACAAAGCTTCAAATGTTTCAGGAAAATGTCTTTTGCTTCACACCAAAAGGATCTGTAATTAAATTACCAAAAGATGCAACAGCAATTGATTTTGCTTATGCTGTTCACACTAAAATTGGTAATTCTGCAATTGGATGTGAAGTAAATGGAAATAACAGTGAATTGCAATCAATATTAAGAAATGGTGATAGGGTTAATATTCTTACATCTAAAAATAGCTCACCATCATTACATTGGATACCTACTACCAAAACAGGTAAAGCAAGAGCTGCTATTAGAAGATATTGGCATGATAAAGGTGAGCAAAAAGAGGAAAAAACAAAAAAATATAACACTACACTGTGGATTTCATTACCCGACAAACCTGGACAACTTGGTGATATAAGTTCATTAATTGGAAGTCATAAACTTAACATTTCTAATTTAGAGATGGCAGGTAAAAATCCAAACTACATTAATTTTAAATTCAGATTAATAATTAGAAATCTTAAAAATTTTACAAATTTTATTGCAGAGCTAAAGCAAAAAGGTATAAAATTTAAGATAATTAGACACGAAGAAAAAAGAAATGCTTTCACTCAAAAAATCCTTAAATATTTTAAAAAAGACTGATGCGTTATTAGAAGGACATTTTGTTTTATCCTCAGGACTACACTCTCCAAAATATATTCAATGTGCTAAACTTTTAAGCTTTCCTAATTTAGCTGACAAAATTTGCAAATCATTAGCAAATAAAATTAAAAAAAATTTTAAAAAAATAGATTTAATACTTGCTCCGGCAATGGGTGGCGTGATCATAGGTTATGAAATTGGTAAAATTTTAAAAAAAGAAACAATTTTTTGCGAAAGGGTGAATGGAAAATTCACTCTCAGAAGAGGCTTTAGTATAAAAAAGGGAGCAAGGGTTTTAATTATAGAAGATGTGATTACAACTGGTAAATCCAGTTTGGAATGTGTGAAACTTATAAAAAAATCAAATGCAAAACTTGTTGGATTTGCCTCTATAATTGATAGATCAACAAAAAAATCTTTGAAAATAAAAAATAAAATTGTTTCTCATTTAAAAATAGATGTGCCTAGCTATAACCTTAAAAATATACCTAAATCTCTAAAATCAATTCCAATTACCACTCCAGGAAGTAGATTTATTAAGTGAAAAGACTAGGTGTAAATATAGATCATATTGCAACACTGCGTAATGCACGTGGTGAAAAACACCCGAATCCTGTTTTTGC
The DNA here is from genome assembly GCF_052047695.1 of Candidatus Pelagibacter sp. HIMB1623. Lineage (NCBI taxonomy): Bacteria > Pseudomonadati > Pseudomonadota > Alphaproteobacteria > Candidatus Pelagibacterales > Candidatus Pelagibacteraceae > Candidatus Pelagibacter > Candidatus Pelagibacter sp. HIMB1623. Next base: position 127,450 of record NZ_JBNAJN010000003.1, read on the forward strand.
AGCAAAAAAAGTAATAAAATTGGGTGCAGACTCAGTAACTATTCATTTGAGAGAAGATAGAAGGCACATAAATGATTTAGATACCAAAGAGATTTGTGCTTTAAATAAAGTGTTAGTGAATCTCGAAGTATCAATGAATAGTGAAATAATTAAAAAAGCTTTAAGATATAAACCAAATTACATTTGTATTGTTCCAGAAAACAGAAAAGAAATAACTACAGAAGGTGGTTTAAATCTAAAAGATAATTATAAAAAATTAAAAGACATAATTTCTAAGTTTAAAAGGTCGAATATTAGAACCAGTTTATTTATCAACCCCAATTTAAATGATATTAAACTTTCAAAAAAATTAAATGTGGATTGTGTTGAAATTCACACCGGAAAACTAGCTAATTATGTTAAGTCGCATAAAAATTTTTCAAGCGAATTAAATAGAATTAAAAAAAGCTCAAAACTTGCATCTAAACTAGATATAGAAGTACATGCAGGTCATGGTTTGGATTACAAAACGACTAAAATTTTAACAAAAATTAAAGAAATCGAGGAATTCAACATAGGACATTTTATTATTGGAGAATCGATATTTTATGGTCTACCCAAAGTAATTAAAGATTTTAAAAAAATTATTAAAAATTAATGAAAATTTTAGGTATTGGAGTGGATATTATTGAAAATAAGAGAATTAAAGAAGCTATAAAAAATAAATCTTTTATTAATCGAGTTTATAGTGTGAGAGAACAAAGACAATCAAACTTAATAAAGAATAAAGTATCCTTTTTTTCAAAAAGATTTGCAGCAAAAGAAGCATTTGCAAAAGCTTTGGGTACCGGATTTAGAATGAAACTGAACTTTAAGGATATAGAAGTAGTTAACGATAAAATGGGTAAACCAAATTATGTTACAAACAAAAAAATCACCAAAATAATCCAAAATAAATTTAAAATTAAAAAATATAATTGTTTTCTATCCATTTCCGATGAAAAAAAATATTCAACAGCATTTGCTATTATTCAATCATAATGAAATTAGATAAAAACTTTTTTTCAGAAAATATAAAAACTTTATTTTATGCTTTGATAATTGCAGTAATAATTAGATCACTTTTAGTGCAACCTTTTTATATACCTTCTTCTTCGATGGAACCCACATTGCTGGTAGGTGACAGATTATTTGTTACGAAATATTCATATGGGTATAGCAAACATTCTTTCCCTTTTAGTCCGCCAATACTTAGTAAAAGAATAATGTTTAAAAGTCCTGAAAGAGGGGATGTAATTGTATTTAAAACACCAGCAGACAATAGAACAGATTATATAAAACGTTTAATTGGGCTACCAGGAGATAAAATCCAGTTTATTGATGCCAATCTATATTTAAATAGTAGCGAAATACTTAAATCTAAAATTCCACTTAAAACTAAAATTTACTGTGGCGATAGCACAATAGATGTTTTAAAGTTTGAGGAAAAATTACCTAATGGTAAAAAATTTCATACAGTTTATTTAAAAAATTATACCTATCAAAACTCAGATGTTTTTACAGTTCCAGATGATCATTATTTCTTTTTAGGTGATAATAGAGACTGTTCTAAAGATAGCAGATTTCTTTCAAGTGTTGGTTATGTTCATAAAGATAACTTGGTTGGTAAGGCTCAATTTATTTTTTTCTCATCTGATAAAAAAATAGGAAGTTTTATTGAATTTTGGAAATGGCATAAATCTATAAGATTTAAAAGAACCTTTAATGTTATTAATTAATGAAAATAAAGTATCAAGAACTAGAAAAAAAAATAAATATAGTTTTTAAAAACAAAAATTTATTAGACCAATCTCTTACTCATAAAAGTTTTAATTCTTCTAAAAATAATGAGAAAATTGAATTTTTAGGTGATCGTGTACTAGGACTTGTTATGGCTAAAAAATTATTAGAAATTTATCCTAACGAAAAAGAGGGAATACTTGATAAGAAATTTGCTTCACTTGTTAATAAAAAATCTTGTCTTGAAATTGCAAAATCAATTAATTTAGAAAAATATATAAAAACTTTTAATCCAAGAAATAAAAAAATAAAAATTGAAGATAAAATTATTGCAGATAGTTGTGAAGCTTTAATAGGAGCAATTTATCTCGATAAAGGTTTTAATATTGTTGAAAAATTTATTTTAAAGCAGTGGGAAGCAAAAATTAGTGATAGCGTTGTTACCGAAATTGACGCCAAAACCAAGTTACAAGAACAAACATTAAAAAAATTTAAAAGTCTTCCTAAATACAAATTAATCTCAAACACTGGACCAAGACACAAACCTGTATTTAAAGTAGGAGTAAAATTACCTAATACAAAATACTTTATTGGCATTGGCAATTCCAAAAAAAATGCCGAACAAAGTGCTGCCACAGAGTGTTTAAATAGTTTCAATAAATAATATGAATTGGTCTGATGAAGGTTTTTTGTTAAGTAAAAATAGATATAACGAAAACTCCTTGATTGTAGAAATTTTCACCAAAGAAAAAGGCAAAGTATCAGGCATTATATTTGGCGGAACATCAAAAAAAATTAAAAATTATCTACAAATAGGAAATAAATTGCATGTTAATTATAACTCAAAAAATGAAAATAGGATTGGCTATTTTAAAGTTGAAATTTTAAATGCTTACAGTCCTTTGTATTTTGATGATAGGCAAAAATTATCATGCTTAACCTCTGCAATGAATTTGATTAAAATTTTAACAGCAGACGCACAATCAAATGAAAAAGTTTTTTTCATAATTCATAATTTCTTTTTAATTTTACAAGATAAAAATTGGTTAAAAAAATATATTTTTTGGGAATTAGAATTACTCAAAATATTAGGTTATGATTTAGAATTACAAAACTTAGTAGAGAAAGATACTGAAAATAACGAAACAGTTTATTATGTTTCATCATCAAATGAAAAAAAATATGTTCCAAACTTTCTTATTGAAAAAGATAAAGAGGTAAAAGATATTAAAATTTTATTAAAAGGTTTGAAGTTAGTTAATGATTATCTAGATAAAACGATTTTAAAACCAAACAATATTAATTTTCCAAATAATAGATTGTTATTTCTTAATACTTTAAGGTGATTACTTTATTATTTTGTCAATTCGATCAGCGTAATAACTTACAATTGCATTTGCACCAGCTCTTTTGAAAGCCACTAAACTTTCATACACTGCATCTTTATTTACAAGGTTTTTATTAATAGCATTTTCTATTAAACTGTATTCTCCAGATACTTGATAAGCAAAAACTGGGATTTTGAATTTTTCTTTAATTGATTTAATTATATCTAAATATGGCATTCCTGGTTTAACCATAACCATATCAGCTCCTTCTTTTATATCTAAAGCAACTTCTCTCAATGCTTCATCAGAATTTCTAAAATCCATTTGATATGTTTTTTTATCTCCTTTTAATGAACTTTTTGACCCGACGGCATCCCTAAAGGGACCATAAAAGCTGGATGCATATTTTGCTGCATAAGATAAAATCTGAACTTCTTGGAAATTGTTTTGATCGATTGCTTTTCTAATTTTACCAATCCTACCATCCATCATATCTGATGGAGCTAAGACATCGCAACCCATTTCAGCATGAAGTAAAGATTGGTTTATTAAAACTTGAATTGTTTCATCATTTAAAATTTTATCAGATTTGATTAATCCGTCATGTCCATGAGAGGTATAAGGGTCCAATGCAACATCACACATAATTCCAATTTGATTTTTGTATTTTTTTTTAATCATTCTTGATGCTCTACAAACAAGATTATTTTCATTGAGTGCTTCTGATCCAAGTTCATTTTTCAATGATTTTTTTGTATTTGGGAAAAGAGCAACCATTGGAATTCCTTTGCTGATTGCTTTGTCGATAATTTGACTGATTCTATCTACTGAATACCTGTAGACGCCAGGCATCGATTTTATATGTTGTTTTTTATTTACTCCATCAATAAGAAAAATTGGAAGAATAAAATCATTAGGACTTAGGGTATTTTCCTGTATTAGTTTTCTAGTCCAGGAAGATTTTCTGTTTCTTCTTAATCTTAGGCTTGGATATTTTCCTACAATCATGTTTAAATTTACTTTATTAATGCGACAAATGTATTATACAAATATCTCTTAAATTAAGTACAAAACCATTTTTATGAGCATTGATAACACAAAAGTTGTAAACCTAAACCTAAAAAAAGAAGAAAGAATTTTAGATTTTAGTGATTTTCAAAAACAAAACTTGAAATTTGATATAAATAAACTTCAAGAGGCTTATAACCAAATTATTAAGACAAAAAAATTCGAAGATGCTGGGATAACACACTTTGGAGCTATTTCATTAACTCAAATTCCTGGTGATCCTGATTCAATCAAAGGCAATAAAGCTAGAGGTGTTTATTGGACTAAACCTGATAAAACTGGAAAAGAGGTTTCTAGAGATATAGAAATTGATGAAGCAGCTTATTCTGAATTTATAAAAGATTATGAGAATACTTATTTTAAAGAAGTTTATGATGTTTTATCAAGTAAATATAAATTGGGTAGAGTAAGAATTTTATTAAAAGAACCAAGATCAACTTTAAGTTGGCATAGAGATCCAGAACCAAGATTGCATATTCCAATCGTAACTAATCCTGGATGCTTAATGGTTATAGATAATGTTGCAAAACATATGCCTGCAGATGGTTCTGTTTGGGTGACTAATAACACAAAATATCATAATGCATTTAATGGTGGTGAAGAAAATAGAGTCCACCTTGTTGCTTGTGTGCTAGATTATAAATTCAATTAATTTGAAAAAGATATTTATCTCTTCAGATCACGCTGGTTTTAAACTTAAAGAAGCAATTAAAATTTATTTAGAAAAGAAAAAAATTAATTTCCAAGATTTTGGTCCTTCAAATGAGAATAGCGTTGATTACCCAGATTATGCACATAAAGTTGCAAGAAAAGTAAATTCATCTAAAAAAAATATTGGTATTTTGGTATGTGGATCAGGTACTGGAATGAATATTGCAGCAAATAAACATAAAAATGTTAGAGCCGCTCAATGCTTTAATGAAAAATCTACTAAATTATCTAGATTGCATAATGATGCAAATATCATTACATTAGGGTCTAGATTACTAACTAAAAAAAATGCATTAAAATTTATTAGCATTTTTTTAAATACAAAGTTCGAAGGTGGAAGACACTTAAAAAGAGTAAAAAAAATATAATTAATTATGTCTAGTGAAAAAAGTTATTTAAACGATAGTTATAAGAGTTTCTTCGAAGATGGTTTGTCTAGGAAAGACCCTGAATTATATAAAGCTATAAAAGACGAACTCTTAAGACAACAACAACATATAGAATTAATTGCATCAGAAAATATAGTTTCTCAAGCAGTTCTTGAAGCTCAAGGATCAGTTTTAACTAATAAGTATGCCGAAGGATATCCTGGAAAAAGATACTATAATGGTTGCGAACATGTCGATGTTGCAGAAAGTCTTGCAATTGAGAGATTAAAAAAATTATTTAATTGTAAATATGCAAATGCACAACCTCACTCTGGAGCCCAAGCAAATGGAGCTGTATTTTTAGCTTTATTAAATCCTGGAGATACATTTATGGGAATGAGTTTAAATTCAGGTGGACACATAACACACGGATTGAAAATATCTATGTCAGGTAAATGGTTTAACGCTATAGGTTATGACGTTGATAAAGAGTCTGAACTTATTGATTATGATAATGTTGAAAAACTTGCTTTACAGCATAAACCTAAATTAATAATAGCAGGCGGCAGTGCTTATTCTCGAGTAATAGATTTTAAAAGATTTAGAGAAATAGCTGATAAAGTAGGAGCCTATTTAATGGTTGATATGGCACATTTCTCAGGACTTGTGGCTGGTAAAGGTTATCCAAATCCATGTGATTACGCTCATGTTGTAACCTCAACTACACATAAAGTTTTTAGAAGTGCAAGAGGTGGAATAATTTTGTCTAATGACGAGGAGCTTGGTAAAAAGTTTAACACAGCTGTTTTCCCTGGTTATCAAGGTGGACCTTTGATGCATATTATTGCTGCTAAAGCTGCTGGTTTTCTAGAAGCTCTTCAACCAGATTTTCAAGATTATATAAAATCTGTTTTAGCTAATGCAAAAATCTTAGCCGAAACTTTAAAAAACAATGGATTTAAAATTTATTCAGATGGAACTGATACTCATTTAATGCTTGTTGATTTAAGACCTTTTAATGTTAAGGGAAATCTTGCAGCGGAAAGTCTATCAAGAGCCAACATAACATGTAATAAAAATGGAATACCTTTTGATACAGAGAAACCAATGATTACATCGGGAATTAGATTGGGTACTCAAGCAGCCACAACTCGTGGATTTGGTTTAAATGAGTTTAAAACTGTAGGCGAATTGATAACAAAAACTATTAAAGGTTTATCTGAAAACCCAGATGATAATAGCAAAGTTGAAAATGAAGTTAGAAATGAAGTTATTAGTCTAACTTCATCATTTCCAATATATAAAAATTTATAAAGAATGATTTGTCCTTGTGAAAAAAAAGGTGATACTTCAGTTGTAGACTCAAGACCTACAGAGGATGGCACCGCTATAAGAAGACGAAGACTGTGCATTTGCGGAGAAAGATTCACCACTTTTGAAAGAATTCAATTTAGAGAGCTAATGGTAGTTAAGAAAAATGGAAGAAAATCTTCTTTTGACAGAGATAAGTTGTCTAAATCAATTTATATAGCTCTTAAAAAAAGACCTATTGATACAGCAACCGCAGAAAAATTTATTAGTAAAATTTCAAGAGCCTTAGAAGAACTTGGTCAAACAGAAATATCAACTAGTACAATTGGAACAATGGTTATGGAAGGATTAAAAGAGCTTGATCCTGTAGCATACGTGCGTTTTGCTTCCGTTTATAGAAATTTTAGAGAAGAAAAAGACTTTGTGCAATTCGTGGACAGATTAGATGTCTACAAAAAAAGATAAATTTACCAGTAAAGATAAACAATTCATGCAAATTGCCCTTAATTTGGCAATTGCTCGCGAAGGTTTAACCGGCACAAATCCATCTGTTGGATGTGTAATTGTTAAAAATAATAAAATTATATCTATAGGACAGACTTCACATGATGGAAGGCCTCATGCTGAACGAAATGCAATTAAAGACTCTATTGAAAATGTTGCTGGTTCAAAGATGTATGTCACATTAGAACCGTGTTGTCATAAAGGAAAAACACCACCTTGTACAAATTTAATAATTAAATCAAAAATATCAGAAGTTATTTACTCAAATTCTGATATTGACGAACGTGTTAGTGGAAAATCTTTTAAAGTTTTAAAATCAAGTAAAATAAAAGTTAGAAAAAATCTTTTAAAAAAAGAAATCAGTCGGTTTTACTATCCTTATTTTTTTAACAGAAAAAATAAAATACCTTTTGTTACAGGTAAAATTGCAGTTTCAAAGAACAATTTAATTTATAGCAAAGAAAAGCAAAAAATTACTAATATTTATTCTGATAAGTTTTCACATTTTTTAAGATATAAAAATGATACGATATTAATTTCTCACAAAACTTTAAACAAAGATAATCCAAAACTAAATTGTAGACTTAAAAACAAAAATAATTTTTCACCTATAAGAGTCATTTTAGATAATAAGCTAAATTCTAATCCAAACTCTTACTTAATAAAATCTGCAACTAAAATAAAAACAATTATTTTTTATAATGAAGCAACAAAATCAAAAATCTCATTATTTAAATCTAAAAAAGTCTTATTAATAAAATCTAAAATTAATAAAAATAAAGAATTCAATTTAAAAGAAATATTAAAAAAACTTTATTTATTAGGTAGTAGAAATTTATTGGTTGAAGGTGGAGATAAACTTACAAAATCATTCCTATATGATAAAATTTTCAATAAATTTTATTTGTTTAAAAGTTCAAATAATTTGTCTAAAAAAACTGAATTTGTTGAATTTAACAGTTTAAATACTTTAAAATCAAAATATAGATATAAGTCAAAACTAAACCTTAAATTAAAAAAGGATAAAATAGAATTTTATAAAAACTATGTTTAACGGAATTATATATAACCAAGGTATTGTCAAAAGAATTACTAGAAGACCAAAAGGCATCAATATATTTGTTAAAAGTAATTTAAAGGTTTCATCAAAAGATATGGGATTGTCAGTTGCATGTGATGGGGTATGTCTCACACTAATTTCCTATAAGTCAAAAATAATGGAGTTTTATTTATCTAATGAAACTTTGGTTAGATCTAAATTTAAATTTCTTAAAGAAAATGATATTTTGAACTTAGAATTACCTTTGAAATATGGAACTAAAATTTCTGGCCATATTTGTCAGGGTCATGTGGATACGGTTGGAATAGTTAATAGTATTAATAAAATAGATAAATCTTATCTTTTTGATTTTGAGATACCAAAAAAAGAGAGAAAACATTTAATAGAGAAGGCGTCAATATGTGTAAATGGTATCTCTCTTACAATTTCAAAAATTACAAAAAAAGGTTTTCAAATTTGGATTATTCCCCATACTTATAAAGAGACCAATTTATCTACTTTAAAAAAATCTAGTTTGGTAAATATTGAGATTGATATCTTGTCTAAATATGTAAGAAATTATTTTAATGACAAAAAATAATTTTGCATCAATAGAAACTATCATCAGTATTGCCAGAAAAGGTGGAATGTTTATTTTAGTTGATGATGAAAAAAGAGAAAATGAAGGCGATTTAGTAATATCCACATCAGATACTAATTCAAAAAACATAAATTTTATGGCCAAGTTTGGCAGAGGTTTAATTTGTTTAGCTCTAGATAGTGTTCAGGCAAAAAAGTTAAACCTTTCATTAATGTCACCAATTAATCAATCAAGGAATAAAACTGCATTTACCATTTCTATCGAAGCTAAAAAGGGAATTACAACAGGAATTTCAGCGAAGGATAGAGCCAAAACAATTAAAGTTGCCTCAAAGAAAAATGCTAACAAAAATGATATTGTATCTCCTGGTCATGTTTTTCCTATAATAGCAAAAGATGGAGGTGTTCTTGTTAGAGCTGGTCACACTGAAGCTTCGGTTGATATTTCAAAATTAGCAAAAAAAAATAATTCAGCTGTGATTTGTGAAATCATGAATGAAGATGGCACAATGGCAAAAGGGAGAGATTTATTTAATTTTGCAAATAAACATAAACTTAAAATTGGTAAGATTGAAGATTTGATTGCTTATAGACTTAAAAAAGAAAAACTAATAAAATTAAAAAAACAAAGTTCAATTATAGTCAAAGATCAAAAGTATAATATTCGAATTTACGAAAATTTAATTGATGGAGCTGAACATTTTGCTTTAATTAAAGGGAAGATTAAAAAAGGTATCACTCCAAGAGTAAGGGTAATTTCTTCGAATGTTGTTAAAAATTATTTAATAAATCAACAATTGCCAAACTCATTTAACAAAACTTTAAATTATTTTAAAAAATATACAAATTGTGTTTTGGTATTTATTAAAGACTCTAATTTAAAATCTGTAACCCAAACTCTAAAAGATTATAAAAATAAAAATTTTTATAAAAAAGGGAATGATAAATTAATTAGAAATTATGGAATTGGAGCACAAATAATAAAAGATTTAAAAATAAAAAACATGATATTAATAACAAAATCTCCAAAAAAAGTTATTGGTTTGGATGGATATGGTATAAAAATTACCAAACAAGAATTAATCTAATGAAGAAAAAAATTTTAATTGTTATAGCTGATTATTACAAAGATATTGCTGATGGTTTGCTTAAAAGTGCTTTAAAATTAATCTCAAAAAAAAATAATATAAAAATTATTAACGTTCCTGGAGCTTTTGAAATACCGGTAACTATTTCTAAAAATATAAAAAAGTTTGATGCTTTTTTAGCCCTTGGTTGCGTAATTAAAGGTCAAACTCCTCACTTTGATTTTATTTCTCAAGCGGCTACCAATGGCATAATGGAGCTATCAATCTCTAGCAAAAAACCAATTGGAAATGGAATAATTACCTGTCTAAATATGTCTCAAGCTAAAGCGAGAAAGAAAAAAGGTGCAGAAGCAGCGGAAGCAGTAATTTCTGTTTTGTCTCAAAAATGAGAACACATTTTAATCCAAAAAATAACCCAAGAGTAATTATAATACAAAAACTGTACGGTAAATTTTATAATGAAGATGATGAATTAAATTTTCCCAAACATAGATTTAAAAAATTTATAAAAGATATAGTTTTAGGAACAATCGAAAGAAATGATTTAATTTTAGATGAGTTGAAAAATAAACTAGGTGATGAATTTATTTTTGAAAATTTAGATAAAGTTTTTCAAACTATTTTAAAAGCTGCAACTTATGAATTAATGTATAAACCAAATTTATCTTTAAATATAATTATTAAAGAGTACTTAAATTCTTCAAATTATTTCTTAGAAAATTCGCAAACAAAGTACCTAAATGCTTTACTAGATAATATTGGGAAAAAATTAAGAACAAATGCATGAATTTGAATTAATTAACAATTATTTTTCTGGTATTTCAAAAAAAAATAAAGCAGCTTTAAATTTAAATGATGATGTTTTTTACGATAAAAAAAAAGGATTAATTGTTTCAGTAGATACATACAATTTAGGAACACATTTCATTGATTTTACAAAACCTGATTTAGTTATTAAAAAAATTATAAGATCCTCCATTTCAGACTTAATTTGTAAAGGAGTTGAACCTAAATATTATTTTATTGCTGGATCTGGTAACAAAAAAAACTTTACAAAAAGTAATCTTAAAAAAATATCTAAATCTTTAAAAGAAGAGCAAAAAAAATATAATTTATCTTTAGGAGGCGGAGATACAGTTTTCTCTAATAAACTTAGTTTTACAATTACTTCAATTGGATTTTCTAATAAAATAATTTTTAGGAATCAATGTACAGTCAATGATGATATTTATGTTACAGGAAATTTAGGAGACAGCTTTGTTGGACTTCAGATTTTAAAAAATAAAATAAAACTAAATAAACATAAATCTAAATATTTCATTAACAAATATTATATGCCTGATATCCAAAATAAATTAACTAAAAAACTATTTTCTTTTGCAACTAGCTCAATGGATATATCTGATGGGTTAATTGTAGACTTAAATAAATTAATAAACAAACAAGATGTTTCTTTTAAAATTTATGAGAAACTTATCCCTGTATCAAGAAACCTTGCTTATTTAGTCAGTGATAAAAATTATAAAAAAATAGACTTAGTTTCCAACGGTGATGATTATCAAATTTTGTTTACAGCTAGACCTAATAAAGCCAGAATCATAGATAAGTTAAGTAAATCTCTTGGAGTGAAAATTTCTAAAATTGGTTCTATTTTATCTGGAAAAAACATGTCTTTGATTTTTGATCAAAAAGGTAGGGAAATCGCCAATAATACAAGAGGTTATATCCATCAATTTTGAAGTTAATTATTGTCTTTTTTGACTTTTTTTGTATTGTCCGGGCTTAAAAAATTAACAACCAACAACTTAAGGGTTATATGAGCGCAACTGTTGAAACTATTTTATTGTACACAATCGGAGCTGGTTTTTTGTCCATCGTATATGGATTTCTAACTGGTAAGAATATTTTAAATTCAAGTGCTGGAAATGCAAAAATGCAGGATATTGCATCTGCAATTCAAATTGGAGCGAAAGCGTATCTAGCTAGACAATACAAAACAATTGCAATTGTTGGTGCAGCTGTTTTGGTTATAGTTAGTATTGCGTTTAGTCCACTAGTCGGACTTGGTTATCTAATTGGTGCAACATTATCTGGTATTGCAGGTTATGTAGGTATGTTAGTTTCTGTTGAGGCTAACGTTAGAACTGCTGAAGCTTCAAGAAAAGGTCTAGCTCAAGGTCTATCTGTTGCATTTAAATCAGGTGCTGTAACTGGTATGTTGGTTGCTGGTTTAGCTTTGTTGTCAATAGCAGTTTATTATTTTTTATTATTGAAATATGAAGTTGATGAAAGAGAGATTGTAAACGCTCTTGTTGCTCTAGGTTTTGGAGCTTCTTTAATTTCAATTTTTGCAAGACTAGGTGGTGGTATTTTTACTAAAGGCGCAGATGTTGGAGCTGACCTTGTTGGTAAAGTCGAAGCTGGAATTCCAGAAGATGATCCAAGAAACCCAGCTGTTATTGCAGATAACGTAGGTGATAATGTTGGAGATTGTGCTGGTATGGCTGCTGACTTATTTGAGACTTACGCTGTAACAATTGTTGCTACAATGGTTTTATCATCAATATTTTTTGTTGGTGACCTTAATATGATGATTTATCCTTTAACTATTGGAGCTGCTTGTTTATTAACGTCTATAGTAGGAACATTCTTTGTTAAACTTGGAAAAGACAAAAATGTTATGAATGCTTTATACAAAGGTTTTATTGTATCTGCTATAGCATCTTTAGTTATTCTTTGGCCAGTAACGGATCACGTAATTGGTTTTTCAAATGAATACACTGTTGCCGGTAAAACTTTTAATGGAATGAATTTATATTATTGTGGCGTAATAGGATTAGTTATAACTGGATTATTAATTTGGATCACTGAATATTACACTGGAACAAGTTATAGACCAGTTAAATCAGTTGCTTTATCATCTACTACTGGTCATGGAACAAATGTTATTCAGGGATTAGCTGTTTCAATGGAAGCTACTGCGGTGCCAGCACTAATAATTGTAGCAGGAATTCTAATTACAAATTCCATTGCTGGATTATTTGGAATTGCAATTGCTGTAACAACGATGTTAGCTTTAGCTGGAATGGTTGTTGCTTTAGATGCTTATGGTCCTGTAACAGATAATGCAGGTGGGATAGCTGAAATGTCCAACTTGGATAAAAAAGTAAGAAAAACAACTGATGCTTTAGATGCTGTTGGTAACACAACTAAAGCTGTAACAAAAGGTTATGCAATTGGTTCAGCTGGTTTAGGAGCGTTAGTTTTATTTGCTGCCTATACTGAAGATATTAAACATTTTTCAAAGGAAGCAGGATCTGCTTTAGAAGGTATTGTTGTAACATTTGATTTATCTAACCCTTATGTTGTAGTCGGATTATTAATTGGAGGAATGTTACCTTATTTGTTTGGTTCAATGGGTATGCAAGCTGTTGGTAGAGCAGGTGGTGCTGTTGTTGTTGAAGTTAGAAGACAATTCAAAAAGTTTCCAGGTATTATGAAAAAAACACAGAAACCTGATTATGCAAAATTAGTGGATTTATTAACTGTTGCTGCAATTAAAGAAATGATCATTCCCTCGTTGCTACCAGTATTATCTCCTGTTGTTTTGTATTTTATAATTTTAGGCATAGGTGGACAAGTTGCTGCTTTAGCTGCTGTAGGTGCAATGCTTCTAGGTGTTATTATAACAGGACTATTCGTTGCTGTATCAATGACAGCAGGTGGTGGTGCTTGGGATAATGCTAAAAAATATATCGAAGACGGTAATCATGGCGGCAAAGGTTCTGAGGCACATAAAGCTGCTGTGACTGGTGATACAGTTGGTGATCCTTACAAAGATACAGCAGGTCCTGCAGTTAACCCAATGATTAAGATTACAAACATTGTTGCTCTGCTTTTATTAGCAGTTATCGCTGGTTAATTTTTTTCTGATTATTGACCCTTTTATTAAGAGGGTCATTAATTTTTTGTCTTAAGCTGGAAAAAAAATTATAAATGAATGTGTTTTTTTTAAAATCGTTACCAGTAATGTTTTTTGCAATTTTTAAATTATTCATATCATCTTTATTATATAAATCTTTTTTTTTTAATAAGCCGTATTTATCAATTTCAAGAACTAACACATTGTTTTCATAAATTTTCATTCTTCCAAGATTTTTAAGTTTTGATTGAGTTTGCTTTCTCTCAATATATATCCATATGTCATTATTAAATTTACTTTTAGTTGAAGGACTACCTAAGGCTTTAATAATATCATTTTTATTTGTTTTATTTACAATTAAAGACTCTTGTCTTTTTTCTAACATAGGAACACCATGATGTTTTACAACAGTTTTTATTGAGCAATTTGAAACTATAAAAGAAAATAAAATTATATATAATAAATTTTTCATGAACCAAAAATATTTAAATATTTATAATAATTTAATTAATTTAACTAGAAATAAAGATTTATATAAAAATTTAAATAGAGATGATAATTTTTCTGATCGATTAACACTTTTTTTACTACATTTTTCATTTTTTTTGAAAAATTTTAAAAATGAGGAAAATAAAGAAATTTTACAAGAAATTTATGATTTTAATTTTAGACAATTAGAGCTAAGTATTCGAGAAATAGGTTACGGCGATCAATCAATTAATAAGAAAATGAAGGCTTATATAAATCTTTTTCATTCAATGGTTTCGGAAATACATTTTTGGGACACATTAAATAAAAACGAAAAATTAAATAAAATTTCTTTATTTTTGAGTGAATTTCAAAATATTGAACATTTACTTGAGTATTTTGATGAATTTAATGAAAATTTATCAAAAAAAAATTTGAATTATTATTTAAAAAGTGTAATTAACCCATAATTATGGCTGTACCAAAACGTAAACAAACCCCATCCAGAACTGGAATGAGACGGGCACAAACTATGAAATTTTCAACTAAGAATATAGTTGAAGATAAAAAATCTGGTGAGTATAGACTATCACATCACCTAGACCTTAAAACTGGTATGTACAAGGGCAGACAAGTTTTAGACCCAAAAGAATAATATATTAATTAAAATGTCTGAAAAAATTAAAATTGCAGTTGATGCAATGGGAGGGGATGGTTCTCCTAAAAAAACAATTGATGGTATCATACTAAATCATCAATTAAATAAAGATGTATTCTATAAAATTTTTGGTGATGAAAAATTAATATTACCTCTGCTAAAAGGTAAAATAAAAAATGAATTCTATGAAATTATTCATACTGCAAATTCAATTAAAAGTACTGATAGTCCTTTAGAAGGAGCCAAGAGAGGTAAAGACACGAGTATGTGGCTTGCTGTACAAAGTGTAAAGGATCATCAAGCTGATATAGTTATATCTGCAGGAAATACTGGTGCATTATTAGTTGTATCGAAATTAAATCTTAAAATGATTGAAAGCATAGATAAACCTGCTTTATCAGCTTTGTGGCCAAATAAAAAGGGAATGAGTGTTGTGCTAGATTTAGGTGCAAATATTGAATGTAGTTCAAAAAATCTAAAAGATTTTTCTATTATGGGAGCTGCTCTTTATAACTCTTTATTTCCAAATAATAAGGCAAATGTAGCTTTATTAAATATTGGCTCTGAGGAATTAAAGGGAAATGAAACTATAAAAGAGACTTATCAATTACTTAATGAAAAAAAATCTGAAAATTACAATTTTTCTGGATACATAGAAGGAAACCACATAATGGATGGTGACGTAAATGTAATCGTTTCTGATGGGTTCACTGGAAATGTAGCACTTAAGACTGCTGAAGGAACAGCTAATTTTATAGTAAGTGAATTAAAAAGTACAATGACAAGTTCTATTTTAGGAAAAATATCTTCTTTATTAAATATATCGAATTTAAATAAGTTTAAGAAAAGATTAGATCCAAGATTATATAACGGAGCTATATTTATTGGTCTAGATTCTCCTGTTGTTAAAAGCCATGGAGGTACTGATTTTGTTGGCTTTTCAAATTCACTAGATGTTTGTCATAGAATTGTAAAAGGTAATTTGATAGAAAAGATCAAAAAGAATCTGATATGAGAATAAATTTAACTAAGAAAGATTTAGTTAATTTAATTTATATGCAGCTTGGTTTTTCTAAGCAAATTTCAGATAATTTGATTGAGGATTTTTTATCAACAATTACAGAAAATATTATATCTGAAAAAAAACTTAAATTATCAAAATTCGGCACTTTTTCAGTAAGACAAAAAAAATCAAGAATAGGAAGAAATCCAAAAACTAAAGAAACAAAAATGATTTCAAGCAGAGATGTAGTTTTATTTAAACCTTCAAAAGAATTTAAGGACTTTATTAACAATAAAAACAATGGATAAAGCAGATCAAGCCTACAAAACTATAGGTGAAGTTGCACAAATTTTAGGTTTAAAAGTAAATAAAAAAGGTATTTTGCCAACACACATAATAAGATTTTGGGAAACACAATTTAAACAATTAAAACCAAAAATCCTGAACTCTAATAGAAGATATTATGATGAAAAAAATATAGACCTTCTAAAAAAAATTAAATTTTTACTCAAAGAGCAAGGTATGACAATCAATGGGGTAAAAAAACTCCTAGATAATGAAGATACTTTAAAGCTTGACGAAATGGCAGATAAATCTATAAAAGCTGAAAAATTGAAAAATAAATTAACTAAGATTTCTGAAATTTTAAAAACATTAAAATAAATGGCAAAAAAAACCCACGTAAAAGTTAGATTAGTACCTGAGGCCAAACCCGACAGTTCTTTTTTTTATTATGTAAAAAAACCTGCTGGTGGTGAAAAGGCAAAAGTTAAGTTATCTGCTAAAAAATACAATCCAGATACACGAAAGCATGAAATGTTTGTGGAAAAAAAACTCCCACCACATAGCAAATAACTATTTTTTTTTAAAATTTCTTCTTTCGTAATCAATATAAGACCAGATCATATTTTTCCATATTCGATTAGTAATCCTAGGATCAATTCTCTGTTTAATAGATTTTGCTTTAATATTCTTTAATATGATGTTGATTCTTTTTTTATCTACTATTTCTTTTTTAAATTCTTTTAGCTTTAAAACTTCTTCAACTAATTTTGTTCTTTTTTTTATGAGAGATAATAACTTATTATCTAATTTGTCTAATTTAACTCTTATTAAATCTAGTTTTTTTTTATTATTTGGCGACATTTAATTTATTGGAATAGTTAATAATTATTATATTTATCTGAGCATGTACAGTGAGAATAATCATTTGAATTATCAGCTTAAATTGTGGATGCTATCACTATTAGTTTTGGTTTCTTTAATTATATTAGTGGGTGGTTTAACAAGATTAACAGACTCTGGTCTATCTATTACCACGTGGGAATTATTTGTTGGTTTTTTTCCACCTTTTTCAAATGAAAAATGGTTAGAGTATTTTAATTTATATAAAACGATACCTGAGTACACCCAACAAAACTACAACATGACTTTAGATGACTTTAAAGTAATATTTTGGTGGGAGTGGGGACATAGACAGTTGGGAAGAATAATAGGTTTAACGGTGTTGCTCCCAATGATCTATTTTTCAATCAAGCATGGATTTTGGATTATTAAAAAATATGGAATTATTTTTTTACTAGTTTGTTTTCAAGGATTTTTGGGTTGGTACATGGTATCAAGTGGATTAGTTGAAAGAATTGATGTTAGTCATTATAGATTAGCAATACATTTGGTTACAGCCTTTATAATTTTATCAATTGTGTATTGGCAATTTTTAAAATTGTCATCTTCTTTAAACAAAATAGTTGTTAATGATTTTTTTATTCTAAAAATATTTTTATTTTTATTATTTCTGCAACTAATTATAGGAGCTTTTGTATCTGGTATGGATGCTGGTAAAATTTATAACACATGGCCACTAATGGGAGTTAATTATTTTCCAGACGATAGTAGTTTTAAAGAATTTTTAAATTTAAAAGTTTTTGATAATCCATCGATTGTTCAATTTATTCATCGAAATTTGGCATACATAATCTTCGTAATTTATGCTTTAATTCTCTTCAAAATAATAAATTCAGGAAATAAAAATTTATTTAAACCAATTGCAATAATTGGCTTTAGTTTGTTACTTCAAATTATTCTTGGTGTGATAACTATTTTATCTGGAGTAAAAATGTTATTTGCATCTTTACACCAGATAAATTCTATTTTGGTAATACTTTCAACTTTGTATCTTGTATTTAGTTCTCAATACAAAAGATAAATTAACTAGTTTCTATTTGTAGACATAATAATAAAACTAACTAACTGCTTTTAAATTACCTTTTGATGACTTATCTAAAGCTTGATCTAAATCATCAATGATATCATCAATATGTTCTAAACCAATACAAAGTCTAACATACCCAGGGGTTACACCAGAAGCAGCTAATTCATCTTCATTTAATTGACTATGAGTAGTTGTTGCTGGATGTATTGCTAAACTTCTAGCATCACCTATATTTGCAACGTGATAAAACATTTTTAAAGCCTCAATGAACTTTTTACCAGCCTCGATACCACCAGCTAATTCAATACCAACTAAAGCACCATTACCATTCTTTAGATATTTTTTTGCTCTGTTTGATATCTCCTCATTATGTTCAGTAGCATAAATTACTCTCTCAACAGCTTTATGATTTTTTAAGTACCCAACCACTTTTGCAGCATTATCACAATGTTGTTTCATTCTTAAAGCAACTGTTTCAAGTCCTTGTATAACACCAAATGCATTATCTGGAGAAAGTGCTGATCCTAAATCTCTTAACAAGGTTACCCTTGCTCGTACTGCAAAGGCAACATTTGCACCTGTTAATTCAGGCACAGCTTTACCCCAAACAAGACCTCCATAACTTGCATCTGGTTCATTAAATAGTGGCTGTCTTTTTGGATCTGCTGTCCAATCAAAATTTCCACCATCTACCAGTGCGCCTCCAACTACTGTTCCATGACCTGCTATATATTTTGTTAAAGAATAAACAACCACAGCAGCACCATGTTCAATTGGTTTACAAATTACAGGGGCAGCAGTGTTATCCAAGATTAATGGAATGTTATATTTTCTACCAATATTTGAAACTTCTTTAATTGGAAAAACTCTTAAATATGGGTTTGGCAATGTCTCTCCATAAAAAGCTCTAGTTTTATCGTCTATTGCTTTTTCAAAGTTTTTTGGATCAGAAGGATCTGCATATCTTACTTCTATACCAAGCTTACTTAAAGTATGTGTAAACAACGAAACTGTTCCACCATATAGATCTGTTGAACTGACAATATTGTCTCCAGCTTGAGCAACGTTTAATATCGCAAAAGTAGAAGCAGTTTGACCAGAAGCTACAGTTAAACTTGCAAGACCACTTTCAAGAGCAGCGATTCTCTTTTCTAACACATCGTTAGTTGGATTCATTATTCGTGTATAGATGTTTCCAAACTCTTTTAACGCAAATAAATTAGCTGCATGTTCAGTGTTATTAAATTGATACGAGGTTGTTCTATAAATTGGAACTGCTACCGAATTTGTAGCTGGATCACTTCTGTAATCTCCACCATGTATCGCAATAGTTTCTGGATTATTTCTTTTTGTACTCATTTTTACTCCTTTTTTAGTGCTTTTGCTTTCTGCAAGGCGCACAATACAGTTCAAATGCCTACCGATTTTTAATTTTATGAAAATTCCATTTTAGCAGTTTTATGCCCGCAATAGGATCAAATCGGCAGGAGTTTTCTAGCATATTAATTACGTTTTACAAGCTAAATATAAAATTGACTTTGAATAATTTAATAGTATTAATCCTCGCACAATGACAAAATTCACAAAAAAAGATCAAGTTACATCATCTTGGTACGAGATAGATGCAAAAAATGCCGTTGTTGGAAGATTAGCAACTGTTGTATCTAATATAATTAGAGGTAAAAATAAAACTACTTACACACCTCATATGGATGATGGTGATTTTGTAGTCGTAAAAAATATTGAACAAGCAAAATTTACTGGTAAAAAATTTCAAAATAAAAAGTACTATAGACATACAGGTCACCCTGGTGGAATAAAAGTTACAACTCCAGAAAAACTTCATGAAAAAAAACCTGGAGAAACTTTAAAACTAGCAGTTAAAAGAATGTTGCCCGGTGGAGTTTTGGGTAGAAAACAATTAACAAAATTAAAAATTTATTCTGGAAGTGACCATCCTCATGCTGCACAAAATCCAAAAATTATAGAATTAGATAAACTAAACAATAAAAACATTGCAAGAAATTAATATGGAAAACGTACAATCAAACATAAAAACTCCAAAATTAAAGTTAGATTTTAAAGATAGTAAGTACGCGACAGGTAGAAGAAAAACTTCAATAGCGAAAGTTTGGTTAAAAAAAGGTTCTGGTAAAATTTATGTAAATGGCAAATTATATAATGAATATTTTGCTGATGAAATTCATAAAATGCAAATTACAAGACCTTTTGAGATTATAAATCAAGCTACAGATTATGATGTTAGATGTAGCGTAAAAGGTGGTGGACCTACAGGTCAAGCCGGAGCAATGGTTCATGGTATTTCAAAAGCTTTAGTTCTTTTTGATGAAAATCTAAAAACAACATTGAAAACTGAGAAACTTACAACCAGAGACTCAAGAGCCGTTGAGAGAAAAAAACCTGGTAGAAGAAAAGCTAGAAGAAGCTTCCAGTTTTCTAAAAGATAATTTTTTTTACAATTTAAACTGCTATAATAAAAAATGCCTAAGCTTAATGCATTAGTTGCCGGATCTACAGGATATATTGGCGTTCAATTAATCAAGTTATTAATTAGCCACAAATATATTAATATTAGATATTTATGTGGAAATTCGTCTGTTGGAAAAAATATTTCTTATTATGATAAATCTCTGTCCAAAAAAAAATTACCTAAAATCGTAAAATTTAATCCTAAATTGTTAAATGGTATTGATGTTGTCTTTACAGCTCTACCAAATGGTGAAGCTCAAGATATAGCAAAAAAACTTAATGATAATATTACTCTAATTGATTTAGCAGCAGATTTTAGATTAAAAAAAGCTAATGATTATTTAAAATGGTATAAACAAAAACATCGAGCCCCAAAACTACAGAAGAAAAGCATTTATTGTTTGCCAGAAATAAATCGTGATGAATTAAAAAATCACAATATTATTTCATGTCCAGGATGTTACCCAACATCAATATTATTACCTCTTGTTCCACTAATTAAAAAAAAATTAGTTAAATTAGATAATATAATTATTGATTCAAAATCTGGATATTCTGGTGCCGGTAGAGGAGTTCATAAAAAATATAAAGATAAGAATTTATACGAGTCTTTAAGTGCTTATGGTGTTGGTTTTCATAGACATAATTCTGAAATTCATCAATTTTTAAGCAAATTTACAAATAAAAATTTTCAATTTAGTTTTACTCCACATTTATCTCCAATGTTTAGAGGTATATTAAGTACAATTTATCTAGATTTAGAAAAAAATATAAATCAATCAAAAATTATCAAAACACTTGAGATGTTTTATAAGGGAGAAAATTTTGTTAAAATATTAGACTCTGATAAACTCTTGAGCACAAATGATGTTATCAATACAAACAATTGCTTTATCACAGTGTGTAAATCAAAATATAAAAATAAAATAATCATTATTTCTGCAATAGATAATTTAATAAAAGGTGGAGCAGGTCAGGCTGTTCAAAATTTAAATAATAAATTTAATTTTCCCGAAAGAACTGCTTTAAAATGAAATATTTGTTAATTATTTTTCTAATTTTTTTATGTAGTTGTTCTTTAAATAAAGATTCTCAGTATTGGACAGAACATCCTGCCGAAAATAAAAAAAATAAAAAAAAAATAACTGAAATACTTAAAAAGTCAGACGATATAACAAAAATGACATTAGAAGAATATGAGATTTATATAGATGACTATACTAAAAAAAGTAAATATCCAGATATAAGCAAATGAATAATATAGTGAATGTTGCAGTTGTTGGACTTGGTCAAGTTGGTAATTATTTATTTAATGAACTTATTGTTAAAAAAAAAGATATTGAAATTAAAACAGGCAAAAGAGTTAATGTAGTAGCTATTTCTGCAAAAAATATAAATAAAAAAAGAAAATATAAAATTAATAGAAAAATTTTTTATAAAAATCCTTTTGAAATTTTTAAAAAAGAAAAAGTTGATATATTATTTGAAGTAATTGGACAATCTGATGGAGTTTCTAAAAAATTAGTTGAAACTGCTTTAAAGAATAAAATTCATGTAATTACACCAAACAAAGCTTTAATTTCAAAACATGGAAACAATTTAGCAAAACTAGCTGAAAAAAATAATGTCAATTTAGAATTCGAAGCATCTGTTGCTGGCGGGATACCGATATTGAGATCTATTAAAGAAGGATTAGCTACTAATAAATTATCTAAAGTTTATGGAATTTTAAATGGTACTTCAAATTATATATTATCAGAGATGGAAAATTCTGAGCAAAATTTTGTAGATGTTTTGAAAAAAGCTCAACTGCTTGGATATGCAGAACCTGGTAATCCTAAATTAGATTTAAATGGTTTTGACGCATTTGCAAAAGTAAGAATTTTATCTGCTTTGGCTTTTAATAGTAAAATATCAAATAAAAAATGTTTAATGGAAGGAATAGAAAAGATTGATTTAAAAGATATTAAAATTGCAAATCAATTAGACTTAAGAATTAAACTACTGGGTATCTCTGAACTCAAAAATAATCAACTTTTTGAAACTGTTCATCCATGTCTTGTGAGTAAAAAATCGTATATTGGTAATGTAAATGGAGTAATGAATGCTGTGATCCTTAATGGTAAACCAGTGGGAGAAAGTGTATTACAAGGGGAGGGTGCTGGACCAGGTCCTACTTCATCATCTTTATTATCTGATTTATTATCTATTTTAAGAGGAAACATCAAAAAGCCATTTGGTGTAAGTGTAAATAAGCTAAAAACTTTAAAGACTTACAATGTAAATAATTATATTAATTCTTTATATTTAAGATTTGAAGTTAAAGATAAACCAGGCGTTTTATCCCAAATAACCAATCGTTTAGCTAAATATAAAATTTCTGTCAAAAGATTAATTCAAACTCCAGATAAAAAAAATAATAAAGCTACAATTGTAATAGTTACTCATAAAACCACAGAATTAAATTGTAATAGCTGTTTATCTATATTTAAAAAAAATAAGAATATCTTAAAATCACCTACGTTAATTAGATTGCTTGATTAATGGAAATTTATTTCAAGCTTTTTGAAGTTTTATTTCCTGTATTTTTTATCATTGCTATTGGCTATTATCTTGGAAAAAAAAACCCAAAGTTAGATACAGATTTTATTACAAATTTTGCTGGGAATATTGGTAGTCCAGCAATGGTATTTTATGCAATAACAACCACAGGCATTTCATTTAACATTTTTGTAGAATATTTTTGGTATTCATTAATTCTTATAATTGGCTTTAGTTTTATAGGAATAATTTTTTTAAAATTTCTTAAAAAAGACATTGTAACAGAACTACCTCCTTTTATTTTACCTAATACAGGTAATATGGGGTTACCTTTGTGTTTATTTGCTTATGGAAATCAAGGTTTGGGCATTGCTGCAACAATTTCCTCTTTAGTAATTCTTTTCCATTTTACTTTGGGTGTTTTTTTGGCAAGTAAAAAATTAGAACTTAGTTTACTTTTAAGAAGTCCACCTGTTTATGCAATAATAATATCAGTCTTATTTTTATTTTTTGAAATTGAAGTTCCTGTATTTTTGGTCAACACAACCATGATGCTAACTTATGCTGCAATTTTTTTAATATTAATGTCTTTAGGTATAGCATTAACAAGATTTAAGGTTTTTTCATTCAAATCAGCTTTTATTTCATCAATTGGAAGAGTAATTATTGGTCCTGTAATTGGTTTTATATTAATTAAATATTTTAATCTATCTGGATTTGCTGCAGGTGTATTATTAATTCAATGTTCAATGCCAAGTGCTGTTTTAACTTACTTGGTTGGCTCAATGTATTCTCCAAAAGAAGTTGTTGATAGCATAGCAAGTATGATTGTCGTATCAACTATAATGTCATTTATAACAGTTCCTATAACAATATTCTTTGCTTTAAAATATTTCTATTAAAGGATATCCTTCTATTATGAAGGCTATAATTTTAAATGCATCTGCTTGGATGATTGTTCCAGTGATGGATGCTTTTGCTAAATATTTAAGCTCATCAATGGATGTTTTGCAAATAACGTGGGCCAGATATTTTTTTACTGTAGTCTTTACCTTGTCGTTAATGCTTATTTTTTATAGACAATCACTTGTTTGGACCAAAAAACCAGGTCTTCAACTAATAAGAGGATTGATATTTGTTTTTTCTACATATTTATTCTTTTATGCGATTTCTGAAATTTCGCTCCCTAAAGCCTTAACATTAGCATTTGTAGCTCCAATTTGTGTAACAGCTTTATCTCCATTTTTTTTAAATGAGAAAGTAGGGGTTAAGAGGTGGACCGCTGTTTCTTTGGGATTTATTGGAACTTTGATTGTTATTAGGCCAGGTTTTATTGAGCTTAATTTTGCTACTTTAGCTGCTTTAGGAAATGGAATTTGTTATGGATTTTACCTTATTATAACTAGAAAACTAAGTACTTCAGATAACCCTCTTTTAACGCTTTTGATTTCAGGTTTAATTGGAACAGTCATTATTAGCTTATTTATGCCTTCTGTATGGATAAATCCTACTACAAATCAGTGGATTTTAATGGCTTTAATCGGCCTTATAGCCTCTGTAGCCCATCTTTTCCTAATTTTATCACTTAAATATGCTGATGCATCTAAATTAGCTCCTTTGGGCTATACGGAAATCATAACCAACATATTAATTAGCTATTATTTCTTTCATGAATTACCTGATAATTGGACTTACTTAGGTCTTTTTATAATTGTCTTAAGCGGTCTCTATATAACGAGAAGAGAGTACATTTTAAAAACAAGTAATTAATAGTAATTATTTATATACTAATTATTAATGTTTAACATTAATATATTACATTAAATT
>NZ_JBNAJN010000004.1:0-90312 GCF_052047695.1 Candidatus Pelagibacter sp. HIMB1623
GTATTAAATAACTTAAAATTATAAGAAAAAATTCATATTTAAATTGAAATAAGTAAGATTTAATTATTGATATGTCGGAATGAATAAAAAAACGATAATCTATTAATTCTCCTTGAATATAATAGCTTATAAATTCTATTATAAAAAAAAATACTAATATAACGCTTGTTAAAATTTTAATTAATATATTTTGAGAAATATTCGAGGTTAATAAAGCAAATAATAATAATAAAATTAATTGTGTTTCAACAAACATTGTTAAAAAATATATTAAACAATATTAGCCTTTACAGATCCAAGCTTATCTATTTTTGCAGAATACATTCCTTTTTTAATTATTGGAACAACTCCAACTGTAGATCCTGTAAAAACATAAAAATCTTTATCTAAAATTGTTTTATCTTTTTTAACTTTATTTAAAACAAATCTTAAAGAATTTATTGGATTAATATAAACAGCGCCAGTATTTCCATCTACACTTTGCTTAGCTTTTTTATTTGAAATATTAGTTTTTAAATTTCCTATATTTATTTTTTTAAATTTTTTCTTTTGACCTATTAAAAATTTTATATTTCCACCAAAATCACTACTTAAATCACCAAAAGAAGTAATACCTTTTCTTTTTTGTCTATATCCAACAACCTCAATGCAAGGTGCCATGTGAGAAATATATTTTGTTACATTCTTGTTAGTTATTTTGCCTTTTGTTGAAAAAAAAGTTTTTTTGATTAAATAACAAACTTCAAGTTCAATCCCTAAAGTGGATTTATTTATTTTTACTTTTTTTCCACTTTTAATTAAATTTTTTTTGAAAACGGAAGCTATAAACGGTTCTTTTTCTTTTAGTTTTTTCATTAATGGAATGCCTGTTCCACCAGCTTTAAAACCTATAATTGGGTCTTTAATTTTGCTTTCACATAATTTTCTAAATTTATTTGCCTCATCAAGTTTTTTTGTAAATTTTATAGGTATTGGTGAAATAATTTTATTTGTTAAAAAAGCATTTACTAATTTATCTGAAATTTTATCTTTAAGTGTTTTTGCCATAATTTTTTAATTTATTTGTTTGATGTTTGATTAATAACAAATATTCCTGAAGTTGTAATTATTATTGCACCTATAACAGTAAATAAATCTGGTATATCATCGTAAAAGAAAAATCCAAAAATTATAGCCCAAAATATTAATGTATAATGAAATGGCTGAATTATGCTAGCTCTTGCGTTTTTCAAAGCTAATATTTGAAAATAAATACCTAATGAAAAAAACAAACCAATTGGTACAAAGAAGTATAAAGATTCAAAGTCTACTGGTTGCCAAAAGCTAAATGCCAATATTGAGGTTATAACAATCCCAACTAAAGAAGAGTAGAACAAGGATACTTCAGGAGCATCATATTCAGTTATTTTTTTTGTTGCGATTTGATAAAGACCCAGAAAAAAAGCTGCTAGCAACGGAATAAAAGAATTTACACTAAATACATCAGATGCAGGTCTAATAATTATCAATACTCCAATAAAACCTATAAAGATTGCTATCCAAGTTTTGATTGATACTCTCTCATTTAAAATAAATACAGATAAGGCAACTATAATTATAGGTGCTAGTGCACCTATGCTATGAGCGTTCGCTAAAGACAGGTGTTTAAAAGATAAAACAAAAAAACCAGATTCTAAAATAGATAATAGACTTCTTATAATTTGAAGTTTTAAATTATTAGATCTATAAAAATTATTATTGTTAGCTCTTTTTGCTTCTATCAAGCTCAACAAAAGCACAAAAGTATATTTGATAAATAATAATTGAAATATAGAGTAATGAATAACAGCAGTTTTCTGAATTGCATCAAGGATTGAAAATGAAAAGTAAGCAATTATTGCAAAAATAATTCCTATTGTTTCTTTTGATTTGTAATTCATTTTTATTTTGTAAAAATTATTTTAAGACAGACATTGGATCCAATCTTGTTTGGAACCAATTTATTCTAAAATCTAAATGAGGTCCTGTAGATCTTCCTGTTGATCCTACCGTTCCAATAATATCACCTTGATTTATTAAATCACCTACAGAAACCAA
Source organism: Candidatus Pelagibacter sp. HIMB1623 (assembly GCF_052047695.1). Taxonomy (NCBI): domain Bacteria; kingdom Pseudomonadati; phylum Pseudomonadota; class Alphaproteobacteria; order Candidatus Pelagibacterales; family Candidatus Pelagibacteraceae; genus Candidatus Pelagibacter; species Candidatus Pelagibacter sp. HIMB1623. Next base: position 2,077 of record NZ_JBNAJN010000004.1, read on the forward strand.
AACACTTTCTAGGTGAGAATAAATAGTAGAAATTCCATGACCATGATCCATGATTACCGTTCCTCCTGTGTAGTACAAGTCATCTTCTGCCATTGTAACTACTCCTGATCCTGAGGATTTTATCATCGTTCCTTGTTTTGCAGCTATATCAATTCCGTAATGCGGCCATCTAGGCTTGCCGTTTAAAATTCTTTGACTCCCATAAACACCACTAATAATTCCTTCAACAGGCATAATAAATTTTTGTTTAAAAAACTGTAATTCAGAATTAATTGCTCTTGCTTCACCAATTGTATTATTTTCTTTTTTAATTCTTTTATAGACTGACTCGGGTGGGGTTACTTTGCTTTCTTCTAATCCATCTATTCTTTGAATGTTGTATTTTCTTTTTAAAACTTTTTTAGTTATTGTAGTTTTTTTTTCATCAAAGATTTTTGTAAAAGTAAGATCATATTTTTGATCTCTATCAATACCAAAAACGAAAAAACCATCCTTTGATACTCTTACTTCTTTTTTTCCAACAATTATCTTTGCACCAGGATTTGTTTTTCCTAAGATAAAATGGCCTTGTAAGAATTTACCTTGAAATTCTATTGCGTTTGCAGTTGAAAAAAAAAAGAAAAATATTAAAAAAAATCTATTTATTACTGAGCTGTCCATCCACCATCTATTATAATTGATGTTCCAGTTATCATTGAGGAAGCAGGTGAGGCTAAGAAACAAACTGTTGTTGCTACATCACTTTCAGTTGCTGCTTTTCCCATTGGAATATTTCCAAGTGCTAGTTTTTTAAATTTTTTATTTTTAAAGAAATTTTTAACCATTGGAGTTTCAACAAACGTAGGAGCTACTGTGTTAACTCTTATATTCCTTTTAGCTAACTCTACACCCATACCTTTTGTTAAACCTTCAATTCCAAATTTAGTCATATTGTAAACATTTCTTCCACCCATACCAACATGACCCAATTGAGAAGACATATTAATAATAGAGCCAGGTCTCTTTTTATTTTTAAGCATTTTTTTAACTACTAGTTGTGCAACATTAAATGCAGCTTTTAGATTTAAATCTACCAAGTAATTCATGCTTTTTTGTTTAATTTTTTCAAAAGGTTCGGGAATATTAGTTCCAGCATTGTTTACTAACACATCAATAATTTTGATTTTTTCTAATTTTGCTTTTAGATCTTCATAATTCATTACATCACAAGGAACTTTGATTACTTTACCTTTAATTTTTTTAATATCTTTTTCTAATTTATTTAAATCAGTTGGAGTTCTGCTTAATGCTATTACAGTTGCACCAGCTTCTGCGAGTGCAATAGAACAAGCTCTTCCAAGTCCTTTACCAGCACCAGTAACTAACGCGTACTTATTTTTAAGATTAATTTTTTGAAGATACATTAAAAGAATATTATTTTAATATCTGTATAAATCAACTCAACAGCTACTATTAATATTGCTAATAACCCAACCCATGCAATCCATTTGTATTTTTTTATCCATCCAGAAATTAATGTTGCAGCAGTTGCCATTAAAACAATCGATAGAACCAGTCCAAATACAAGTAATCCATAATGATCACCTGCAGCACCAGCAACACCCAAAACATTATCTAAACTCATTGTGAAATCAGCAAGTAAAACCGTCCAAATTGCTTTTAAAAAGCTTGAGTTATCTACTTTTATATCTTCCTCTGAATCTGATCCTTTGATTACATCAACATAAAGTTTGTAGACAATATAAAGAAGTAAAATTCCACCAATAAGTCTTAGTCCAGTAATTTGTAACAAATAAGCTGTTAGTAACGTTAATATTATACGTAATATTACTGCACCACCAATTCCCCAAAATATAACTTTCTTCCTTTGTTCAACAGGAAATTTTGAAGCTACCATTCCAATTATAATGGCATTGTCACCAGCTAGAACTAAATCAATAAAAATAATTTGTGTTAAAATAGCAATTTGTTCGGGAGTAAAAAATTCTGCAAACATTATTGTTGTAGTATCATGTCAGCACCTTTTTCTGCAATCATAATCGTAGGTGCGTTAGTATTTCCCGAAGTAATGTTAGGCATTATCGATGCATCAATAACTCGAAGATTTTCTATTCCTCTTACTTTTAATTTTTCATCAACTACTGACATCTCATCTTGACCCATTTTGCATGTACCAACAGGATGAAAAATTGTTTGTGCAAAATTTGATGCTTCTTTTACTAATTCCTCGTCATCATTAATATGAATACCTGGTCTATATTCCTCAGGTGTATATTTCTTAAAAGTTTCAGATTCCATTATAATTTTTCTTGTCAATTTTAATCCTTTGGCAGCAATCATTCTATCGTGATCAGTTGACAGGTAATTTTGTTTTATTTTTGCGTAAACGCGCGAATCTTTATCAATAATACTTACGTGACCTCTACTTGTGGGTCTTATATTAGAAACAGTTGGAGTGAATGCGTGAAAATCGTGATTTTTTGTAGCTCCCAATGTATCCATACTCATTGGTTGGACGTGCCATTGTAAATCAGGTAATTCTAAAGAAGGGTCACTTTTTGCAAACATACAAAGCTGACTCGCCCCCATAGTCATTGGGCCACTTCTTTTAAAAACATACTCTAATCCGATAAGTAAATTTCCAAATAAGCTATTAATTTTTTTGTTAAGAGATTTTAAACCATTAATTTTATAAATAGGTCTTAACATTAGGTGATCGTGTAGATTTTCACCAACACCATTTAAATTATGAACCATATCAATTCCTAATTTTTTTAGTTTTTCTGGATCTCCAATTCCTGATACTTGCAATATTTGAGGAGAACCAATTGCTCCAGAAGAAACTATAACTTCTCTGTTTGCTTCAGCTGTTTTCAATTCATTATCTTGCCAATACTCAACTGATTTTGCCTTTTTATTTTCAAAGTTAATTTTTTTAACATGAGCGTGAGTAATAATTGTTAAATTTTTTCTATGCTTAACAGGATTTAGATAACCAACAGCAGTACTACATCTAAATCCATCTTTTTCTGTTACCTGAAAATAACCACAACCATGATTATCACCTGTATTAAAATCTTTCGTTTTTGGTACACCAAATTCCTCAGCAGCGTTTTGAAACTCATCTAAAAGAGGAAGATGTATTCTTTGATCTGAGACAGAGAGAGGTCCACCAACTCCATGATATTCACTTTTGCCTCTTTCTTGATTCTCTGCTTTTAGAAAATAGGGAAGAACATCATCCCAACCCCAGCCAGTATTTCCAAGCTGTCTCCAAATATCATAATCTCTGTGTTGTCCTCGTATATATAAAAGTCCATTGATAGAAGAGCTTCCTCCTAAAGTTTTTCCACGGGGATAACGTATTGAAATATTATTCATGCTTTCATCTGGTTCTGTCTTGTAGCACCAGTCAGTATTAGGATTGTGCATCGTTTTAAAATAACCAACTGGAATATGGATCCATGGGTAATTATCTTTACCTCCAGCCTCAATCAAAAGAACTTTGTGTGAAGAGTTTTCTGATAGCCTATTTGCTAAAACACAGCCTGCAGATCCAGCTCCTAGTATAATAAAATCAAAATTATTCATAAATTAGAACTCTTATAAATTAAAAAAATTATATTTCTAACAAATCTGTTAAAAATTTTAAAATATACCAATATTAACACTTGTTTTAGTTTTCATTCTTTGACAAAGTTTCGACTTTAAAAATAAAGAGAGGGAAACAAATGAAAAAAATCATTTCAATGTTATTTGCAGTTGCAATGGTGTTTGGATTTATTTCAAATGCTAATGCTGCAAAAACACTAAAATGTCAGACAGTTCTTAACACAAAAGCTGATGAAGTTAAGATGTTAAAGGACTTTACTGACACAGTAACAGCGTTAACTGGTGGATCTCTTAAGTTTGAAATTATGCCAGCTGGAGCTGTTGTTGGTGTAAAAGAAACTTTAGATGCAGTTGACAAAGGCCTAATCGATTGTGGTTTCGCATGGACTCACTATTGGTCAGGTGACCATCCTGCAGCTATGCTATTCGGTTCTCCAGTAGCTGGTGGTGGTGTTGGTATTGACAACATTGCATTCTTATCATGGTTTCAGTATGGCGGTGGAAAAGAGTTATACGACAGACTATGGAAAGAAATGGGAAGAGACATCAAAGGATTTATGATTCAACCAGTTGGACCAGAAGCTTTAGGTTGGTTTCCAAAACCAATTAAAGATATGGCTGACTTTAGAAAATATAAGTTCAGAACTCCTCCAGGAATTCCAGGACAAACATATAAAGACATCGGTATCGCATCTGTAGCTATGGGAGGTGGAGATATTCTACCAGCTTTAGAAGCAGGAACAATTGATGCTGCTGAATGGTGTTGTCCAAAACCAGACTTAACGTTTGGTTTCCAAAAAGTATTAAAGCACTACTACCTACAAGGTTTACACCAAGTAGTAGTAAATGCTGACTTTTATATTACTGGAAAAACTTACAATGCTATGAGCGATCATGAGAAGAAGTCTCTTGAAGTTGCAGCTAATGCTTCATTAGCTAAGTCTTTAAGTTACAGAATCTATGAAAATGGTAAAGCTTTAAGAGAGCTTACTGAAGTTCATGGAGTTAAATTAGAGGACACACCTTCTGATTACTTCACAGAATACATGGCTGCAGCTAAGAAAAGTTTGGAAACAAACGCTGCTAACAATGCATTCTTTGCAGAAGTATGGGACTCTATGAAAGAATTTGCTGATATAGCAGTTCCTTTCTGGAGTGGTGCTCAAATGTCTAATGCGAAGCTAGGAATGGCTCACGCAGCAACATTAAAGTAATCCAATAATTAATCTATAATTCAATTAGAGCGGACTTAATTGTCCGCTCTAGTTTTTCTAAAAAAATTTTTATGGCTGAAGAACCGACCAAACTAGATATATCAGATGAAATGATAGCCGAGAGGCGAGGGGGTTCAGGAAAAATGCCAAATGACATGCCATCATGGATGGCAAGCTCAATTGTAAATATTGATAAATTTAGCAAATGGATAGGTAATGTTGTTTGCTGGATACTGATGCCACTTATTTTTGCTATGACTTATGAAGTTTTGGCAAGAAAACTTTTTCATGCACCCACAATATGGGCTTATGACATAAGTCGATTTTTATATGGTGCACTATTCATGCTAGGCGCAGGTTACGCACTTTCAAAAGGTGTTCATATAAGAGCAGATTTTTTATACAGAAATTTCAAAACAAAAAACCAAGGCATAATTGATTTTTGGTTATATTTATTATTTTATTTTCCAGGACTAATCGTCTTTCTTTACATGACAATTGGTTATGTAGGCGAATCTATTCAAAGAGGTGAAAGAGGAATGGATACTACATGGATGCCTTATATGTGGCCAATTAAAACTTGTTTATTGGTTGGTATAGTATTTTTATTAATCCAAGGTATTTCAGAATTATTTAAAAGTTATTGGGCCGCCACAAGAGGAAAATGGCCAGGAGAACATGAATAAATGTTAGCTGAATTTATAGATCCAGCATACTTAGGTTTTATTTTAGTAGGAGTAATGCTTTTTGCAATTTTCGTAGGATTTCCTATTTCATTTACACTTATATTTTTAGGTTTTGTGTTTGGGTATTTAGGATTTGGAAAATTGGTTTTCTATTTAATGACACTCCAGTTTTCGATGGTCATGACCGAACAAACCCTCGCCGCCGTCCCGCTTTTTGTCTTTATGGGTATTATGATGGAGCAGGCAGGTTTGATGGAAAGATTATTCTCATCATTCCAAATGATGCTAGCAAGAGTTAGAGGTGCATTATATTACGCTGTTCTTTTTGTTTCAGTTATTTTTGCAGCAGCAACAGGAATTGTTGGCGCTTCAGTAACCATACTCGGTATCATGGCTGCAAAATCAATGAATAGATCTGGCTATGACGTTAGACTTGCTGCAGGAACAATAACAGCAGGTGGTACTTTAGGAATTCTAATTCCACCAAGTATCATGCTTGTTGTGATGGGCCCAATTATGGAAATTCCAGTTATTGATTTATTCGCGGCAGCTATAATTCCAGGAATTCTTCTTGCAAGTTTATACGCTGGTTACACTACAATAAGATGCATGATCAATCCTAAATTGGGACCTGTAATTCCTGAAGAGATGAGAGCCGCTAGTATGAAAGAAGTTTGGATTGAATTTTTCTTAGGTCTAGTTCCTCCAGCAGCCTTGGTTTTTGCAGCATTAGGAAGCATCCTTTTTGGATTTGCAACTCCAACAGAAGCAGCTGGTTGTGGTGCAATGGGAGCTTTATTGCTTTCTTTAGCATACAAAAAATTAACTTTTTCAAAACTTCAAGAAGCTCTTGTTAAAACTTTAGAGATAACAGCTTTAATTATGGTTTTAGTCGCTGCATCAAACTTTTTTGGTGCTGTTTTTGCAAGATTAGGTACTCCAACTTTATTAACTGAATTTTTGTTAGGTTTAGAAATGAACAAATATTTAATATTAGCCATTGTAATGGTTGCTATATTTTTATTGGGTTGGCCTTTAGAGTGGGTACCAATCGTAATGATTATTGTGCCAATTATTTTACCATTGATTGAAGCTCTTGGCTTTAATCTTACTTGGTTTGCAATATTAGTTGCCGTCAATCTCCAGACCGCCTGGCTGTCCCCTCCAGTGGCACTGTCTGCGTATTTCTTAAAAGGGGTAGTACCTGAATGGGATTTAAAAGATATTTATTATGGAATGATGCAATTTATGGTTCTTCAAATAATTGGTTTAGTTTTAATCATAATATTTCCAAAAATTGCACTTTGGCTACCAACTCTCTTATATGGACAGTAGAAATTATTAGTTTAAGATAATTTTTAGTGAATCAACCAAAAGTTAAATACTCACTCTCAAATTGGGATCTAGTTTCAGTTAATCCAAATTATAAAACTTGGAATTGGAAAGACCTTTTTTGCTACTGGGGAGTAAATGTACAAAGTGTAATTGGCTTTTCTCTGATTGCCTCTCTTTACATAATGTATGATCTAAATTCTTTTGTGGTTTTACTTGGAACTTTATTAGGTTCATTTTTTGTTTATTTATTTGCTAATTTTATTGGAAAACCCTCACAAAAATTTGGATTACCTTTTGTAGTTTTGTTGAGATCTTCTTTAGGGTTTCATGGAGCTAAATTTTTTGGATTAATCAGAAGTTTAGTTGGAATTTTCTTATTTGGAATTCAGACTTATTTTTTATCAAAAATTTTAACTTATCTTATTAGAATATTTCTTTTTACCATTGATGAGTCTTTGTTAGTACAAGATATATTTATTTTTTATTTTTTTGGTCTAAATATTATTGATTGGTCTTCAATTATAATTGCAATTATTTTTCAAACCCTGTTGTTTAGTATTGGCGCTCAATATAATAGGAAAATTATTAATTTTTCAGCAATCAGTGTTTATACAGGTATAATTATCTTCTTCTTTCTAGTATTTTTAAGTGACGTTAAGTTAACATCAAAAGCATTTGTAAACATTTTAAATACCAAAAACTTTTTTGATGTTAATAATTTAGCACCACTTTTAACTGTAGCAGGAACTGTCTTTGCTTATTTCTCAATATTAATAATTAGTTTTGGAGATATTTCTAGAAATGTCAAAAATACTAAAGAGTTAGATAAAGGGAATTTGAGTTTACTTATAAATTTAATTATTTTCTCTTTTTTCTCCATCTTCATTGTTGCTGGATCAGATGCACTTTTAAATCAAAAATTTTCAGACATAAACAGAATTTTTACAAATCCAACTGATATAATTGGTAAATATGACAATATTCAAATAACTACATTAGTACTTTTTTTTATAGTAATAGCCTCAACATCTACGAATTTAGTAGCTAATTATATTCCTTCTCAATATTCGCTGATTAATTTTATTCCACGTAAATTGTCTTTAAGAAGTGCAAGTTATATAATTTCTTTCCTAGGTTTGTTGGTTGCTATTTTTTGGCTTACAATTTTAAGTCAAATTGGTATTTTATCTTTTATAGATACATTTGGTGCATTTTTTGGACCATTGTTTGGAGTGATGGTTGCTGACTATTATTTAATAAAAAACCAGACCTTGAGTAACAAAGATTTGTATTCAGTAGAAAAAGAAAGTAGTTATTATTATTCTAGAGGGTGGCATATCAAAGGTGTTTACTCAGCTTTTTTAGGTTTTATTTTTTCAGCATCAACAATTTGGAATTCAAATTTAATGTTTTTACAGTCTTATGCATGGTTAATTGGTGCATTTGTAGCCTGGATAACGTATTACTTGTTGGCAAAAAAATAATATGAAAGCTTTAGTATATACTGGAACACAAGAATTAGTTTACAGAGACGAACCTAATCCAATTGAAGTTTCGGGAGAAAGTATTTTAAAAATCCATGCTTCAGGAATATGTGGTTCTGATATGCACGCATATCATGGGCATGATGAGAGAAGAATTCCTCCGTTAATATTAGGCCATGAAGTTAGTGGTGAAGTCCAAAATGGTAAATTTAAAGGTAAAGACGTTGTTTTAAATCCTCTGATAACTTGTGGTAAATGTGAATACTGCACAAGTGGAAGAGAACATCTTTGTCCTCATAGAATTATTTTAGGCATGAATAAACCAATTGAAAGACAAGGGGTTTTTGCAGAATTTGTCTCAACGCCTGACACAAATATTTATGAAATCCCAGATGGATTAGATAAAAATGAAGCACCAGTAGCAGAGCCAACTGCAGTTTCTCTACATGCGGTATTAATTGGTGAAGAATCTTTAAAAAAACCTTTGTCAGAATGTAAAATTTTGATCCAAGGTGGTGGTGCTATAGGATTATTATGTGGTTTAATTTTATCTAAAATTAAAAATAGTAAAAATATAATTCTCTCTGATCCTAATAAATTGAGATTGAATGAGTGTTCAAAATATTTAGATGCAAAATATGTTGCACCAGACCATAACGAAATAGAAAGTAATAAATTTGATATTGTATTTGATACAGTTGGTTTAGAAATTTCAAGACAACAGGCTATTGAAGTGGTTAAGCCAGGCGGTTCAATTATACACATAGGCTTAACTCAGCCAGCTGGAACCTTTAATTTTAGAAAAATGACACTTCAAGAGGTGACCGTAATAGGCACTTATTGTTATACCAATAAGGATTTTGAGCAAACTTTGGCAATATTAGCTAACAAAGATATAGGTTCTCTAGATTGGATTGAATTTAGAGATTTAAAAAATGGTGGTGATGCCTTTAAACAAATTCATGATGGCACCTGTGTTGCACCTAAAATTATATTGATACCTTAGAATTAGAATTTAATTTTATAGCTCTAGAACTACCCATTTTGAGGTCATTAGACATAATTGGTGCAGATATCATTATTGACCAATAAATTAAAAGTAAAAAAATTGAAATTGTTTTCATATTATTTATTTAAAAATTAATTCTGATTTTTGCATGTTTAAATCTTGTCTAAATAATGTATTAACAACTTAAATTATGAAAATATTTTTTAAACTCATTTCAATTTTTTTGATTTCATTCAGCTCAGTTGTTGCAAATGAAATTGTAGTTTTTGAATTTACAGAAGCAGAACTTTCAGAATTAACTGTCAGAAAAGTAAGGGGAGCAAAGAACGAGACAAAATATACTGTTGGGAAAAATGAAAATGGAAATTTCCTTAAGGCTGTTGCCGATAATGCGGCTTCTGGTCTTGGAAAAGAAGTTAAAATTGATCTAAACAAGACTCCTTTTATAAATATTACATGGAAAATTGAGCAAGATTTATCTGGAATTAAAGAAGATACAAAAAAAGGGCATGATTTTGCTGCGAGAGTTTTTGCTGTTAAAAAAACAGGTGCAACACCATTATCAAACAGAGCAGTTAACTATGTGTTTTCAAGCAACAGGGATGTTGGACAAAGTTGGCCAAGTCCATACACAAAAAAATCTATAGACAATGTAATGGCCACAACCAAAACAAATTTAAATGAATGGGTAACAGTTAAATCAAATGTAAAAGAAGATTTTAAGAAATTCCATGATTTAGATTTAGATGAATTAGATGGCTTAGCAGTTATGGCGGATACAGATAATTCTAAAATGAAATCTATAGCTTATTTTCAGAATATTTATTTTTCAGCAAATTAATTAAAGTTTAGTATATTTTTTTAGCCCCATGCTCAGGACTGACAGTATGATTGCTACAATTACGTCTTCTATTGGAGTAGCATTAGGAACTCCAAAGTTCCATAAAATTACTCCAATCAACCAAATTATATAAACTTTCATTGTAGTTATTATATCTTAGTTTGTATAAAAATTTCTCATTATTTGATATTAATGAATAATGCATAAAACTTTTAGCCATAATGTTAAAATTTACTATGAAGATACCGACTCTGGAGGAGTAGTTTATTACGCAAATTATTTAAAATACTTTGAAAGAGCTAGAACAGAAGCATTATTAGCTATTGGTTTAAGTAATTTGAAAATTAAAGATGAGTTTAATTCTTTAATAATCGTTAAGTCATGCAATATTGAATATAAAAAATCAGCGTACTTAGAAGATAATTTAACAATAAGATCTTTTATTTCATCTTTATCAAAAACCTCTTTTGTAATGGATCAGTCAATTTACAGAGACGATTTATTAATTGTGGATGCAAAAATACATTTGGTATTTGTAAATACAATTGGAAAACCTACAAAAATTCCTGAGATAGTTTTAAACAACTTTGAGCCTTATATTTTAAAATCTAAATAGCTCTAACTTTTTTTATTTTTTTGAAAAAATTAACTATCATTTTTTCAGATATTAATTTTGTATTTACATTTCTAGGACTTGGATGATAACACGCGTACAATCTGATCTTGTTTGATAAATCATAATATTCCCCATGTTTAAAAATATACTTTCCATTTAAATTATTTTTACTTTTGTAATATTTAATGCAATTGTCAAAAGCAACTTTACCTAAAGCAACAATTGTTTGGATTTTACTTAAAGTTTCAATCTCATTTTGAAAATGATTTGAGCAATTTGATAATTCTTCATTTGTTGGTTTGTCACCAGGAGGAACACATTTCAGTATATTGGTTATAAAAGTTGATTTTAATTCCAATCCATCATTTAAACTTTCTGAATAAGGTAGATTAGAAATATTTGCTTTTTTTAAACAAGTAAACAAGAAATCACTTGATTTGTCTCCAGTGAAGGGTCTTCCTGTTCTAGTTCCACCATGCGCTGCTGGCGCTAAACCCAAAATTAATAATTTCGAGTTTGTCTTACCAAATCCAGGAACTGGTTTTCCCCAATAAGTTTCATTAATGTTTTGTTTTCTTTTTTCGGTGGATATTTTTTTAATAAAATTAATTAATCTAGGACATTTTCTACATTTAATAATTTTCTTATTAAGTTGTTTTAATTTATTATTCATTAATGAAAATTTTAAAATATTTTTTAATTATATTTATATTCTTAAATTCCCCAATTAAAGCAGATTCAAATGAAGCAATTGTTAGTGAGCTTCAAAAAGGTGGTAAATTGATATTTATTCGCCATGCTTATGCACCCGGGGGAGGAGATCCCGCTAATTTTGATGTCAATAATTGTGAAACTCAAAGAAACTTAAATGGTGAGGGAAGATTACAATCACAAAAAATTGGAAATTTTTTTAGACAAAATAATATTTCAATAAACAAAATTTACTCTAGTGAATGGTGCAGATGTAAAGAAACTGCAGAAATAGCTTTTAAAAATTATGAAACAAAAAATTTTTTGAATTCATTTTTTAGTGCAAAATTTGCTAAAAATAGAAAGCAACAAGTTATTGATTTTAATAAATTCTTAAATACGTGGGATCAAAAACAAAATATAGTTTTTGTAACTCATTACGTAGTAATATCTGAACTTTTAAACTACGCACCATCATCAGGTGAGATTGTTATTTCAGATAAAAATTTAAAAGTAATTGATACTTTGGAAATAGAATATTAAATTAGTAATTATGTCCTCAAAAAGAGCTATGCGACAAGCACAAAAACAAGCTTTTGCTAAACATAGATCAAATATTTCAAATAGTAGATTTGATTTTAAAAAAAAAAATTTAGATAAACTTAAGGAAAATAAAAAAAAGAAAACTTAACTTTGGTTTGCAAATTTTTCTATTTTTTTACATGTAGAAATTTTTGAAATCCCTTCCACATCATTCATAACACTTTTAATAAATATCTCGGGATTGTTCTTTTCAATTAATATTTGAGTATAAAACTGAGGATAACCGTGTTTTAAAGTAAAAATTTTACCATCTTCCTCATAAATATTTCTGACATACGAGTTTGATTTTTTTACACTTAAATCAGTAATTCTATATTTTTGATAAGTTTTTTCAGCATAAACATAATTTCTAGTCATAATTAATTCATTAAGATTAAATATGTATTCATTTTTTAAATATTTATCTTCTTTATGATCACATTTGCTTAAAATTATAATTTCTGAAAATGAGTGATTGATAAATGAGAAAGAAAGTAAAATGAGAGAAAAAAAAAATAAATTATTTTTTTTCATTTTTTTCAGCAAAAAATAATCCAATTAAAAAAAGTGCTGTCCACCCAATACCTAGTAAAGCTTTAGGGCTAGTCTCAGCGCTCCACATATCCAGAACCAAAGCACCAAAGATTAGTCCTATAATATAAATTATAACTACGATTGTTGATTTACTCATTTTTAAGACTTTTTTTGAATAAAGATATTCCGTTATTTATTTTATGCTCATAAGACTCGTTAAAACTATCTAACTGCCATCCAGTTAATCTTTTTCTAATACTTTCTAAATTATTTTGTTTCCATTCATCAGTAGTTTCTTCTTGTTTCCACTGTTTTTTTTCATCATTATTTCTTCCACAGCCATAACAATAACCTGTTGAAGGATCTGTTTTACAAATGCTAATACAAGGTGAAATAATCATTTTATTTATATTTTATATCCTTTTACACTATTATTCGGATTGGACAAATCGCTTCAATAATATATAAAGCACGTAATTTAACTGGGGCGATGGCGGAATTGGTAGACGCGCTGGTCTTAGGAACCAGTCGAGCAATCGGTGAAGGTTCGAGTCCTTTTCGCCCTACCATTAAAAATTATGAAAGTTACAGTAGAAAATAAAAAAGGGTTAAATAAAGATCTTAAAATTTTCATCGATAAAGAGACTATGAACTCTTATATGGATGAAAAATATGAAGAGATTAAAGGAACAGTAAATTTAAAAGGTTTCCGACCAGGAAAAGTACCAAAAGAAGTTTTAAAAAGACAATTTGGAAAAGCTTTATTTGGTGAAGTATTAGATAAAGTATTAAAAGAAACTTCAACCAAAGCTCTAGAAGAAAATAAAATTAAACCTGCTGGTCAACCAAAATTAGATCTAAAAACGTATGGTGAAGATAAAGAACTCGAATATGTATTGTCAGTTACAGAATTACCTAAAGTAGAGATTAAATCATTAGAAAACATTAAATTTGATGAATACGCTGTTAAAATAGATGATAGCGAAACGGATAAAAGAATTAAAGAAATAGCAAAAAACCAGCCTAATTTTAAAGAAGGTGCTGCTGACACAAAAGCAAAAGAAGGTGATCTTGTTGCATTAGATTATAAAGCAACGATTGATGGTAAAGAATTTAAAGGTAGTGAAGGTAAAAATACACAATTAACCTTAGGTAAAGATTTATTTTTAAAAGGTTTTGATAAACAATTAATTGGAGTCAAAAAGGACGATGAAAAAGTTGTAGAAGCAACATTACCAGAAAATTACCCTGAAAAAGAACTGGTAAATAAAAAGGCTAAATTCAATTGTAAAATTTTATCTGTTAAGCAATCTCAAGAAGTAAAAATTGATGATGATTTTGCTAAAAATTTAGGTGCAAAAGATCTAAAAGATTTAAAAGCTCTAATTTCAAAACAAATAAATGATGAGTATAAAAATTCTTTAGATCAACTTTCAAAAAATCAAATTTTAAAAGAAATTGAAAAAATTAAAGTTGAAGAAGTTCCAGAAAACTTAATTGAAGAAGAAGTTAAAATTCTTTCACAAGGAATGTCTGAAGATGAGGCTAAAAAAAATAAAAAATCTTTTGAAGAAAAAGCAAAAACAAGAATTAAAACTGGGTTAATCTTAAATGAATTTGGTGAAAAAAATCAAATCAAAGTTAGTGAACAAGAAATTCAAGCTGAAGTTCAAAAACAATTGAGAATGATGCCAGGACAAGAAAAAATGGTTATGGATTTTTATCAAAAAAATCCATCTGCTTTAGCTAGTCTAAGAGGGACAGTTTATGAGGAGAAAATTTTAAATCTTATAAAAGAAAAAGGTAAACCAAATAAAAAAGAAATTTCAAAAGATGAGGCGGAAAAAATCTTAAAAGAAGCTCATAAACATGATCACGATCACGATCATGACCATGATCATTCACATGATAATGAAACTAAGAAAGAAACAAAAAAGAAACCTACAGCAAAAACTTCAGAGAAAAATAAACCTTCTACAAAAACATCAAAAGCAAAACCAGCCGCTAAAAAAAACAAAAAAAGTTAGCAAAAAGTAATCACAAGTTGTATAAGTAGAAAGAATCAACTTATGACAACAAAATTATCAGAACATATGAGCAATCTAGTGCCGATGGTTGTAGAGCAATCAAGCAAAGGTGAGAGAGCTTATGATATCTATTCAAGACTTCTAAAGGAAAGAATTATTTTTTTAACAGGTCAGATTAATGACAATATTGCATCTTTAGTAACAGCCCAGTTATTATTTTTAGAGGCTGAAGATCCTAAAAAAGAAATTTATTTATATATCAATAGTCCTGGTGGACTTGTTACAGCTGGTCTAGGGATTTACGATACCATGCAATATGTAAAACCCGATATTTCAACTTTATGTATTGGACAAGCTGCATCAATGGGATCATTTTTGTTGGCTGCAGGATCTAAAGGTAAGAGGTTTTCTTTGCCCAACTCAAGAATAATGGTTCACCAACCTTCAGCAGGTTTTCAAGGACAAGCTACAGATATAGAAATTCATGCTAATGAAGTCTTGTCATTAAAGAAAAGATTAAATGAAATTTATTCAAAACATACTGGCAAAAATGTTGATGAAATAAAATCTGCTTTAGAGAGAGATAATTTCATGACCGCTGATGTCGCAAAATCATTTGGTCTTATTGACGAAGTAGTAGAAAAAAGATCATAATACACAATATATTGAAAACTTATTAATCCAAACTTGATTAGTATGAGTCTTCTATAATAAAGTAATAGAATTGATTCGTTTAAAAAATTATGAGTACAAATAATAAAAATATTCTTTACTGTTCTTTTTGTGGAAAGAGCCAACACGAGGTTAGAAAATTAATTGCAGGTCCAACTGTATTTATTTGTGATGAATGTGTTGAGCTTTGTATGGATATCATAAAAGAGGAAAGCAAAGATACTTTTGTTAAACACCAAGACGGTCTTCCTTCACCAAAAGAAATTTGTACAGTACTAGATGATTATGTAATTGGTCAATCACATGCTAAGAAAGTTCTGTCGGTAGCTGTACACAATCATTACAAAAGACTAAATTATGAAAACAAAACTAGTAAGAATGTAGAATTATCTAAATCCAACATTTTATTAGTTGGTCCTACTGGTTGTGGTAAAACTTTATTAGCACAAACTCTAGCTAGAATTTTAGATGTTCCATTTACAATGGCAGATGCAACAACATTGACTGAAGCAGGATATGTTGGTGAAGATGTTGAAAATATTATTTTAAAATTACTTCAAGCTTCAGATTATAATGTTGAAAAAGCACAACGTGGAATAGTGTATATCGACGAAGTTGATAAGATTAGTAGAAAATCTGAGAACCCATCCATTACAAGAGATGTATCTGGAGAAGGAGTTCAGCAAGCTTTATTAAAGATAATGGAAGGAACTGTTGCAAGTGTTCCACCTCAAGGAGGCAGAAAACATCCTCAGCAAGAATTTTTACAAGTAGACACAACAAATATTCTTTTTATTTGTGGTGGTGCATTTGCTGGATTAGACAAGATTATTTCTCAAAGGGACAAAGGTACTTCAATTGGTTTTGGAGCGGATGTAAAAAATACTCAGGATAAAAAAACAGGAGAGTGGATGAAGGGACTAGAACCTGAGGATTTATTAAAATTTGGATTGATACCAGAGTTTATTGGAAGATTACCAATGATAGCAACTCTAGAAGATTTAGATGAAAAATCATTGATAAAAATTTTACAAGAACCTAAAAATTCTTTAACTAAACAATATCAAGAATTATTTAAGTTGGATGGAGCGAAATTAACATTTAAAGAAAATGCTCTCAAAGAAATAGCGCAAAAAGCAATTAGTAAAAAGACAGGAGCAAGAGGATTGAGATCAATTTTAGAAAATATTTTATTAAAAACTATGTATGATCTCCCAAGTCAAGACAACATTGAAGAAGTAATTGTTGATGCAGGAGCCGCAAAAGGTCAATCACAACCAATTTTAGTTCATTCTAAAGGCGAAAATAAATCTAAGTCTGGCAAAACATCAGCGGCTTAATACCCTTAATAAGTAACAAAAACCTATTGCAATATAATATATAATATCCATATTAATCTCATGGACGTTAAAATATCATTGCCGTTATTACCTTTAAGAGACATTGTAGTCTTCCCAAGCATGGTAATACCCCTGTTTGTAGGAAGAGATAAATCTATTTCTGCACTAAATGAGGTGATGAAAAAAGATAAGAAGATCATTCTTGTAACACAAAAAAACTCAGAGATTGATGATCCTAAAAAAACAGACGTATTTATGTATGGTTGTGAGGGAAGTATCCTACAATTATTAAAATTACCAGATGGAACTGTAAAAGTTTTAGTAGAAGGAATTAAAAGAGTTAAAATTTTAGACTTTAAAGATAATGAGAAATTTATTACGTGTGACTATACATATTTCAATGACATCTTACCAAAAGATGAGGATTTATTTCCTTTAGCTGCTACTGCTTTAAGAAGATTAGAGAAATTAACTTCAATAAACAAGAAAATTTCGAACGAAACAATAAATACAATTAAGCAGTTAAAAGATCCTTCTCAAATAGCTGATAATATTGCTTCACATATCACAGCTACAATTTCAGAAAAACAACAAATTTTTGAAACAGTTGATGTTAAAAAGAGATTAAACGCCATAATTAAAATTATGGAGAATGAAACAAGTATAATTGGTGTAGAAAAAAGAATCCGAGGACGAGTTAAAACTCAAATGGAGAAAACTCAGAGAGAATACTATTTAAACGAACAGCTTAAAGCTATTCAGAAAGAACTTGGTGAGATTGAAGACGGCAAAGACGAAACTACAAGTCTAAATAAAGCTATCACAAAAGCAAAAATGCCAAAAGAAGTTGAAAAGAAATGTCTACAAGAGCTTAAAAAATTGAAGAACATGAGCCCAATGTCAGCTGAAGCTACTGTGGTTAGAAACTACCTCGATTGGATGACGGAACTACCTTGGCACAAGAAAAGTGAAGTTGATATCGATTTAACGAAGGCATTAAATATTCTTGATAAAGATCATTTTGGACTAGAGAAAGTTAAAGAAAGAATAATAGAATTTTTAGCTGTTCAAAAAAGAATGGAAAAAATTAAAGGCCCAATATTATGTTTAGTTGGTCCCCCCGGTGTTGGTAAAACATCTTTGGGTAAATCTATCGCAAAAGCAACTAACAGAGAATTTGTTAGAATGTCCGTAGGTGGGATGAGAGACGAAGCAGAAATAAGAGGTCATAGAAGAACTTATATCGGATCATTACCAGGTAAAATAATTCAAATGATGAAAAAAGCTGGAACAAAAAATCCTCTAATTTTATTAGATGAGATAGATAAAATTGGAAATGATTATAGAGGTGATCCGTCCTCAGCATTATTAGAAGCGCTAGACCCAGAACAAAATACAACTTTTAACGATCACTATTTAGAAGTTGATTATGATTTATCTGATGTAATGTTTGTAACAACGGCAAATACTTTAAATATATTGCCTCCATTATTGGACAGAATGGAAGTAATTAGATTAGCTGGTTATACTGAGGATGAAAAAATTAGTATAGCTAACAAATATCTACTTCCAAAACAAATCAAAGATAATGGTGTTAAAGAAAAAGAAATGAAATTGGAAGACGACATTATAAAAGAAGTAATTAGAGGTTATACAAAAGAGTCAGGAGTTCGAAACTTAGAAAGAGAAATTTCTAAACTTGCTAGAAAAGTTGTTAAGAAAATTGTAGCGGGTGAGGAAAAAGAAGTTCAAATTAATAATAAAAACTTATCTGATTTTCTTGGTGTAGCTAAATTTAAGTTTGGAGAATTAGAATCTGAAAATAGAGTGGGTATTGTAACTGGACTTGCTTGGACTGAATATGGTGGTGAAATTTTAAAAATTGAAACAGTAACTATGCCAGGAAAAGGAAGAATGCAAATTACAGGTAAGCTAGGTGATGTAATGCAAGAATCTGTAAAAGCTGCAAAATCTTTTGTTAGATCAAAATGTTTAGAGTACGGGATTATTCCACCTCTATTTGAGAAAAAAGATTTTCACATTCATGTACCAGAAGGAGCAACACCTAAAGATGGCCCATCTGCTGGAATAGGAATGGTTACTTCAATTGTTTCATCGATTACAAATATACCTGTAAGAAGAGATGTTGCGATGACTGGTGAGGTAACATTAACAGGTCAGGTATTGCCAATAGGCGGTCTTAAAGAAAAATTATTAGCAGCTCATAGAGCTGGAATTAAAGAAGTTTTGATTCCAAAAGAAAACGAAAAAGATTTAGTGGATATGCCTAAAAAAATTATAGATGATATTAAAATTACGCCCGTTGAATATGCTGACCAAGTAATTAAAATTGCTTTAACTAAAGAACTTAAACCTACAGAATGGGTTGAGGTAGATTTAGCTAAAAAAGACGATAAATCTCAGGCTAGTATTCAATAATAATTAATTTACTTTATTTAAGTGTTGATGTAATAAGTAGCTCTGTTTTGGGGCGGTTAGCTCAGTTGGTAGAGCATCTCGTTTACACCGAGGGGGTCAAAGGTTCGAGTCCTTTACTGCCCACCAAACAAATTAAGTGGGGGTGTAGCTCAGTTGGTTAGAGCGATCGCCTGTCACGCGATAGGTCGAGGGTTCGAGTCCCTTCACTCCCGCCACTTTTTCCCAATAAACTGTCTGTTAATATTAATAAAATGTGACTTATCTTCCCTTCAACATCAGATAAAAACTGATATATAGATTTTCATGTTATCTGAATTTTTAAAAGATTACCTACCGATTATTCTATTTTTAGTTATTGCTCTTGGTTTGAGTGTTGCTTTTGTAGTGTTGAATTTTTTACTTTCTCCAAAAAAACCTGATCCAGAAAAGTTGTCTGCGTATGAATGTGGTTTCGAACCATTTCAAGACTCTAGAATGGAATTTGATGTAAGATTTTACTTAGTTGCAATTCTATTTATTATATTTGATCTTGAAATTGCCTTTTTATTTCCATGGGCAATATCATTAGGAAACATTGGTCTATTAGGTTTTTCATCAATGATGATTTTTCTATTCATACTAACAGTTGGTTTTATTTATGAATGGAAAAAAGGTGCTCTAGATTGGGAATAAAATTAATTTAATGAACGATAAAATAGAACAAGTTCCTGAAGAGTTTAAACAACTTGCTAAAGATTTTAGTAAAAATGGTTTTATAACGACATCGTTGGATAATTTAATTAATTGGTCCAGATCTGGCTCTTTGCATTGGATGACTTTTGGTCTTGCATGCTGTGCAGTTGAAATGATGCAAACAGCAATGCCTAGATATGACTTAGAAAGATTTGGAGCTGCTCCGCGTGGATCACCAAGACAATCAGATGTGATGATTGTTGCCGGAACATTGACCAACAAAATGGCACCAGCATTAAGAAAGGTCTATGATCAAATGCCAGAACCTAGATATGTAATTTCTATGGGTAGCTGTGCTAATGGTGGAGGTTATTATCATTATTCATATTCAGTTGTTAGAGGGTGTGATCGTATAGTTCCAGTTGACGTTTATGTTCCAGGATGCCCTCCTTCTGCGGAGGCATTATTATATGGAATTTTGCAATTACAAAAAAAAATTAGAAAAAAAGGATCTTTTATAAGATAGTCATGAATAGTTTAGAGGATCTAGAAAAAAAAATTAATTCTGAATTAACCACGAAAATTAATAATTCAGAAATAAAACATAATCAAATTTATCTAGAAACAGATAAAGATGATTTTTTAGATGTAATATTATTCTTAAAAACTAATCTTGATACAAAATTTCGGCAGTTAATAGATATTACTGTAGTGGATTATCCTGAAAATAATCAAAGATTTCAAGTAGTTTACTTATTTTTAAGTCATGAATTTAATCAAAGACTAGTTCTAAAATACTCCATTTCTGAAAATGAAGTTATACCTTCTTTAACAAGTGTTTTTCCTGCAGCAAATTGGATGGAAAGAGAAGTTTTTGACATGTATGGTGTAAATTTCAAAGATCATCCTGATTTAAGAAGAATACTTACAGATTATGGATTCGAAGGACATCCTTTAAGAAAAGATTTTCCTTTAACTGGTCATTCTGAAGTTAGATATAGCGAAGATCAAAAAAAAGTTATTAGCGAACCAGTTAAACTAGAGCAAAATTATAGAAATTTTGATTACGAGAGTCCTTGGGAAGGAACAAAATACATTAAAGAAGAAATTGAAAATAATGACAAAAAAAATTAAAAATTTAAATCTAAATTTTGGTCCTCAACATCCAGCAGCTCACGGTGTATTAAGATTAATATTAGAATTAGACGGTGAGGTTGTTGAAAAAGCAGACCCACATATAGGTTTGCTTCACAGAGGCACTGAAAAATTAATTGAAAACAAAACATATATGCAGGCTGTTCCTTATTTTGACCGTTTGGATTACGTAGCTCCAATGAATCAAGAACATGCCTTTGCTCTTGCTGTAGAAAAAATTCTTAAAATAGATGTGCCGATCAGAGCTCAGTATATAAGGGTTATTTTTTGTGAAATAGGACGAATATTAAGTCATATTCTTAACGTAACAACTCAAGCACTTGATGTTGGCGCTTTAACTCCATCACTTTGGGGTTTTGAAGAACGAGAAACATTAATGACATTTTACGAAAGAGCTTCTGGATCAAGATTACACGCCAACTACTTTAGAGCAGGAGGTGTTCACCAAGATTTACCAAAAGGTTTAGAGGAAGATATCTCAAACTTTTGCGATACATTTCCAAAAGTGATTAATGATTTGGAAAGTCTTTTAACAGACAATAGAATTTTCAAACAAAGAAATGTTGATATTGGAATTGTAAGTAAAGAAGATGCTTTAGATTATTCTTTTTCAGGAGTTATGATTAGAGGATCAGGAGTACCTTGGGATTTAAGAAAGTCCCAACCTTATGATTGTTATGAAGATTTAGATTTTAAAATACCAGTTGGAAAAAATGGTGATTGTTACGATAGATATTTATGCAGAATTGAAGAGATGAAAGAGAGTGTTTCTATTATCAAACAGTGTTTATCTAAAATGGAAAAAGGACCAATTAAATCATTAGATGGCAAAATTAGCCCGCCATCAAAAAAAGATATTAAGCAATCAATGGAAGCGTTAATTCATCATTTTAAACTATTTACTGAGGGTTATAGAGTGCCTAAGGACGAGATTTACACAGCTGTTGAAGCACCTAAGGGAGAATTTGGAGTTTATTTAATTTCTGATGGTTCAAGCAAACCTTATAAATGCAAGATTAGAGCTCCGGGTTTTTCACATTTGCAATCAATGGATTATTTAATTAAAGGACACATGTTAGCAGATGTACCAGCGGTTTTAGGTTCATTAGACATTGTTTTCGGTGAGGTGGATAGATGAGTTTAAGAAAACCAGCAAAAGATCAACCAGAAAGTTTCGAATTTAATACTACCTCTTTAGAGGCAGCAAATAATATTGTTGCAAAATATCCAAAAGGAAAACAACAAAGTGCTGTGATGGCCTTACTTTATATTGCTCAAAGACAAAATAATAATTGGATACCATTAGCTGCAATGAAGTATATCGCTAAGTTTTTAGACATGCCTTATATAAAAGTTTATGAGGTTGCCACTTTCTACACAATGTACAATCTATCTCCAGTTGGAAAATATTTTGTTCAAGTATGCACTACAACACCTTGTATGATAAGAGGTGCAAATAAATTGGTTGAAGCTTGTAAGGAAAAAATTTCTGAAAATGAATGTGAATTATCAAGTGATAAGAGTTGTTCATGGATGGAAGTTGAATGCTTAGGTGCATGCGTGACTGCTCCTATGATGCAAATAAATGATGATTATTACGAAGATCTTGATAAAGAAAAAACATCTGAGATTTTAGATAAAATTTTAAACGGAGAGACTCCAAAACCAGGTTCATACAGAGGAAGAATTAATAATGAGCCAGAGAATAATAGAAAAACACTAATGGATTTAAAAAATGCTTAAAGATCAAGATAGAATTTTTCAAAATTTATATAATGATAAAGGTTCTGATGTAGCAGCGTCACAATCAAGAGGTGATTGGGTAAACACTAAAGAAATTACTGAAAAAGGAAGAGATTGGATTATTAATGAAATTAAAGAGTCTCAACTTAGAGGTCGTGGTGGAGCAGGATTTCCTACTGGTTTAAAATGGTCATTTGCACCCAAAGAAGTTGGATCCAGACCACATTATTTAGTTATTAATGGTGATGAGTCTGAACCAGGCACTTGTAAAGATAGAGATATTTTAAGATTTGAACCTCATAAACTAATAGAGGGTTGTCTAATAGCATCATACGCAGTTCAAGCACACGTTTGCTACATATATATTAGAGGAGAATATTTTATTGATGGTCAAAAACTTCAAGCTGCAATTGATGAAGCTTATGAGAAAAAACTATTGGGAAAAAATGCAGCTGGAACTGGCTGGGATTTAGATATTTATATTCATTATGGAGCAGGAGCGTATATTTGTGGTGAAGAAACAGCATTACTTGAAAGTTTAGAGGGTAAAAAGGGTCAACCAAGACTAAAACCACCTTTCCCAGCTTTGATTGGTTTATATGGTTGTCCAACTATAATTAATAATGTTGAAACGATTGCTGTGGTACCAACTATTTTACGAAGAGGAGCGAAATGGTTTGCTTCTTTAGGAAGAGAAAAAAATACAGGTACTAAAATTTTCTGTATTTCTGGAAATGTTAACAATCCTTGTAATGTAGAAGAGGAAATGAGCATTCCTTTAAAAGAATTAATAGAAGTTCACGCTGGTGGAGTGATTGGCGGATGGGATAATTTACAAGCTGTAATACCAGGTGGATCCTCTATGCCTCTAATTCCAAAAGACAGATGCGAAACATTAAAAATGGATTTTGATGCGTGTGTCGAAGAAAAAAGTGGATTAGGGACAGCAGGGATAGTGGTTATCAATAAAGATCAAGACATTATTAAATGTATGGCGAGAATTGCTAGATTTTACAAACATGAAAGTTGTGGACAATGTACACCTTGCAGAGAAGGTTCTGGATGGATGTGGAGAATGCTTGAACGTATGGCAAAAGGTGATGCAACTAAAGATGAAGTAGACATGTTAGGAGATGTAACAACCCAAATCGCTGGTCATACAATTTGTGCATTTGGGGAAGGTTCTTCATGGCCAGTTCAAGGTTTGTTAAGACATTTTAAAAAAGAAATTCAAGAAAGAAACAATTTGGACCCAATTGTTCAGAAAAAAAATAATATACCTTATTTGGTTGATCAACATTTATTAGATAAAAAAAATGCTTAAATTGAAAGTAAATGACATTGATGTAGAAGTTGAAGAAGGGTTAACAGTTCTTCAAGCCTGTGAAAAAGCAGGAGTTGAGATACCTAGATTTTGTTATCATGAAAAATTATCTATAGCTGGAAATTGCAGAATGTGTTTGGTTGAAATGGAAAAATCACCAAAACCTATTGCGTCATGTGCAATGCCTGCCGCAGAGGGAATGAATATTAAAACAAATACAAGTTTAGTTGAAAAAGCTAGAAAAGGTGTAATGGAATTTTTACTAGCAAATCACCCTTTAGATTGTCCTGTATGTGACCAAGGTGGTGAGTGTGATCTTCAAGATCAATCAATGTTTTATGGGGTAGATAAATCAAGATTTAAAGAAAATAAAAGAGCAGTTCCAGAAAAAAATATGGGCCCATTAATCAAAACTCAAATGACAAGATGCATACATTGTACAAGATGTGTGCGATTTGCTACTGAAGTTGCAGGCGTTCCAGAACTTGGTGCTATAGGTAGAGGTGAGGATATGCAAATTACAACATATCTTGAGCAATCAATGCAATCAGAATTATCTGCCAATGTAGTTGATTTATGTCCTGTTGGAGCTTTGACATCAAAACCTTATGTTTTTGAAGCGAGACCATGGGAGTTAAAAAAGACTGAAACAATTGATGTCATGGATGCAATAGGTTCAAACATTAGAGTTGATACATACGATTGGGAAGTAAAAAGAGTTCTTCCAATAATTAATGAAGATATTAATGAAGAATGGATTTCAGATAAAACCAGATATGCGTGTGATGGCTTACTTCATCAAAGATTAGATACCCCGTATATTAAATACAATGGTAAATTTGAGAAAGCTTCGTGGCAAGAAGTTTATAAAATAATAAAATCTAAATTAGAAAATACATCAAAAGAAAAAGTATCTGGTTTTGTTGGAGATTTAACAAACATGGAAACTGCGTACATTTTTAAAGAATTTTTTGACCGAACACTTGAAACTGATAATTATGAATCAAGATCAGATAATAGATATATTAATATTTCAAAAAGAGAAAATTATTTGTTTAATTCCTCAATTAACGGAATTGAAGATGCTGATTTAATTTTATTGTTAGGCGCCAATCCTAGGTATGAAGCCACAATTTTAAATGCAAGAATTAGAAAATCTTATCTAAATAATAGTACAAGAATTGTATCATTAAATGATTGTGGAGATCTAACTTATCCTTATGAAAGCTTAGATGGACAAACTAAAACAATAAAAGAAATTATAGATGACACACATAAACTTTCAAAAGAAATAGAAAGTGCAAAAAAACCAATGATAATTATTGGTGAGTCTTTATTAAGATTAGAAAATGCACAATATTTATTTGATAATTTAAAAGATTTTTTGAATAAAAAAAACAAGTTCTCAGAAGAGTGGAATCCTTTGAATGTTTTATCATGTGATGCAGCAACTGTAGGAAATTTTGATTTAGGGGTTTTAAATAATAAAACAAATTTAATAGAAGATTTAAAATCAAATAAATTTGAAATAGTGTTTTTAATAGGTCAAGATAATTTAAATTTTGTTAAAAAAAATGAATTTGTTATTTATCAAGGGAGCCATGGTGACAAAGGGGCAGAGTGCGCAGATATAATTTTACCTGGCTCAGCTTATACAGAACAAGACGGTTATTATACAAATTTAGAGGGAAAAATTCAAAAAGCATTTAAGGCTTCTTATCCACCTGGAGATGCAAAAGAAGATTGGTTGATAATAAATGAACTAGCTGAATTCATGAATAATAGAAAATTGTTTAACGATAAAGAAGAGCTAGATAGCAGCATGTTAAATTATTTAAAATTGCAAAGTGAAAAACAAACTGAACAAAATAATAACAAATCGAATTCTGATTTTAATAATGAAAATTTAAAAATTGAAATTAAAGATTATTATTTTTCTAATGTTGTTGCTAAATCATCAAAAACTATGATCGAGTGCAATAATACAAAAATGAATTTAAAATCAACAGGCACAGAAGGTTAAGATGGAATATTTGAATATAGTCTTTCAAGAGGTATACAAAATTTTATTTTTGTTAGTTCCAGTTTTGGTTTCTGTAGCTATGATTGTGTGGCTAGATAGACGAGTTTGGGCTTTTGTCCAAAAAAGACAAGGACCTAATGTAGTTGGACCATTTGGATTACTTCAATCTTTAGCTGATGCGTTGAAATATATTTTTAAAGAAATAATCATCCCATCAAGCTCAAACAAAGTAATCTTCATATTAGCACCTATCGTTACTATGACATTAGCCTTGATAGCTTGGGCTGTTATACCATTTAGTGCAACACAGGTCTTAGCTGATATTAATGTTGGTATACTTTATCTATTTGCTGTTTCATCGCTAGGTGTTTATGGAATAATTATGGGAGGATGGGCTTCAAACTCTAAATATCCTTTCTTAGGTGCAATTAGATCTGCAGCGCAAATGGTATCATATGAAGTTTCTATTGGGGTTATTATTATCAATGTATTGTTGTGTGTAGGCTCATTGAATTTGAATGACATTGTAATTGCTCAACAAAATCTATGGTTTGTAATTCCCTTATTTCCAATGTTTGTAATATTTTTTATCTCCGCTTTAGCTGAAACTAATAGACCACCTTTTGATTTACCCGAAGCTGAAGCAGAATTAGTTGCTGGATACCAGACAGAATATTCAGGAATGATGTATGCAATGTTTTGGTTAGGTGAATATGCAAACATCTTATTGATGTGTGCTATGGGAGCTATATTATTCTTAGGTGGATGGTTATCTCCGATAGATATTTATCCATTTAATTTAGTTCCAGGTGCAATTTGGTTAATTTTAAAAATTTTACTTTTATTTTTCTTATTTGCTTTAGTAAAAGCAATTGTACCAAGATATAGATATGACCAATTAATGAGATTAGGTTGGAAGGTATTTCTTCCTTTGTCCTTAACTTGGGTTGTTTTAACTTCAAGTTATTTATTTTACTTTAACCTTTTACCAACAAACTAATTATGAATTTATCTAGATTTTTTAAAACTATTTTCATGGTAGATTTTGTAGGAGGATTATTCATTGCAATAAAAGAATTGTTTAAACCAAAAAAAACAATCAACTATCCTTTTGAAAAAGGAAAAATTAGCCCTAGATTTAGAGGTGAGCACGCTTTAAGAAGATATCCAAATGGTGAAGAAAGATGTATTGCATGTAAACTTTGTGAAGCTGTATGTCCTGCTCAAGCAATCACAATCGAGTCTGCTCAAAGAGAAGACGGCAGTAGAAAAACAACTCGGTATGATATCGACATGATGAAATGTATTTATTGTGGTTTATGTGAAGAAGCTTGTCCTGTTGATGCTATAGTGCAAGGTCCAAATTTTGAATTTTCGACAGAGACAAGAGAAGAATTATATTACACAAAAGAAAAACTATTAGATAATGGTGATAGATGGGAGAATATTCTAGACGCTAACATAAAAGCAGATAGTTCACATAGATAAATGATTGCTCACGCTATTTTCTTCTACACTTTTTCTATAATTGCAGTTGTTTCTGCAATAATGGTTACAGTATCTAAAAATACTGTCCATTCAGTATTTTTTTTAATATTAGATTTTATCAGTATTTCTTGTCTATTTATTATGATTGGTGCTGAGTTCTTAGGTATGATAATGTTAATTGTTTACGTTGGAGCCGTAGCAGTTTTATTTCTTTTTGTTGTAATGATGCTAAATGTTGCTCAACAAAAAAATCAATGGTTTGCGTCTGCTGCTAGCTCAAAACATATTCCTGTTGGACTAATTATTAGCACAATCATTTTCTTTGAATTAATTATTGTAATTGGTGGATGGAAGTATAAACCAGAGATTTTTGATGTTAACAATTCATTAAAAGTTTCAGACTTAAGTAACACACACTCACTAGGTCAAGTATTATACACTGATTACATACATATATTTCAAGTCAGTGGTATGATTTTGTTAGTTGCGATGGTTGGAGCAATCGTTCTGACTTTTAGACAAAGATCAAACGTAAAAAGACAAAGTTATATAAAACAAATTTCTCGTGAAAGAGCAGAAGGAGTAAGTGTTGTAGAAGTTGCTTCTAACAAAGGAGTTAAAATAGATGACTGAGATAGGTTTAGGACACTATTTAACTTTAGGTGCTGTGATTTTTTCAATTGGAGTTATTGGAATTTTTCTTAATAGAAAAAATATTATTGTTATATTAATGAGTATTGAATTGATTTTATTAGCTGTAAATATCAACTTAGTTGCTTTTTCAATTTTTCTTGGAGATTTAGCTGGTCAAGTATTTACCTTATTTATTTTAACTGTAGCAGCTGCAGAAGCTGCGATTGGTTTGGCTATAATCGTTGTTTACTACAGAAACTCTGGAACTATCAGAGTTGAAGAAATTGATGAGTTGAAAGGATAATAATGGAACTTTCAATTTTATTTCTTCCATTAATAGCATCAATTATTTCAGGCTTTTTTGGACGTTACATTGGTGATAGAAATTCTGAAATAGTAACTAGTGTATTAGTTTCTATATCTGCAATTTTATCAATAATTGTATTGTATCAGGTAATTGTTAATCAATATGAGGAAAATATTGTTATAGCAACTTGGATTAATTCAGGTTCACTTGATGTTAATTGGTCAATGTTAATTGATCCTCTATCAGCTGTGATGTTGGTTGTAGTTACTTCTGTATCAGCATTAGTCCATATTTATTCTATCGGATACATGTCTCACGATCCACATAAACCAAGATTTATGGCTTACCTATCATTATTTACATTTGCAATGTTAATGCTTGTAACATCAGATAATTTTATTCAACTATTTTTTGGTTGGGAGGGAGTTGGTCTTTGTTCTTACTTCCTAATTGGTTTTTGGTTTAAAAAAGAAAGTGCCAATGCAGCTGCAATCAAAGCATTTGTAGTTAATAGAGTAGGTGACTTTGGTTTTGCGTTAGGTATTTTTTTGGTTTTTTATTTATTTGGAACTGTAAATTATGATGAAGTTTTCCAACAAATTCCAACAGTTGTAGATAAAGATTTATCCTTCTTAGGTTTTGAGGTTAAAGCGATAGATTTGGTTTGCTTATTGTTATTTATCGGAGCTATGGGTAAATCAGCTCAAATCTTACTTCATACATGGTTACCTGATGCGATGGAGGGACCAACGCCAGTTTCTGCTTTAATTCATGCTGCAACAATGGTTACTGCAGGCGTATTTTTAGTTGTTAGATGTTCACCTATATATGAATTTTCTCCAGTAATTTTAAACTTGATTACTGTAGTTGGAATGACAACAGCTTTTTTTGCTGCAACGGTAGCTTTGGTTCAAACAGATATTAAAAAAATAATTGCTTATTCAACTTGTAGTCAGTTAGGTTACATGTTTTTCGCAGCTGGTGTAGGAGCTTACAATGTTGCTATGTTTCATTTATTTACGCATGCATTTTTTAAAGCTTTATTATTTTTAGGATCAGGATCAGTAATTCATGCTTTTAAAGATGAGCAAAATATTAACAACATGGGAGGTGTATGGAGAAAATTACCTTACACTTATGCTTTAATGATTATAGGAACTCTTGCTTTAACAGGTTTTCCTTTCTTATCAGGCTTTTATTCAAAAGATGCAATTATTGAATTTGCATATTTGAAAGGAAATACAACAGGTTATTATGCAGCTGGTATTGGAATAGTTACTGCATTTTTAACGTCAGTTTATTCGTGGAGACTAATATTCAAAACATTTCATGGCGAATATAATAATAAAGAGATTAAAATTGAGGAAACGCACGAGTCACCTTTGGTAATGCTTGTTCCGTTATTTGTGCTTTCTATTGGTGCAATTTTTGCAGGCATGTTATTTAAGGATTTGTTCATTGGACATGGTGGTGAAAATTACTTTTGGTCAGAATCAATCAAATTTTTAGAACCTCTAAGCACAGATCATCCACCAACATGGTTTTTACTTTTAACACCTAGTTTAGTTATCCTATCAATACCTATTGCTTATTACTTATTTGTTAAGAACAAAGAGTTGCCAAATGAAATAGCTTCAATGAATAAACCTTTATACAATTTCCTTGTCAATAAATGGTACTTTGATGAGTTGTATGAGGTTATTTTTATTAAATCATCGAAAAAACTAGGGACATTTTTATGGAAAGTTTGTGATGGAACTATAATAGATGGATTTGGTCCTGATGGAATTTCTTCTTTTATAAAAAAATGTTCAATTAAAGCAAATAAATTTCAAAGTGGTTTTATCTATCAATATGCTTTTGTAATGTTGTTAGGTTTTTCTGCTTTATTAACCTTCTTGATAGTTAAATAATGAGCTTTCCAATTTTATCATCTTTAATCTTGTTACCAACTATAGGAGCTCTTTTTCTTTTTTTTACAAAAGATAAAGATGGAAATAATTTAACGGCTAAATATGTAGCTTTATTTACAAGTATAGTTAATTTTTTAATTTCTATTTATTTATGGATATCTTTTGACCAAAGCATATCTGATTTTCAATTTGTTGAAGACAGAACATGGATTGAAGGATTTATTAATTATAAAGTTGGTGTCGATGGAATTTCTATATTATTTATAATCTTAACAACCTTCATAACTCCACTTTGTATTATTTCAGTTAACAATTCAGTAAAAAATAGATTAAGAGATTTTTTAATTGCAATTTTAATCATGGAAAGTTTCATGATTGGTGTGTTTTGTGCACTTGATTTAGTTGTTTTTTATTTATTTTTTGAGGCTGGATTAATTCCAATGTTTTTAATTATTGGTATTTGGGGTGGTCCAAAACGTGTTTATTCTGCATTTAAATTTTTCCTTTATACTTTACTTGGATCGGTCTTAATGCTGGTTGCGATCATTTCAATATACTGGATATCAGGCACAACAGATGTAGTTAAACTTTATGAAATTGGAATTGACGCTAAATACCAAAATTTATTGTGGTTAGCTTTCTTTAGTTCTTTTGCAGTAAAAACACCTATGTGGCCTGTTCACACTTGGTTGCCAGATGCCCATGTTGAAGCTCCTACAGCCGGTTCAGTTTTGTTAGCTGCTATCTTGTTAAAAATGGCAGGATATGGTTTTATTAGATTTTCACTAGGGTTATTTCCTGTGGCCTCTGAAGTATTCACACCTCTTATTTATACTTTAAGTGTTATAGCAATAATTTTTACTTCTTTTATCGCTTTAATGCAGGAAGACATGAAAAAGCTAATTGCATATTCATCTGTTGCACATATGGGTTTTGTAACTTTAGGTATTTTTACTCTCCAACAGCAAGGTATAGAAGGAAGTATAATTCAGATGATTAGTCATGGATTAGTTTCTGCAGCTCTATTTTTATGTGTTGGTGTTGTTTATGACCGTATGCATTCAAGGATGATAAATTCTTATGGTGGTATAGTTGCTATAATACCAAAGTATTCGATTTTATTTATGTTATTTACATTAGCTGCTTTAGGGTTACCTGGAACAAGTGGTTTTATCGGTGAATTTTTAATTTTAATGGGTGCCTTTAAGGATAATTTTTTAGTAGCTGTGTTAGCAAGCATAGGAGTAATTTTAGGAGCTGCTTATATGCTTTGGTTATATAAAAGAGTTGTTTTTGGAAAATTAGTCAATGAAGATCTAAAGCAAATGTTAGATTTAAATAAATCAGAATATTTAATCTTATCTTGTTTAGCTATTCCAACCTTATTTTTTGGTTTTTATCCAGATCCTCTGATTAATACAATAGAGGTTTCAGTTTCAGATTTAATAAATATGCATAACATTAATTTAGCGAGCAAATAATATGGAAAATTTAAATTTAATTTTACCTGAAATTTTTATCTCATTATCAATAATGTTTTTACTTGTGTTGGGCGTGTTTAAAAAAAATAGTTCAGGGATTACTTTTAACTTGTCTTTATTTGTATTTTTGATTGCTGCTATAATAGCTATTAACGAAACTTTCTCTGTGAATAGAGAAACCTTGTTTAATGGTAGTGTTGTAATAGATAAGATGTCTTCATTTATGAAGATCATTACATTATTAGGTGGTTTTCTAGTATTGGTTATTTCTTCTAGTTATTTAAAAATTTTTAAAATTTTTAATATTGAATATCCAGTTTTAATTTTGAGTTCTGTACTGGGAATGATGGTCATGATTAGTTCTAATGATCTTATTGTATTTTATATGGGTCTAGAGTTACAATCATTAGCCTTATATGTTTTAGCAACTTATAACAGAGATCAACTAAAATCATCTGAAGCAGGTTTAAAATATTTTGTATTAAGTGCATTATCATCAGGATTATTACTTTATGGATGTTCACTAATTTATGGTTTTTCAGGATCCACAAACTTTGATGTGATTTCCACACAACTTAATTCAAATGAGTATGTACTGACTTTTGGTATAGTTTTTATTTTAGTAGGTTTAGCGTTCAAAATTTCAGCAGTGCCATTCCATATGTGGGCACCAGACGTATACGAAGGATCCCCAACTACAGTAACTTTATTTTTTACAATGTTACCAAAAATTGCGGCGTTAACTGTATTTATTAGATTTTTATATGTACCTTTTTTAAATCTAATCGATCAATGGCAAATGATAATTGTATTTTTATCTATTGCCTCAATGCTATTTGGTGCAATTGCAGCAATTGGACAAACAAATATTAAAAGACTAGTTGCTTATAGCTCTATTGGACACATAGGCTACACATTGGCTGGTCTTGCCACTGTTTCTAATGAAGGAATTCAAAGTTCAATAATTTATATTTCAATTTATGTTGTAATGAATTTGGCCCTTTTTTCTTGTTTGTTAATGCTTAGAAGAAATAATCAATATTACGAAGATATTGATGACTTATCTGGTTTATCGAAAAATCATCCATTATTATCACTTTCTTTACTTGTAATATTGTTTTCATTGGCAGGGATACCACCATTAGCAGGATTTTTTGCTAAGTTTTATGTTTTCAAAGCGGTTTTAGAACAATCAATGTATTTTTTAGCTATTGTTGGATTGTTATCTACTGTTGTTGCAGCTTTCTATTACTTAAGAATAATTAAGATTATGTACTTTGATAAAGAAAAAGATAAATATGATACGGATCATAGTTTATGGTTAAAATTTTCATTAACTTTTTCTACAATATTAATTCTTTTATACTTCATATTTCCAAGCCAATTAATTGAGGTAGTATCAAGAATTAATATTATTTAATGAAATTTAAGAAATTTAATTTTAAAATAATAAAAAGTACTAACGATACAGCTGCAAGAATAATAAAAAAAACTAACTATAAATTTGGTATGGTTGTTGCTGAAAAACAATTTAGTGGTCGAGGTCAGTATGGAAGAAAATGGATTTCATATAAAGGTAATCTATTTGCCTCTTTTTTTCATCCATTTGATGAAAATAAATTTTCAATAGAAAGAGTTACAAAGTTAAATTGTAAATTAGTTAAACAAACACTCTCTAAATATATAAAAAATAAAATTAACTTTAAAAAACCAAACGATTTATTAATTAATAAAAAAAAGATTAGTGGGATTTTACAAGAAATTATAACGAAATCAGATAAAAAATTTTTAATTACAGGAATAGGGATTAATGTAATAAAAAATCCAAATATTAAAAATTATCCAGCTACAAATTTATATAGAATAACAGGAAAAAAAATTAATAAATCTGAATTAGAAAAAAATTTGAAACTAGTTTTTGAAAATAGAATATCAAAAATGTATAAAATAAATTAATTAATATGTATATTTTAGGTGACATAGGAAATACTGACACTAAAATTTTTTTAGTTTCCAAAAGAAATAAAATTTTAAAAAGAATTACTTTTATTTCAAAAAAAATAAGTAATAACCAATTAAAAATCTTATTTAAAAAAAATAAAATACAAATAAATAAAATTGAAAAAATATTGTTTTGCAGTGTTGTCCCAAACACTTTTAAAATTATAAAAAACTACTTTTCTAAAATCACTAAAGTTAAATGCAACGAGGTAAAAAACCTGAATTTAAAATCAATGATTAAAATTAAAGTTGATTACAAGCAGGTAGGCTCTGATAGAATTACAAATGCCATAAGCTTATTGGATAACAAAAATAATTATATAATTTTAGATTTTGGTACCGCTACAACATTTGATGTTTTAATAAAAAATACGTATATGGGAGGAATAATAGCTCCTGGAATTAAGTTGTCTCTTAATACTTTGTCAGACAGAGCTACTTTAATCCCAAAAATTGAGCTTAAACGTATGAAAAAAGTAATAGGCAGCAACACACTTTCTGCTGTTAGATCAGGTTTTTTTTGGGGTTATGCCGGTTTAATTGACAATATGATTAATTTAATTAAGAAAGAGACAAGAAAATCCTTTAAAGTTGTATTGACAGGTGGATTTTCTGATTTATTTACAAGTTCAATAAAATCGAAAGTTAAACATAACCAAGATATTACAATTAAAGGTCTAATAAAGATTTCTGAGCAAATAAAATAATATGAAAGATGAATTGTTATTTTGTCCACTAGGTGGATCTGGTGAGATTGGTATGAACATGAATTTGTTTGGTTACGGTCAACCAAGCGATCATAAATGGATAATGGTAGACATTGGTGTAACTTTTGCCGATGACACTATACCAGGTGTTGATTTAATTTATCCTGATCCTGGATTTATTGTTGAAAGAAAAGATAACTTGTTGGGTATAGTTTTAACTCATGCACATGAGGATCACATTGGAGCAATCGCACATTTATGGCCAAAATTAAGATGTAAAATATTTGCTACTCCATTTACAGCAGTTTTGATTAGAGAGAAATTTCGAGAAAAACAAATAGATATTACTAATGATTTACAAATTGTTGAATTAAATGGAACTGTTTCATTAAATCCATTCCAAATTGAATATATAACTTTAACTCATTCAATTTTAGAACCTAATGGCTTAAGAATAAAAACTCCTGCTGGTGTTATTTTACACACAGGAGATTGGAAAGTAGATCCCAATCCACTTATTGGTGAAAATATTAATGAGAAGAGATTAAAAGAAATTGGTGATGAAGGAGTATTAGCAATGATCTGTGACTCTACTAATGTTTTTAGTGCAGGCAAGTCTGGATCTGAACTTGACGTTAGAAAAAATATGTTAAATGTAATGTCGAGATTGAAAAAGAGAATTATCATCACTTCATTTGCATCTAATGTAGCAAGAATGGAGACAGCATTTTATTGTGCTGAGCAAACAGGAAGACAAATTTCACTAGTTGGAAGATCGATGCATCGTATTTATAAAGCTGCACGTCAATGTGGATATTTAAAAAATACAATTGAACCAATTGACCCTCGTGAAGCTAAAAATTTCTCAAGAGAAAAAATAGTTTATCTTTGCACAGGTAGCCAAGGAGAACCAATGGGAGCGATGATGAGAATTTCTAGTTATGTACACCCTGATGTTTTTATTGAAAAAGGTGATGCTGTGATATTTTCATCAAAAATTATACCTGGAAATGAAAAAAAACTTTATAAATTGCACAACCAACTTGTTAAAGATGGTATAGAAGTGATATCTGAAGAAACTGAATTCGTTCATGTTTCTGGTCATCCAAATAGAGAAGATTTAAAAGAAATGTATCAATGGGTTAAACCTAAATGTGTAATACCTGTACATGGTGAACATAGGCACATGATAGAACACATAAATTTTGCAAAAGAAATGCAAGTTCCATATCCTGTACAAGTAGAAAATGGTGATATAGTTAAGTTATATCCTGGTAATCAGCCTGAAGTTTATGACAAAGCTCCAAGTGGTCGATTATATTTAGATGGCAATGTAAGTGTTGATCCAGACTCGCAGTCAATAAAAGATAGAAAAAATTTGAGTGCAAATGGATATCTTGAAGTAACTTTAATGATAACACCTAAAGGAAATATTCATAACAATCCTGTGCTTTCTTTTCGTGGTTTGCCTGTAGATGATAGAGAAGAATTTGTTTATGGACTAGAAGAAGAAATAGAAAAAACATCTAGGACATTTAAAATTGGAAGCAAGCAGCAAGAGCATAATTTAATTGATGCATTGAAAATTGCCTGTAGGAAATTTTCTAAGGAAAAAACGGGTAAAAAACCTTTCACTAATATTAACTTAGTCAGAATTTAATGAGTGTAACTGGTTTAGCAATTATCTATGTAATTATATGGTGGATAGTCTTCTTTGCTATACTTCCTATTGATGTAAACAGAGCAAAAACAGTAAAAATTGATGGTGAAGATCCAGGATCACCTGAAAACCCAAAAATGTTGAAAAAATTCTTGTATTGCACTGGTATAACAACTGTAATTTTTATCATTATTTATTTACTAATAAAATTTGAATATTTAAATTTAAGAAATATGATTAGTTAAGATGCTTTTATCAAATTCATTTATTCCGATATTAAAAAATAATCCTTCTGAAGCAAAAATTAAATCTCATCAATTAATGTTGAGAGTTGGTATGATAAAGCAAGCTTCTGCAGGAATATACTCATGGTTGCCTTTAGGCTTTAAGGTAATGAAAAAAATAGAACAAATTGTTAGAGAAGAGCAAAATAAGATTGGAGCTCAAGAAATATTAATGCCAACAATTCAATCTAGTGAGATATGGAAAGAAAGTGGTCGATATGATGATTATGGTGAGGAAATGCTTAGAATAACTGATCGTCAAAATAGAGAAATGCTTTATGGACCTACCAATGAAGAGCAAGTTACAGAAATTTTTAGATCTTCAATTAAATCTTATAAATCATTACCCCAACTAATGTACCACATACAATGGAAATTTAGAGACGAAATAAGACCTAGATTTGGAATAATGAGGGGGAGAGAATTTTATATGAAAGATGCCTACTCATTCGATGTATCAGACGAAGAAGCCTTTTTTTCTTATAATAAATTTTTTCTTTCATATTTAAAAACTTTTAAAAGATTAGATCTAACTGCAATACCTATGGCTGCTGACACAGGTCCGATTGGAGGAAATTTATCTCATGAATTTATTATCTTAGCAGACACTGGAGAAAGTAAAATTTTTACTGATAAAAGAATTTTTGACTTAAATAGTGATGATACTCAATTAGAAAAATCTTCGTTAGAAGAAATGAGAAAAAAATATGAGCAATTTTATGCTGTGACAGATGAAAAGTTTAACAAAGATGAATTTGAAAAAATAGTTTCTAAGGAAAATCAATTAATCACAAAAGGTATTGAGGTAGGCCACATATTTTATTTTGGCGACAAATATTCAAAACCTATGAATGCATCAGTAGATTTACCAGGTGGAAAAAAAGATTTTGTTAAAATGGGTTCTTATGGAATTGGTGTATCAAGGCTAGTTGGGGCAATAATAGAGGCAAAATATGATGAAAAAAATGAAATCATGAAATGGCCATTGTCTGTTGCTCCATATGATATTGCTTTGATACCGATGATAAATAAAAACGATAATTCAGCACTTGTTAAAGCCAATAATATTTACAGTGAGTTATTAAAAAATAATATTGATGCTCTTATTGATGATACTGATGAAAATTTTTCATCCAAAATTAAAAAAATGAATTTAATTGGGGCTCCGTATCAAATTATCATTGGAAAGAAGAGTGAAGGTGATTTATTAGAGTTCAAAGAAACAGGTGGTGAAACTCAAAACTTACCTTTAAGCAAAATTATAGAAATTATAAATAAACAAAAAAATTCAATTTGATTTCTACTTTAGAAAAAGAAATTACTTTAAGATT
This sequence comes from Candidatus Pelagibacter sp. HIMB1623, assembly GCF_052047695.1. NCBI lineage: Bacteria > Pseudomonadati > Pseudomonadota > Alphaproteobacteria > Candidatus Pelagibacterales > Candidatus Pelagibacteraceae > Candidatus Pelagibacter > Candidatus Pelagibacter sp. HIMB1623. Next base: position 39,880 of record NZ_JBNAJN010000004.1, read on the forward strand.
TTTAAAAGCTAGAAAAAAGGATGGCTTTTTAAATGTTATTTCAATATTTTCTTTCATCGGAATAAGTCTAGGTGTTGCTGTTCTTATTATTGTTATGTCAGTAATGAATGGTTTTAGAACAGAATTAATCAATAAAATTGTAGGATTTAATTCACATATTACTGTTAAACCTTATTCAAATTCAATAGATGAAGATAAAATAAATAATAAACTAAAGTTAATCTCTAAGAATATTATTTTTAGTAATTCAGGAGAGGCAATTATTCTAAAAAACAATAATACTAAAGGAATAGTGTTACGAGGCTATAAATACAATGATCTTTTAAATTTAGAGGTATTAACAAATGAAAAATTTAAAGGTGAATTAAATCAATTTGATAAAAATTTCATATCAATTGGAAGTGAACTGAGTTTTTCTCTAGATCTTGAAATAGGAGATAAATTGACTTTAATGTCACCGTCTGGCGTTCAAACAATAATTGGCAGTATGCCAAAACAAAAAACTTTTATAGTTAATTCAATCTTTAACAGTGGTTTAGCAGAGTTTGATAACAATATTGCATTTATTGAACTTAATATATTAGAAGAGTTCTTTGGATATGATTCTACTGAGAGAAATTTAGAAATTTATTTGAAAAATCCAAATAATATTGAATCCCAAAAATTAATAGTAAAACAAGTTTTTGATGATGAGTTTGTTTTTAGTTGGGCTGATATGAATAGTTCATTATTTTCAGCTCTAAAAGTTGAAAGGAATGTTATGTTTATTATTTTGTCATTAATAATAATTGTTGCTGCATTTAATATTATTTCAGGATTAACTATTTTAGTGAAAAACAAAACAAGGGATATTGCCATCTTAAAATCAATTGGAGTTTTAAATAAATCAATAATTAAAATATTTTTTTTAGTTGGAGTAATAATAGGTACTTCCGCAACAATTTTTGGTATTTTTTTAGGTGTAACTTTTTCTATTTACATTGAAAATTTTAGACAATTATTAAGCTCAGTTTTCAATATAAGTTTATTTCCTGAAGAAATATATTTTTTAAGCAAAATGCCTTCTGAAATTAATCTGACATCAATTATTCTAATTTCAGTTTGCTCAATAATTATAACTATTTTAGTATCTATTTTTCCAGCTTTTAAAGCAGCTAGATTAGATCCAATCAAATCTTTAAAATATGAGTAAGTATTTAGAATTAAAAAGTATATCTAAAAGCTTTGAGACTGAAAAAAAGATTAAAGTCTTAAAAGGTTTGTCGCAAAATTTTGAAAAAGGTAAAATTTATTCGCTCATGGGCCCATCTGGTTCAGGAAAATCAACTTTGTTAAATTTAATTTCTTTAATAGACAGACCTTCATCAGGTCAAATTATGTTTAATCAAAATCAAATAAATTTTAATGATACAGAAGAAAATGATATTTTTAGATCAAAAAAAATTGGTATTGTTTATCAACAAAACAATCTTCTTTCTGACTTTACTGCTTTAGAAAATATTTATTTAGCATCACTTGCTAGCAACAATGATAAAGAATTAGCAAGTACAAAGGCTAAAAAATTATTAAAAAAAATTGGTCTTTCAAATAGATTAAATCACTTTCCTTCTCAACTTTCAGGTGGAGAGGCTCAAAGAGTAGCTATAGCAAGAGCTATTGTAAATGATCCTGAAATAATCTTAGCGGATGAGCCAACAGGTAGTTTGGATATGAATACTGCAAAAGAAGTTTTTAAACTTTTATATAATCAAAAAAAATCAGATAGATTAATAATATTTGCAACTCACAATAGATTTTTTGCTAATAAGGCAGATTGCCTATTGGAGATGAGAGATGGTATTATAAAATCATCTAATGTCTGAGTCATTAAATCAAAACTTTAATCATCTAAAAGTCCATTCACAATATTCTATATGTGAAGGTGCGGCCAAGATTGATGATTTACAAGAATATTGCAAATCAAACAAAATTAAATCTTTAGGAATAAGTGATACTTCTAATTTATGTGGAGCTTTAGAATTTGCAGAAAAAATTTCTAAATCAGGAACACAGCCAATTATTGGTACTCAAATTAATTTTAAAATAAATGATACAACTGGACTGTTACCTTTATTTGCTTTGAATGAAACAGGTTATAAAAACATTATTGAATTATCCTCTAATTCATATTTAGAAAATGATGAATTAAGTGGCCCTCATGTAAATTTTGATGAATTATTAAAAAGTTCTGATGGTGTTTCAGTTTTTTCAGGTACTATTTTAGGTCTTTTTGGAAAATTATTTGATAAAGGAAAATTTACAGAAATAAACGAAATTTATTTAAAAATTAAAGAAGTTTTTGGCGATAGATTTTATTTAGAAATTCAACGCCATAATGATACAAATGAAAATGGGTTTGAAAAATTTAACCTAAAACAATCTGTAGAATTAGAAATACCAATTATTGCTACTAATGAAGTTTTTTATTTATCAAAAGATATGCATGAAGCACATGATGCTTTGATTTGTATTGGTAACAAAACTTATATTAATGAAAAAAATAGATTAAAATTAAGCGATCAACATTATTTAAAAACTAACTCAGAAATGACTGAGTTATTTGCTGACATACCAGAAGCTTTAGAAAATAATTATAATTTTCCTTTAAGATGTAATTTTAGACCATTATTCTCTAATCCAATACTACCAAATATTAGTAGTGATAAAGATGGCAATGCAGATGATCTTTTAACTAAATATTCTTTGGATGGACTGAGAGATAAATTTTTAAAAGTTTTTAATATTAAAGATAGTGAACTTGAAAATGATAAAAATTTTATTCTTTATAAAGAAAGATTAGATCATGAGCTTTCAATAATTATAAAAATGAAATATTCGAGTTATTTTTTAATTGTATCTGATTATATAAAATGGGCTAAAGAAAATGACATACCAGTTGGTCCTGGCAGAGGTTCAGGTGCTGGGTCATTGGTAGCTTGGTGCTTATCAATTACTGATGTTGATCCAATTAAATTTAATTTAATATTTGAGAGATTTTTAAATCCTGATCGAATTTCTATGCCTGATTTTGATATCGATTTTTGCGAGGATAAAAGGGACCTTGTTTTTGAATACTTGACTAAAAAATACAAAGATAGTGTCGCTCATATAATTACTTTTGGTAAACTTAAGGCAAGGATGGTGATCAGAGACGTTGGTAGAGTTATGGGATTACCCTATGGGTTTATAGACAGCATATCAAAAATGATACCTTTTGATCCTTCTAGGCCTCAAAATTTAACCCAATGTATAGCTGGAGAACCAAGATTGCAAAAGCTCATTAATGAGGACAATAGAGTTAAAAAATTAATAGAGTTATCATTGAAATTAGAAGGTCTGAATAGAAATGTTGCTACTCATGCAGCAGGAGTTGTTATTGCAGATAAAAAATTAACAGAAGTAGTACCTTTATATAAAGATACTTCTGCAGATTTACTTTTACCCTCAACACAATTTGATATGTATTCTGCTGAAAATGCTGGTTTAATAAAATTTGATTTTTTAGGTTTAAAGACACTCACAGTAATTAATAACACTCAAAAATTAGTTAGGAAAAAAGATAAAAAATTTAACATCGAAGATATTAATTATGATGATCAAAAAGTTTTCGATCTTTTATCAACTGGTAAAACTGTAGGCCTATTTCAAATTGAAAGTGCTGGAATGAGAGAAGCTTTAATTCATATGAAACCCAATCATATTGAGGATATTATTGCACTAGTAGCATTATATAGACCAGGCCCCATGAGCAACATACCAACTTACAATGACTGTAAACATGGAAAGCAAAAACCAGATTATTTACATCCATTATTGGAGGATATTTTAAAACCTACTTATGGAGTAATCATTTACCAAGAACAAGTAATGCAGATTGCTCAAAAATTATCTGGATTTACTGCAGGACAAGCTGATCTTTTAAGAAGAGCAATGGGTAAGAAGAAGAGAGCAGAGCTAGAGAAACAAAAACAAGGTTTTATTGCAGGGGCAGTTAAAAATGGCATAGCCAAAGATGTTGCCGCAGGAATATTTTTAAAAATTGAACCTTTTGCAGAATATGGTTTTAATAAAAGTCATGCCGCAGCTTATGCAATAATTTCTTATCAAACTGCATATTTAAAAACTTATTATCCTAAAGAATTTATTGCTGCATCAATGACGATGGATATTTCTAATCAAAATAAATTAAGTGAATTTTATGAAGAATTAAAAAGACTTAATATTGAAACAATTAGACCTGATATCAATGAATGTTTTGCTGATTTCAGAACTATTAACGGAAAATTTTATTATGCATTAGGAGGAATTAAAGCTGTAGGTTATGAAGCAATTTCCAATATTGTGAAAGAGAGAGAATTAAACGGAAAGTTTGAATCTATTAATGACTTTATAAATAGAGTTAACCCAAAAGATATAAATAAATTACAATTAGAAGGATTAGTAAAAGCAGGAGCATTTGATAATTTAAACTCAAATAGGCAATCAATCTTTAACTCTATACCTAATTTAATTTTAAAAAATAAAAATATTTTTGAAAACAAACTAGCCAATCAAATAGATTTATTTTCTGATAATATTAAAACAGAGGAAGAAATTTTATTTAAAATAGAAGATTGGAAATTTGAAGAGAGATTATCTAAAGAATTTGAAGCAGTAGGATTTTTTATATCTGATCACCCATTAAATCAATTCACAGAAATTTTTGAAGATTATAAAATTAATGATTATGCGAAATTTACTTCAGATGATAATTCAGAAAATGTTAATGTAGCTGCAACATTACTTAAGGTTCAAGAAAGAAAAACTGCCAAAGGAAATGCTTATGCTGTTTTAAAGTTAACAGATTTAAATAGTGTATTTGAAATATTTATTTTTTCTGATCTGTTGGAGTCAAATAGAGAAATTTTGAAAGAAGGTAATTCATTAATTTTAACCTTGATTAAAAATATTTCTAATGATGAAAACCGTCTTAAAAGGATTAATGTTCAAAAAATTGCTTCTTTAAAAGATTTATTTAATACTCCAATTAATGAAATATTATTTAATGTTAAATCTATTGAACAAATCCAAGAGATTTCAAAATTTTTAAGTAAAGATGGTAAAACTCGAGTAAAATTTAATCTTTTAACAAAAGACAAAATTTTAAATTTTCAATTAAAAAAACCAATCAAACTTGATAGGAAATCTTTAAATCTTTTAAGAAACCAGCAAATTCAAGCAGAAATCAGCTAAATAAAACTTGTTAATTTTGCTAAATATTTGTAAATAACCAATAAATTAAATTAACACGCACACAGTTCTTGGTTTTATACCTCCGGTCCTTAATTGGAAATTACTGTGGTGGCTTAACCGGGAAAAAAAAATGAAAATACCTAACTTAACAATTCAACAATTATTAGAAGCAGGCGTTCATCTTGGACATAAGACTTTAAGATGGAACCCAAAAATGAAAAAATATATTTTTGGTAAAAGAGACTCAATTCACATTATAGACTTAACCCAGACACTTGAATTGACAAAATTAGCTTTAGAGAAAGTTTATCAAACAATTGCAAATAATGGAAAAATTTTATTTGTATCAACAAAAAAACAAGCATCTGAAGCTATAGCTGAAGTTGCAAAAGAAACAGATCAATATTTTGTTAATTATAGATGGCTAGGCGGAATGCTTACCAACTGGGGAACTATATCAAATTCTATAAAAAAACTCAAAAAATTAGAAATTGATTTAGCAGCAGAAAATAGAGGTTTTACTAAAAAAGAACTTTTGAAAATGAGTGTTAAAAAAGACAAACTTCAAAGATCTTTAGGGGGTATAGCTGAAATGAAAAAAGTTCCAGATTTAGTTTTTGTAATAGATACAAATTACGAGTCATTGGCTATAGCAGAGTCTTCGAAGTTAGGAATACCTATTATAGCAATATTAGATAGTAACTCTAATCCTGATAACATTGATTATCCTATACCTGGAAATGATGATGCTAGACGAGCTATTGATCTTTATTGTAATTTAATTAAAGAAACAATCAATAGCGCTAAGAGTTCTATTCAACCAAGTGAAAAAAATAATTCTGAAAATAAATTTGAGGAAAAAAATAAAACAATTCAAGAATTAGATAGAGAAAAATTAGAAAAAAAATTTTCCCAAGAAGATAAGGAGACATTAAATTAATGAGTGATATTGAAAAAGTAAAAAAATTAAGAGAAGCAACCGGAGCTGGTTTTAAAGATTGTAATTTAGCCATAAAAGAATCTGCAGGTGATTTAGACAAAGCTATTGAAATTTTAAGAGTAAAAGGAATTTCAAAAGCCTCAAAAAAAATGTCTAGGGACGCAAAAGAAGGAGTGGTTGTTGTAAGTGGTGATGAAAACAAAACCTCTATAATAGAAGTTAATTGTGAAACAGATTTTGTTGCTAAAAATGATGATTTTATTTCTTTTGTTAAAGAACTTAGCGAATTAAATAACCAAAAGAACTCAAATATTGAAGCTTTAAAAGCTTCAAAGATGAAAAATGATGTGACTGTTGAAGATAATTTAGTTGCTTTAATCGCTAAAATTGGAGAAAAAATAACAATTGGTAAAGCTAAAACTTTTGAAAATAACGATGGTTTAAATAACCATTATTTACATACAGTTGTTAAAGACAATGTTGCAAAATTAGCGGTAATTGTTTCTTTAAATACTAAGGAAAAATCAGAATCAGTTAAAACTTTTAGTAAACAATTATCCATGCATATTGCAGCATCTAATCCTTTAGCTTTAGAAGCTAACTCGATAGATCAATCAATAATAGATAAAGAGCAAGAGTTAGTATCTGAAGAATTAAAAAACTCAGGCAAACCTGAGGATATTGCAAAAAAAATTAGCATAGGTAAAATGAACAAATTTAAAGAGGAAAATGCTCTGCTAACTCAAGCATGGGTTATGGAGCCTAAAAAGAAAGTTCAAGATGTTTTAAAAGAACTTTCTATAGCTGATTTAAAAATTAAAGAGTTTTATAGAATTAAGATAGGAGAATAAATGTTTGATGAGAAATCATACAGCCTCAAAATGGATAAAGCCATTGAGGTATTCTCAAAAGAATTATCTTCTCTAAGAACAGGAAGAGCAAACGCATCTATGCTCGATCTAATTAAGGTTGATGTTTATGGTCAGCAAATGCCCGTAAATCAAATTGGAAGTATAACTACACCAGAACCTAGAATGATTAATATTCAAGTATGGGATGCTAATAACGTTCCTCTAGTTGATGCAGCTATAAAAAAATCAGATTTAGGATTGAACCCTCAAATAGATGGTCAATTAATAAGATTGCCAGTGCCAGAGTTAAACGAAGAAAGAAGGACTGAATTAAAAAAATTGATTAAATCTATTGGAGAAAAATGTAAGGTATCAGTAAGAAACATTCGAAGAGAAGCAAATGAAGATCTTAAAAAATTACTAAAAACTAAAGAGATAAGTGAAGATGAAGAAAAATCTCATGAAAAAAAAGTACAAATTATTACAGATGATCACATTAAGCTAGTTGATGAAAAAGTTTCTTTAAAAGAAAAAGAAATAATGACAATATGAACCCTTTGAATCATGTAGCCATTATCATGGATGGCAATGGTCGATGGGGTTTAAAAAAATACAATTCAAGAAACAAAGGTCATAGAGCCGGCTTAGATACTGTAGAAAAAATAATTAAAATTAGTATTAAGCAAAAAATAAAACACTTAACACTTTTTGCTTTTTCTACAGAAAATTGGAAAAGACCCAAATCTGAAATAAATTATTTATTTAATTTATTAGAGAGTTTTTTAAAACTTAAATTAAAAAAATTTCATAAAAATAATATTAAATTAAAAGTTATAGGAGAAAAAAAATTTTCAAAAAAATTAAATAATTTATTATTAAAGAGTGAAAAAATTACCAAAAATAATACAGCATTACAGATTAACTTAGCTTTAAATTATGGATCTAAAAATGAAATAGTTAAAGCTATAAAAAAAATTAATGGTAAAAAATTAGAGGTAACAGAAAAAAATATAACAAATTCTCTTTATACAAAAAATATTCCAGATCCAGATATACTAATCAGAACAGGAAAAACAAAAAGATTAAGCAATTTTTTACTTTGGCAGATATCGTATACTGAAATTTTTTTTTCACATAAGTTGTGGCCAGATTTTCAAGAAGCAGACTTTTTAAAAATAGTAAACAAGTTTAAAAAAATAAAAAGAAATTATGGAGATATTTAATGGAAGTTGAGCTTAAAAAAAGAATATTTAGTTCTATTATTCTTATCCCAGTTGTTTTTTTTATTGTATTAAAAGGGTCTTTTTATTTTTTTTTATTATTATTAATTTGTTTTTTTATTTCATGTTATGAGTGGCACAAAATGTCCAAAAATAAATATTATCATATTTTAGGTTTTCTTTACTTATGTGTATCTTTTTATTCAATTTTACAATTACGTATAGCTGAGGAAAATTCATACAATTTTTTTTTAATTATTTTATTGATTTGTATTTTTAGTGACTTAGGTGGTTACTTTTTTGGAAAAATTTTTAAAGGTCCTAGGTTAACAACTTATAGTCCAAATAAGACATATGCTGGATTAATAGGGGGGTATGTATTATCTCTAACTCTAATTCCTCTAATGATTTATTTTAAATTAATAGCTCATAGTCAAATATTAATAATAGTTATATTTTTCTTACTTGTATCAACAGTTAGTCAAATAGGTGATATAATTGTTTCAATTTTTAAAAGGAAATCAAAAATAAAAGACACAGGAAATTTAATACCTGGACACGGTGGTATTTTGGATAGAATTGATGGTATGTTATTTGCTTTTCCTTTTGCTTATTTTGTTTTGTTTAATAATTTATTTTTTAATATTTAATGAAAAAAAAAATTGTAATACTAGGATCAACAGGATCTATTGGTAAATCTCTGCTTAATATTATCGCTAAAGATAAGCATAATTTTAGAATTGAATTACTTTCTGCTAAAAAAAACTACAAGTTATTAATTCAACAAGCAAAGAAATTTAAAGTAAAAAATATTATTATTACAGATAGCAAATATTATAGAATTGCTCTGTCTAAAAAAATAAAAAAAATTAATATCTATAATGATTTCAATGATTTAAAAAAAATAATTCCAAAGAAAATAGATTATGTTATGAGTTCGATCGTTGGACTAGACGGTCTTGATCCAACTATTAAATTGATAAAATTTACAAAAAAAATAGCTATAGCTAATAAGGAATCAATAATTTGTGGTTGGAGTATCATCCGTAGAGAATTAAAAAAAAATCAAACTGAATTTATGCCAGTTGACTCTGAGCACTTTTCAATTTGGTACGCTTTAAAAAATATTCCATTAAATAAAATAAAAAATATATATATAACTGCTTCTGGTGGGTCATTGTTAAATATTTCTAAAAATAAATTTGATAAGTTAGATCTTAATAAAATTTTAAAGCATCCAAATTGGAAAATGGGAAAAAAAATAACAATTGATTCCTCAACTATGATGAATAAAGTTTTTGAAATTATTGAGGCCAAAAAAATATTTAATTTAAAATATAACCAACTTAAAATTATTATACATCCTAAATCTTATGTTCATGCAATTGTTGAATTATTTGATGGTATGATAAAAATTATTGCTCATGATACTACAATGGATATTCCTATTTTTAATTCCATTTATAATCATTCAAATAAAAAATTTTATTCAAAAGATATTGACTTTAATAAATTAAATAATCTTTCATTTGAAAAACCTAACCAAAATAAATTTTTAAGCCTTAAAATTTTAAAAAATTTACCAGAAAAAAATTCTTTATTTGAAACAGTTTTGGTTGCAGCAAATGATGAATTAGTAAATCTATTTTTAAATAAAAAAATAAAATTTAGTAAAATAAATCAAACCTTAGATAAAATAATTCAAAAAAAAGAGTATCAAAATCTTAAAAAAATTCTTCCAAGAAAAATTTCAGACGTTATAAATGTTAGTAACACTGTAAGATATAAAATTAGAAATAATTATATTTAAAATTAATGATTGTAAGATTAGTAAAAATTATATTTGCATCTTTTTTAATTGCTTTAATTAATATAACTTATTCTTATTCTGATATAGTAAAACAAATTGATGTAGATGGAAATGAGAGAATATCAGATGAAACTGTTAAATTATTTTCCAAGATTAATGTTGATGATAAGCTTGACGAGACGGATTTAAATAAAATAATTGAAAATTTATATGAAACAAACTTCTTTAAGGATATTTCTATAAAATTTTTAGACAATATTTTAACTATTAAAGTAGTTGAAAATCCAATAATTGAAAATATTGAATATAGAGGTATTAAAACAAATAGAGTTCTCGATGTTCTTAAAGAAGATCCATTAATAAAAGAGAGATCCTCATTTAATAAAATTATCTTAAAGAAAGAAAAATCTAGACTGCTAACAATACTTAGAAATTTTGGTTATATAAATTCTGAGCTTGATATATATGTTGATGAGAAAAAAAATAATCTACTAGATTTAATATACGAATTTAAATTAGGCAAAAGAGCTAAAATTAAAAAAATAACTTTTGTAGGTAATAAAAATTTTAAGGATAGTAAGTTAAGAAGAATAATAACAAGCACAGAATATAAATACTGGAAATTTATCTCGGGAAGAAAATTTTTAAACGAAAGTATAGTTGATTTTGACAAGAAACTATTAGCTAATTTTTATAAAAATAATGGTTATTATAATGTGGAAATTAACTCATCCTTTGCAAAATTAATTGATGATAATGAATTTGAGCTTTTATTTAATATAAATGCAAATCCAAAAGTTTTCTTTGGAGAATTAATACTAAATTTACCTTCTGATTTTGATAAAAATAATTTTACCAAGATAAATAAAATGTTTGAAAAATTAAAAGGTGAGCCTTATTCCATTAATTCTATTGATAAAATCTTAAAAGAAATCGATTTAATTACCTCTCAAGAACAATATCAATTTATCAACGCAAATGTAATTGAAAATTTAATTGATAACAAATTAAACCTTGAATTTGAAATATTAGAAACAGAAAAATTTTATGTTGAGAAAATAAATATTTTTGGAAATAATATTACATCAGAAAATGTAATTAGAAATCAATTTGAAATTGACGAAGGAGACCCTTACAATGAAATTTTATTAAATAAATCTATTAACAATATAAAAAGTTTAAACTTTTTTAAAAAAGTTGAAAAAAAAATTATAGATAAGAAGACTACCAAAACTAAAATTGTAAATATATCTGTAGAGGAAAAACCTACAGGTGAAATTGCTGCATCAGCAGGTATTGGAACTACAGGTGGTTCATTTGGTTTTAGTATTAAGGAAAACAACTTTCTAGGTAATGGTATTAAGCTCGATAGCAATTTCACTGTATCAACGGGCTCACTTAAAGGTAAATTTTCTGTAACTAATCCAAATTTTAACAATACTGATAAGTTATTGTATTTATCAGCTGAAGCTTTAGAAATTGATAATTATTCCAGTTATGGGTATAAAACGAATAAAACTGGGTTTAGCATTGGAACTAACTTTGAGTATCTCGATGATTTTTTTCTTGGTGTGGGCAATTCTCATTTTTATGAAAAAATTGAAACAAACTCAACTGCATCAGCTAGACAAAGAGCTCAAGAAGGTAATTATTGGGATTCGTTTTTAAATTTAGATTTTAATTATGATAAAAGAAATCAAAAATTTCAAACAACATCAGGTTTTAGATCTTTTTACTCATTGGATTTGCCTATTTTAAGTGAAACGAATTCTTTAAAAAATTATTATAGTCACGCTTACTATTTTGAACTTTATGAAAAAAATATCTCAAATATATCTTTTTTTTTAGAAAGTGTTAATTCACTAAATAATAAGAACGTTAAATTATCTGAAAGAATTAATATACCATCAAGGAGATTAAGGGGATTTGAGACAGGTAAAATAGGACCTAAGGATGGAGATGATTATATTGGAGGTAATTTTGCTTATACATTAAATTTTTCATCAACATTACCTCAAATTTTAGAAGAATCTCAAAATGTTGATATATTAATTTTTGCTGATGTAGCCGATATTTGGGGTGTAGATTACAACTCCTCATTAAATAATAGTAAGGTTAGAAGTTCAGTAGGTATTGGTCTTGATTGGTTTAGCCCAGTGGGTCCAATGAATTTTTCTTTATCACAACCAATAACTAAAGCAAATAGTGATATAACTGAATCTTTTAGATTCAATTTAGGCACTACATTTTAATGATAAAAAAAAATTTTTATTTTAATTTTATTTTTTTAATATTATTTCAATCTAATTTATATGCTGAAATTAAAATCGCTTATCTTGATTTTGATGTAGTTTTATCAAAAATAGAGAAAGGTAAAATTTTATTTCTAGATCTAAAAAAAAAAGAAGAAGCTAAATTTAAAGAATTTAATTCTAAAGAAGCCAAACTTAAAGAAGAAGAAAATAAATTAAAAGGAAGTCAAAATTTAATATCAAAAGAACAATTAAATATAAGTCTAAATCAATTTAATAAAAAAATACAAAATTACAGAGAATTCAAAAGCAATGAAATTGAAAAATTAAAAAAAGATAGAAAGGATGAGATTTTTAAGCTTTTAGATATAATAAATCCGATAATTCAGGAATATATGGCTAAAAATTCTATTTCTATGTTATTTGATAAAAAAAACATTTATATAGCTGACAAAAATTACGATATAACTGATGATTTGATTGAAATAATAAATAAGAGCTTTAAATAATACAAAATGGAAAGTTTAAATAAAAATCAAATAAAAAATTTAATTCCTCATCGTGAACCCATGTTATTGATTGATGAATTAAATGATATAAATAAACTTTCATCAGCCACTGGTGTAGTAAATGTTAAAAAAGATAGTTTCTTTGTTCAAGGTCATTTTCCTGATCAACCGGTAATGCCAGGTGTTTTAATTGTTGAAGCTTTTGGTCAATCTGCAGCAGCTTTAACGGCTCACGGAATTGATAAGTCAACTTATGAAAATAAATTAGTATTTTTAATGAGTGTTGAAAAAGCTAGATTTAGATTTCCAGTTATACCGGACTGTAAATTGCTATTAAAAATTCAAGCTATCAGATCTCATGGTAGAGTTTGGAAGTATAAAGGTGAAGCTTTTGTAGAAAATAAAAAAATGGCTGATGCAATTTGGTCAGCAACAATTGTAGACAAGAAATAAATAGCAATAATTATTGATATTATTTTTCTAAATGCTTTGTTAAAAAGCATAAATGAGTAATCCTTTTTTTATAAATAAAGGTCCATTAACAATAGGTATAATTTTAAATTCTATTAACACTAAGAGCAATTTTGACAATTTAGACTCTGTGGTTTTTGATGTTAAAGATCTTGTTACAGCTTCTAATAAAGATATTACATTCTTTCATTCAAAAAAATATGAACCTGTAGCATCAACCACTAAAGCAGGCTATTGTTTAACTACTAAGAAATTATCACATATTTTGCCAAAAAATTGTAAACCGATTGAAGTTGAAAATGTTCTTGTCTCAACAGCAGTCATTACCTCAAAGTTTTATCCTGATTCAATTACAGATGATTTTGATGTTAGTGCATCTAATATTGAAAAAACCCCCTTTAAAAATTCTGTTAGTCATGGTCAAAATGTATTAATTGGAAAAAATGTTAAAATAGGATCAAATTGTTTAATTGGACATAATACCATCATTGAAAGTAATGTTGTAATTGGAGATAACTGCTCAATAGGATCCAATGTTATTATTAGAAATGCCTTAATAAAAAGAAATGTTTCAATATTAGATGCTTGTGTAATAGGAAAAAAAGGATTTGGTTTTTTTCCCAGCAATAACAAAAATATTCGTTATCCTCATATCGGCATTGTAATAATTGAGGATAATTGTGAAATTGGTTGTGGTGCAACAATTGACAGAGGTTCTTTGTCAAATACTGTGATTGGTAAAAACACTTTTATAGATAATCAAGTCCATATAGCCCATAACAATAAAATTGGACAAAATTGTATTATTGCAGGACAAGTTGGTTTTGCAGGAAGCTCAACGCTTGGAGATAATGTAATGATTGGTGGACAAGCGGGAATATCAGGACATTTGAAAGTAGGAAATAATGTTCAAATAGGCGGTGGTTCAGGAGTGATTAAAGATATACCTGATAATTCTAAATTTATGGGTTATCCAGCTAGAGATTTAAAAAAATTTATCAAAGAGAACAAATGATACATAAAACAGCAATAATTGATCCTAAAGCAAAAATATCTTCAAACGTTGAGATTGGTCCATATTGCGTAATTGGTCCAAATGTTGAGATTGGAGAGAACACTATTATTCAATCTCATGTAAATATTACTGTTAGTACAAAAATTGGAAAGGGAAATAAGATTTATCCTTTCGTTTCAATTAATGATCCTCAGGACTTAAAATATAACGGCGAACCTACAAATTTGATAATTGGTGACAATAACAAAATTAGAGAATATGTAACAATAAATCCTGGAACAGTTGGTGGTGGTGGCAAAACAGTTATTGGAAATAACTGTTTGTTTATGATTTCATCACATATCGCACATGACTGCCAAGTTGGAAATAATGTAATAATTGCAAACAATGTTCCTTTGGGAGGCCATGCTATCATTGAAGATAATGTTGTTATTGGTGGTAATTCAGCTGTTCAGCAATTTACTAGAATTGGAAAAATGGCAATGATAGGAGGTATGACAGGTGTACTACATGATGTAATTCCTTATGGATTGTCTACTGGTAACAGAAATTCATTACAAGGATTAAACTTAATAGGATTAAGAAGAGCAAAGTTTGAAAATAAAGATATACTAAGTTTAAGTGAAGCTTATAAGGAGATATTTGCTACAAGGAATATCTATGAAAATATAAGTAAATTAAATTGTTCTTTTCAAGAAAATCAATTAGTTAAAAATGTAATTGATTTTATAACAAAAGATAAAAAAAGATCTATTTGTACACCATTTTCATAAAATGATAGGATTAATTTTTGGAGATACTGATTTTCCAGATCATATTTTAAAAAAAATTAAAAAAAAGAAAGTAAAATATTTAATTATTGATCTATCAAAATCAAAAAAATTTAAAAAAGATAAAAAATCTTATGCAGTATCTATTGGCCAATTTGGCAGAATAATAAATATACTTAAAGAAAATAACTGTAAAAAAGTCTTATTTGCAGGAAAAGTAAAAAAACCAAATTTTTCTAAGTTAAGATTAGATTTTAAAGGAATTTATTATATACCCAGAATTATTAAAGCATCAAAACTTGGAGATGCAGCTATATTAAAAGAAATTATTATAATATTAGGTCAAAACAATATTAAAACTGAAAATTCACTAAAATTTAACCCAGAACTCTCTTTAAAGAGAGGTAATTTTTCAAAAATTAAACCAGATAAGCAAGATCAATTGGATATTCAAAAAGCAATTAAAACGTTAAATAATTTAAGAGAATATGATTTTAGTCAAGGGGTCGTTGTTAGAAATGAAAAGGTGATTTCCATTGAAGGAAAAGGTGGTACTAAAAAATTACTTAAAAAAAGTAGAAGTAAAAAGTTTAGAAATCATGGTGTATTAGTAAAACTTCCAAAAAAGAAACAAGATCTTAGAATTGATTTACCAACTATTGGATTAAACACTTTAAAACAAAGTAAAACTGCTGGATTAAAAGGAATTGTAGTTAAAAATAAACAGCATGTTTTTTTAGATAAAAGTAAATGCATTAACTTTGCTAATAAAAATAAGATGTTTATCTCAGTAAAATGAAAAAGATTTTTATTCTCACAGGCGAACCTTCCGGAGACAAGCTTGCTTCAAAAGTTATATCTAAACTTCAAAAAAATCGTAATGATATTCAGTATTCTTGTGTCGGTGGTACTCATTTAATTTCATTAGGAATAAAATCTATTTTTGATCTTAAAGAAATTACTTATATTGGTTTTACAAGTGTTTTATTAAATATTTTTAAAATAAAGAATAAAATAAACAAAACTGTAGAGGAGATAATAAAATTTAATCCTGATATTTTGTTTACTGTAGATAGTCCTGATTTTACATTAAGAGTTGCTGAAAAAGTAAAAAAAATCAATAACCAGATTACGACTGTACACTATGTAGCCCCACAGGTATGGGTGTGGCGAGAGGGTAGAGTTAAAAAATTTAAAAAGTTTTTAGATCATATCTTGTTATTATTTGATTTTGAAAAAAAATATTTTGATAAAGAAAATATTCCAAATACATTTGTCGGTCATCCATTATTAGAAAAAGAAATAAATAATAGAATTGATATATCTGATATTATATCAAAAAATAAAAAAATTATTTCTCTTTTTTGTGGCAGTAGATCATCCGAAGTAAATTTATTATTGCCAATCATGATTGATTTTATAAATTTAATGAATTCAAAATTTGATAATTTCATTTTTGTTTTTCACGCAACTGACGAAAATAAGAATTTAATTAATATTAAAATAAATAATACTAATTTAGAAAATGTTGAGGTTATTTCTGATGAAAATATTAAAAAACAAATATTAAATAATTCTATTTTTGCAGTTTCAAAATCTGGAACAATTTCTTTAGAAATTTGTAATGCAAAAGTTCCTTCTATAATTATCTATAAAATGAATTTTTTTAATTTTTTAATTGTCAAAATGTTAGTAAAAATAAAATTTGCAAATATTATCAATATTATTAATAACAGAGAAATAATTCCAGAATTAATCCAAAAAGAGTGTAATGCTAAAGAGATATACAATTCAGTTGTTTATTTTTTAAAAAATCCAGAATTAATGAAAAAACAAATTGAAGATTGTGAAAAAACTTTGACTAGAGTTAGATCAAAAACTTCATCTTCTGATGAAGCAGTATCAGTATTAACCCAGTTTCTTGTTGACTAGCCTTTTTCCTACTTCCTCTTTTCCTAGAGAAATGATCACATCATAAATGCCAGGTCCAAATTTTGAGCCCGTTAAAGCAATTCGTAAAGGCTGTCCTACGCCTTTAAAATTTGTATCGTGTGATTTAATAAGTTCATTTACTATTGGCTCCAATGTTTCTTTACTTAGTTCATAAAGGTTAGAAAATTTATTTGAGAAATCAGAAATTACTTTTTTAGCCTTATCATCAATTAGTTTTATATCGTCTTGATTAAAATTTACTTCATCTGTAATAATATATCGGCAATTATTGTATATATCTTCTAATGTTTTTGCCTTATTTTTTAAGAATGTTAGTGATTTTTTGATCTTATCTTTTTTGTCTGAGTTAATTTCACTTTTATATAATTTGCAGTATTCATCTAGTTGATTGAATAAATCGTTCTCACTAATATTTTTAATATAATGTTCATTCATCGATAAAATTCTACTCATATCTAGTTTAGAAGGAGATTTTCCTATTCCTTCAATATTGAAGTATTTAATACTCTCATCTAATGTAAATATTTCCTTGTCTTCAAAAGACCACCCCAATCTCAATAAATAGTTCCTTAATGCATCAGGCATTATACCAATTTTTGAATAATCATCTAATGTGGATGCATTATCTCTTTTCGATAATTTTTTACCTTCTATTGTATGAATAAGAGGTATATGAGCAAATTCTGGTAAATCCCAGTTCATTGCTTCATATATTTGTATTTGTTTAAAAGTGTTTATCTTATGGTCATCTCCTCTAATTATATGAGTCATTCCCATTTCATGGTCATCTACAGTTGCTGATAAATTATAAGTAGGAGTTCCATCATTTCTTAGTATTATAAAATCTTCAATTGTAATGTTTTCAATTTCAATATCACCTTGAACCAAATCTTTAAGAATTGAGCTTCCTTCAATTTTACTTTTAAATCTAATTACAGGTTTAATTTCTTTAGGAGCATCCTTTTCTTCTGCATCCCTCCATTTTCTGTTGTAAATATAAGGTATTTTCTTTTGTCTAGCTCTTTTTTTTTGCTCTTCTATCTCTTCAGGTGAACAGTAACATTTATAGGCATACCCTTTTTTTAATAATTCATTTGCAATTTTTACGTGTTCATTAATTTTACTT
Source organism: Candidatus Pelagibacter sp. HIMB1623 (assembly GCF_052047695.1). Taxonomy (NCBI): domain Bacteria; kingdom Pseudomonadati; phylum Pseudomonadota; class Alphaproteobacteria; order Candidatus Pelagibacterales; family Candidatus Pelagibacteraceae; genus Candidatus Pelagibacter; species Candidatus Pelagibacter sp. HIMB1623. The sequence goes on from NZ_JBNAJN010000004.1 coordinate 58,068, forward strand.
GATTGAATATATTCTTCACCATCATGTTTTATCCCTAACCAATTTAAGGATTTAATTATTTGTATTTTGTGTTCTTCTTTCGATCTTTCTTTGTCAGTATCTTCAATTCTTAGATGAAAAGTCCCTTTTTGATTTTTTGAATATAACCAATTAAACAAGGCAGTTCTAACACCACCAATATGAAGAGCCCCAGTAGGAGAGGGAGCAAAACGAGTTGCTACTTTTGACATCAGAGATGTTTAGACTATTTTTTTAAAAGTTTCTATATAAAGATACCAAAACACCCTGAACTTTTACTCTATCGGGGCCAAATATTTTGGTTTCATAGTTTCTATTTGCACTTTCCAATGCAACAACTTTACCTTTTTTACGAATTCTTTTTAACATTGCTTCGTGCTCGTCAATTAACGCGACTACAATTTTTCCATTATCTGCTGTATCTGTTCTTTTAATAATAACTGTATCTCCCTCGTGGATTCCAGCTTCAATCATTGAGTCTCCTTGAACTTTCAATCCAAAATAATCTCCATTTTTTTCTAAATTATTTGGTAATGGTATTCTTGAAACTTCATTTTGTATTGCTTCTACAGGAGTACCCGCTGCAATTTTTCCTAATACTGGCACTTCTATTTCATCTGAATTGTTAATTTCTTCGTCTAAACCACCTTTGATAACACTTGGTGAAAAACTATTGTAAATATCGTTCGCTGAAGCTGTTTCTGGCAATTTTACCACCTCTAAAGCTCTTGCTTTATGAGCTAATCTTTTAATAAATCCTCTTTCTTCTAAGGCGCTGATCAATCTATGAATACCTGACTTTGATTTTAAGTTTAGAGATTGTTTCATCTCTTCGTAAGAAGGAGATACACCAGAACTTCTCAACTTCTTGTTGATAAATAAAAGCAGGTTTTTTTGTTTTTTTGTTAGCATAAGAACAAATATCGTACAAAGGATGTTCTATAAAAGTTCTTTTGTTTTAACAATACTAAAAAAAGTGAGTAAAATAAGGCTTAAATTGACTACAAAACTGAAAAAATTGAATTTTCATCCAATTTTTTCAAAAGTGATTCACCAATTAAAAAAGTATTAATTGATGTCTTACTGTTTAATTCCAATAATTCTTCTTTAGATTTAATACCACTCTCAGAAATTAGAGGTCCTTTATGGTTTTTTACAACATTATAAATATCATAGGTTGTATTTATATCTGTTTTAAGTGTTTTTAAGTTTCTGTTGTTAATACCAATTAGTGCATTTTTAAAATTTAATGCCTTTTGAGCCTCTTCAACAGTATGTACTTCTACTATTACTGACATATCTAATTTCAACGCCTCTTGATATAAATTGTTTGCAAGATCATCTGAGACACCAGCTAAAATAATCAGAATTGCATCTGCACCATAACTTTTGGCAAGTGGCACTTGAAAAGTATCAATAAAAAAATCTTTACATAATATCGGTAAATTAACCTTATCTTTTATTTTACTTATATGGATTAAATTTCCCAAAAAATAATCTTCTTCAGTTAAAACTGATAAACAAGTAGCATTATTTTTTAAATAAATATTAGCAATTTCTACTGGATTATAGTCTTCAATTATAACACCTGCAGAAGGACTTGCTTTTTTTATTTCAGCAATAATTGAAGTTTTATTGTCTTTTAAATTGTTTTCAATTTTATCTTTAAAATTTATGTATGATTTATTTTTTTGTATTAATTCATCTAATTTTTTAAGATCTATTGATTTTTTTAGATTATCAATTTTTTCGATTTTTTTTTTAATTATATTTTCTAAAACGTTTTCAGACATTTTGTATTTGTTCCAAATGTGAAAAAGTTTTACCAGAAAGAATAAATTGTCTTGCGTGATTATAGGCCTCTTCAAAATCAACAAACTTTTCTGCAACGATTAAACCAGCTGCAGCATTTAAACAAACTGCTTTTGAAAAATCATTATCTATACCTTTAAATATTTCAATCATTTTATTTGCATTAAATTTTGCATCATTACCAATTAAATTTTCAAATTTTTCTGCATTCACACCAATTGAATTAGGGTCAACCAAGATTTCAGATATTTCTCCATTCTTCAGTTGTATTATATTTGTTTTTGCATAAGGAGATATTTCATCCAATCCATCTTCGCTGTTTACTATCCATGCAAATTTTATATTTAAATTTTTTAATCCCTCTGCAAAAATTTTTAATAATTTTTTATCAAATACTCCAACAACCTGTCTTTCTACTAAAGCGGGATTACTTAAGGGACCAATCATGTTAAAAATAGTTCTTTTACCGATTTTTTTTCTTACAGGACCTACAAATCTCATGGCGCTATGATAATTTGGAGCAAACATAAAACCAAAATTGTTATTGCTTATTTCTTGTTCTATTTCTTTAGGCTCTAGATCAATTTTAATATTAAGAGCCTCCAAAACATCTCCAGAGCCACATTTTGAAGATACAGCTTTATTGCCGTGTTTTGCAACTTTTATACCCATACTAGCTAAAAGTAAGGCTGATGCAGTTGATATATTAACAGTGTTCATACCGTCACCACCTGTACCGCATGTATCTATGCAATCTTGAACGTTTACTCTTTTAGATTTTTCTCTAAGGACATAAACACCCCCAGCAATTTCATCTGCAACTTCTCCTTTTTCAGACAGAAGTATTAAAAAATTATAGATTTGATCCTCATCAGCTTTACCAGTCATTAAAATCTCAAATGCTGACTTACTTTCTTCGAAGTTTAAATTTTCTTTATTTTTAAGTTTTTCTAAAATCTTATCCATAAAATTAATAATTAATAAAATTTTTTAAAATTTTCATTCCCATCTTAGTTTTAATACTTTCTGGGTGAAATTGTACACCATGAATATTAAATTGCTTATGTTGGATAGCCATAATTAACCCATTATCAGTTTCAGCTGTAATCTCTAAATCTTTCGATAGGGTTTTTTTATCAATAATTAAGCTATGATATCTTGTAGCTTCAAAGGTACGAGGTAGATTTTTTAAGATACCAATTTTTTGTGATTTAATTTTGCTAGTTTTTCCGTGCATTAATTTTTTTGCTTGAATAATTTTAGATCCAAAAACTTGACCTATAATTTGATGTCCAAGACAAACACCTAAAAAGGGCAATTTTTTATGTAATGATTTTAAAATGTTTATGCAATTTCCAGATTGATTTGGATTTCCAGGTCCAGGTGAAATAACAATTTTATCATATTTTTTTCTTAATATTTCTTTAGAGTTAATTTTATCATTTCTTATGACATCAACTTTTACATCTAATGAAGAAATGTAATGATAAAGATTAAATGTAAAACTATCATAATTATCTATTAATAATATTTTCATTATCTTAAAGCATTTATCAAAGCCTTCGCCTTGTTCACTGTTTCATCATATTCGTTTATAGGTTTACTATCAGCAACGATACCTGCTCCAGCTTGTACATAGAATTTTTTATTTTTTGCTACAGCTGTTCTTAATGCAATACAAGTATCAAATTCACCATTTGCAGAAAAGTATCCAATTCCACCAGCGTAAACTTTTCTTTTCGATGTTTCTAACTCATCAATAATTTCCATTGCTCTTATTTTAGGAGCACCAGAAACAGTACCAGCAGGAAATCCTGCCAACAGTGATTTAAATTTTGAAAACTTTCTATTATACTCTCCAACTACATTGGAAACTATATGCATTACATGAGAGTACCTCTCAATTATAAAACTCTCAGTTACCTTTACAGTATTTATTTTTGATACTTTACCAGCATCATTTCTTCCTAAATCTAAAAGCATTAAATGTTCAGAAAGTTCTTTTTTGTCTTTAAGAAGGTCTTTTTCATAAAAAAGATCTTCTTTTCTATTTTTTCCTCTTGGTCTAGTACCTGCTATTGGTCTAACTGTAATTTTATTATCTCTTAGTCTTACTAAAATTTCTGGACTTGCCCCAATAATTTGGAAGTCATTAAAGTTGAAGTAAAACATAAAAGGGGAGGGGTTAGTTACTCTAAGTTTTTTATAAATTTCTAGAGGTTTTTTTGTTAGTTTTGCTTCAAATCTTTGACTTAAAACAACTTGAAAAATATCACCAAGTTTAATGTATTTCTTAGCTTTTTTAACTATTGCAAGAAATTTATTTTTAGATGTGTTTGATTTAACTTTAATTTTTTTTTCTTTTGATACTCTTTTTGTATCAATATTTTTGATGGATGATTGAATTAATAGTTTAAATAGATCAGTTTTTATAGAGTCATACTTTTTTTGATAATTTTTAATTTTTTCATCATTAAAAACATTAATAATATAAAATATTTCTTTTTTTAAATTATCATGAATAACCAACGTTCTTGGTCTTATCAATCTTACATCAGGTAAATTAAGATCATTTTTACATGAGTTAGGAATTTCTTCTATGTACCTAATAGAGTCATATGAAAAATAACCTGAAATTAGAGAACAAATCTTAGGTAAATTCTTAGGTGTATCAAATTTAAAATTTTCAATAATTTTTTCTATTAACTTTTCTGGTTTATCTTTAAGAATGATTTTTTTATTTTCAGTGATTAAATATGACTTTTGGTTGTTGAACTCCCATATCTTATCAGGATCTTTACCAAAAATTGTGTATCTACCTTTAATTTTTCCTTTTTCAACAGACTCAAATATAAAACTATTCTTTTCCTCTAAAAAATTATCAATTAAATTTATTACTTCGTCATCAGAATTTACTTTTTTAGAAGTGTATATAATCTGATTTTTTTTGCTTCTATGTCGAAACTTAAAATCTTTGAAGCTTCGATTAATTATCATTTGAAATAGTTTTTAATTCTATCAATAGTTTTTTGATTCAATTGAACCTGATATTTATTATTCAACAGGGTATCGTAGGATTGTAAAATACCTTTTCTGTTATTCGTATTTTGTGAATTTATAAATCCTTTATATTCCTCACTTTGTTTATTTATAGTATTTTTATTTATATCTTTTATTTTGACTAAAAATATTTGATTATTAGTATTGTTTACTAAAGCAAAAGAATTTTGAGGTAATGAGTAAAGCATTTTAATTGAATTTAATTCAAACAGCTCATCATCGTTAATTGAATTAATTGATCCAGTTTGGATCTTACCTGAACTTAACTCTATAAATTTACTTTCATTAAACCCATCACTCTGTATCTCTTCAATTATTTTTCTATTGTAATCAAATTTACCTTTTTGATAAATAAGTTCGACGATTTCATTTTTTAATATTTCATCATTGAGATCTGGTGAACGGTCATATTCATTCTCTATATCATAAAGAATATAATTATCGCCACTTTCAAATATATCTAATTTTCTTGATTTCTTAGAGTAAATTAACTTTTCGTTTGTATTAGTGTTTTCATTTGGAGCAAATTCATTAATATTAATCACATCCACATTTATGTTTTCAATTATCGAACTAAAACTTTCATTTTGAGAAATTTTATTTTCTATTGCATCAATTTCGTTAAAAAAATCTTGATTAAATTCATCAATTCCAATTAAATTTTTTGGATTTAAAACCACATATTTGAAGTCAATATATTCTCTTTTTAATTGATCTTTATTTTCTTCAATAAATGTGTTGATTTCATCTGATGTATAATCTTCTTTAATCTTATATAAATTCTCCATATCAAAGTATTCAATAGATAATGTTTTATTGTTTTCTTCAAATTTACTTTCTATTAGAAATTCAGGGGTAACAGTACCTGCTCCAATAAAATCAAATAAGTGTTTCTGTAAACCTTGATTTTTTAATTTCAACTCAAACAAAGGAGCAGACATATTATTTGAAAGTAAAAATTTTTCATATTTAATTCTTTCAAAAGAACCGTTCTCGTCTTTAAAATTTTTATTGTCTTTTAAATATTTTAAAATTGTCTTTTCGTTTATAGAAAGTTTAAAATCTTCAATCTCTAAATCAATTAAAGTTGTTGAAATAAGTCCTGATAATAATTCTTCTATAATGTTGTTGTCTAAATTATTTCTTATTGCTTCTTGTGAAATTCCACTTTGATTAACATAGTCCATGAAATCTTGAGTGGTTACGTTAGTTTTATTTATTTTAGCAATATTATTTTGATTGTTAGTGCTAAAGCCACCGCCAAATCCACCAAAGCCAAAAGCTATTATGATGATTACTATTAGAACTAATCCACCAAATTGTTTCCAACCTAAGTTTTTTAATTTTTCAACCATAACGTTATAAATTTATTGATCTGTAAAAAACAAATCTATAGATTAAAAAGTCAATTATGACAAATAAATATATGTATTTTATAGCTAATTGGAAAATGTTTGGAGATTTAAAAACTATAAATTCATTAGATAAAGTTATTAAATTCTCAAAAAGTCATAAAAAAAATAAGTTCAAACTAATTTATTGTCCTCCAAATACTCTAATACGTCCAATTTCAAAAAGACTTAGTAAAACTAATATTGAAGTTGGTGCACAAAATTCTCATCAAAATTTAGATTATGGAGCTTTTACAGGTCAGGTTAATGCAAGAATGCTTAAAAGTGTTGGAGCAAAATATGTGATCTTGGGTCATTCTGAAAACAGAATGGCTGGAGAAAATGACAATCTAATTAATCTTAAAATAAAAAATTCAATTAAATCTGGTTTAAAAATTATTTTTTGTATTGGTGAAACTCTAAAACAAAAAAGAGATAAAAAGACTAATCAATTTTTAAATAGTCAATTAAAGAAAGGATTAAAATCTATCAAAAAAATTAACGATATAATTATTGCGTACGAACCAGTATGGTCAATTGGAACTGGTTTAATTCCTTCATCAGAGGAACTGTCTAAATCAATTAAATTTATAAAAAGTAAATTTGGAAAAAATTCTCCAAAAGTTTTATATGGAGGCTCTGTTAACAGTAAAAATATTGATCAATTAAAAATAATTCCTGACATAGATGGTTTTTTAATAGGTGGAGCATCACAAAATCCAAAGAAATTTATTGATATAATTAAAAAAACCATTAATTAGTCCCCCATGGAAACATTATTACTTGTAATTAACATCATACTTGCATTTATTTTAGTTGTGCTTGTGCTACTTCAAAAATCAGAGGGTGGCGCTTTAGGTATTGGTGTTTCACAAGAAAATTTCATGCTATCGAGATCAGCTGGTAGTTTTATTACTAAAGCAACTGCTATAGTTGCAACTTTATTTATTATTTGTAGCTTAGCACTGACAATAATTTCAAGAGCAGAATTAACGCCTACAGGATCAGTTTTAGACACTGTTGAAGAAAAAACTGAAGATACTCCATCAATTCCTGAAAATAATTAATTAATACTTTCTATTTCTTTTTTTATTAGCTATAAGATAATTCCATGGCGCGATATATATTTGTCACTGGCGGCGTGGTTTCATCTCTTGGAAAAGGTCTATCATCAGCATCACTAGCTTATCTTTTACAATCTCGAGGTTATAAAGTTAGACTTAGAAAATTAGATCCATATCTAAACGTTGACCCTGGAACAATGAGTCCATTCCAACATGGAGAAGTTTTTGTAACAGATGATGGCGCTGAAACTGATTTAGACTTAGGTCATTACGAGAGATTTTCAGGAGTTACCGCAAAGAAAACAGATAATATTACTACAGGAAAAATTTATAGTGATGTTCTGAGGAAAGAACGAAAAGGAGAATATCTTGGAAAGACAGTTCAAGTTATTCCACATATAACCGATAGAATTAAAGAATTTATTAAATACGATACGTCAAAAGAAGATTTTGTAATTTGTGAAATAGGCGGAATTGTTGGTGATATTGAAAGTTTACCATTTGTCGAGGCAATAAGACAATTTTCAAATGATATTGGTAAAAAAAATGCTTTATTTATTCATTTAACTTTAGTTCCATATTTAAAAGCTTCTGATGAAATAAAAACTAAACCAACACAACATTCTGTTAAAGAATTGAGAAGTATTGGTATTCAACCTGATATAATTATTTGCAGATCTGAAAGACCAATACCATTGGAGCACAGAAAAAAAATATCTCTATTTTGCAATGTTGATATTAAAAATGTAATTGAAACGGTTGATGTAAAAACAATTTATGAAGCACCAATTAGTTTTGCTAAAGAACAGTTAGATGTTCAAGTTTTAGATTATTTTAAAATTAAATCTAAAAAATCGAATAATCTAGATCCTTGGAAGAAAATCACTAAAATTACTCTTAATACAAAAAAACAAGTTAATATTGCAATAATAGGTAAGTACGTAGAATTAAAAGATGCATATAAATCACTTGATGAAGCCTTAACTCACGGAGGAATTACAAACAACCTGAAGGTAAATTTAGTTAGAATTGACTCAGAAAAATTAAAAGTTTCTGAAATTAAAAATAAACTTAAAAATGTTTCAGGTATTCTAATACCAGGTGGATTTGGAAAAAGAGGAACTGAGGGAAAAATAGAAGCAATCAAATATGCTAGAGTTAACAAAATACCATTTCTTGGTATTTGTTACGGTATGCAAATGGCCATAATAGAATTTGCAAGAAATAAACTAAAAATTAAAAAAGCAACCTCTTCTGAGTTTGATAAAGTTGGAGTTCATATAATTGGTTTAATGAATGAATGGGAAAAAAGTGGAAAAAAAGTTAAAGGCACAGATAAAAATTTAGGTGGAACAATGAGACTTGGCTCTTATGATGCAATTTTAAAAGATAAGTCTAAAATAAGAGATATCTATAAATTAAGATTAATTAAAGAAAGACACAGACATAGATATGAAGTAGATATTTCCTACAAAGAAAAATTTGAGAAAAATGGACTAGTATTTTCTGGTTTGTCACCAGACAATAAACTTCCAGAGATAATTGAACTCAAAAATCATCCTTGGTTTATCGGAGTTCAATTCCATCCTGAATTTAAATCTAGACCTTTGTCTCCTCATCCTTTATTCTCTTCCTTTATCAAAGCAGCAAAAAATCATAAATGAGTAGCATTACAGTCAATTGTGGGAATTTAGAAATTTCAAACGATAAAAAAATTTGTATCATTGCTGGTCCTTGTCAACTTGAAACAGAACAACATGCAATGGATATGGCTGGAAAAATAAAAGAAATAACTTTCAAATATGGTCTAGGTTTTATTTACAAAACCTCTTTTGATAAAGCCAATCGAACAAGTTTAAAAGGTAAGAGAGGTGCTGGTTTAGATGTTTCATTACCTGTATTTGATAAAATTAAAAAAGAATTAAATGTTCCAATTTTAACTGATATTCACAATCCAGAGCAATGTACTGTAGTTGCAAATCATGTTGATGTTTTACAAATTCCAGCTTTTCTTTGTAGACAAACAGATCTTTTGATTGCTGCTGCAAAAACAAACAAAATTATAAATGTTAAAAAGGGTCAATTTTTAGCTCCATGGGACATGGTAAATGTTACAAAAAAAATATCAGACTCAGGAAACTCAAATATTCTTGTTACTGAAAGAGGTGCGAGTTTTGGATATAATACTCTTGTTTCTGACATGAGATCTTTACCTATTATGGCGAAGAATGGTTATCCAGTTATTTTTGATGCAACGCATTCAGTTCAACAACCTGGAGGGCAAGGAGAGTCATCTGGAGGTCAAAGAGAATTTGTTGAGTATCTTGCAAGAGCAGCTGTTGCTGTTGGTGTTGCTGGTGTATTTATAGAAACCCACCAAGATCCTGATAATGCACCATCTGATGGACCTAACATGGTTCCTCTTGATAAACTAGAAAATTTACTAAAACAGTTAACTGAAATTGATAAACTTATTAAGTGAGTAAAATAATAAAAGTTAAAGCACGACAAGTTTTTGATAGTCGAGGAAATCCAACAGTAGAAGCTGAGGTTTATACAAAAAATTTGAGTGCTAATGCAATATGCCCATCAGGTGCATCAACAGGAACATACGAAGCTTTTGAAAAACGAGATAAGAACAACAAAAAGTATTTAGGGAAAAGTGTTTTAAAAGCTGTTGAATTAGTAAATTCAAAAATCTCAAAAAAATTAAAAGGTCAAAACGTTCATAACCAGGAGAGAATTGATGCCTTGTTAATAAATTTAGATGGCACGAGACAAAAAACCAACCTAGGTGCAAATGCTATGCTTGCCGTATCAATGGCTGTAAAAAAACTTTCTGCAAAAGTAAAAAAACTACCTTTGTATAAAACTTTTTTTTTAAAAAATAATTTTCAATTACCCTATCCATTAATGAACATTATTAATGGTGGAGCTCATGCCAACAATGGTCTTAGAATTCAAGAATTTATGATTAGACCTGATAGAGCAAAAAGTTTTTCAGAAGCAATGAGAATTTGCTTTGTAGTTATAAAAAACCTGAGCAATTTAATTAAAAGTAAAGGATATTCTACATCTGTAGGTGATGAGGGAGGCTTTGCCCCTATGATTAGTAGTAATAACCAAGCTCTAGATTTGATTGTTTCTGCAATAAAAAAATCTGGATTAGTTAATGGTAAAGATGTTTCTATTTGCTTAGATGTTGCTGCTAATGAGCTGTTTAAAAAAAATAAATATTCAATTCACTCAAGAAGTTTTGTCTCAGTAGAAAAATCGATAAAGGAATATCAAAAAATAATTAAGAAATATAAAATCAAATCAATAGAAGACCCTTTTGCTGAAAATGATTGGTTGGCATGGAATAAATTAATGCGTTCGATTAATAATGTTCAAATTGTTGGTGATGACCTTTATGTCACAAATTTGGAGAGACTTAAAAAAGGTTTTTTAAATGTATCCTCTAATTCAATATTAATTAAGTTAAATCAAATTGGAACAGTATCTGAAACTCTTGATGTTATAAAATTTGCACAAACAATAGGTTACAAAACAATAATTTCTCACAGATCTGGAGATAGTGAAGATACATTTATTGCAGATTTAGCTGTTGGAACAAATTCAAATCAAATCAAAACTGGATCTTTAGCACGTTCTGAAAGAGTTGCTAAATATAATCAATTAATACGTATTGAAGAAGAACTTGGAAATAAAGCAAGAATGAATAAAATAAATTAATGTTAACATTAATAAAAAGAAATTTTTTTTTATTAATATCTATATTTTTAATTTTTTATTTTAGCTTTAATTTAGTTTCTGGTGAAAGAGGCCTTTTTTCATATATTGAAAAAAAAGAACTTTTGTCTAACTTGAAAAATCAAGAATTAACCTTAATTAAGTATATAAATGATATGGATCATAAAAATTCACTATTAACAACAAACTTAGATTTAGATTATATAGAAACTTTGATTAGAGAAAGGTTTTTGTTCGGTAAAGAAGATGAAACACTTTATATTATTAAAAATGAAAAGTAGACATCCAGAAAAAGAAAATAAACCAATTAATCCAATAAAGAAAAAACCAGATTGGATTAGATCTAAACTTACAAACAGTAAGGAATTTTTTTTAACAAAAACAATTGTTAACAACAATAATCTTGTAACAGTATGTCAGGAAGCTAACTGTCCTAATATTACAGAGTGTTGGAGTAAAAGACATGCAACTTTTATGATAATGGGTGATACTTGCACAAGAGCTTGTGCTTTCTGTGATGTTAAAACTGGTGTACCAGGTAATTTAGATCCGTTAGAACCTGTTAAAATTGCAGAAGCTGTAAAAAAATTAAATTTAAAACATGTAGTAATCACTTCTGTTGATAGAGATGATTTAGATGATGGAGGCTCTAAACACTTTTTTGATGTAATAATTCAAACAAGAAAATCAAATCCAAATACAACTATAGAAGTTTTAACACCAGATTTTTTAAGAAAAGGCGAGGCGTATAAAAAAGTTATAGATGCTAAGCCAGATGTTTTTAATCACAATATTGAAACTGTTCCTAGTCTCTATTTAAAAGTAAGACCAGGATCTAGATATTTTGCATCTTTAGAATTATTAAAAAATGCAAAGAAAATTGATAAAAATATTTTTACAAAATCTGGAATTATGGTCGGATTAGGTGAAACTAGAGATGAAATATTGCAAGTTATGGATGATTTAAGAGCTGCTGATGTTGATTTCATAACTATTGGTCAATATTTGCAACCTTCAGCAAAACATTATCCATTAGATAGATATTATACACCAAAAGAATTTGATGATTTAGGAACTATAGCAAAAGCAAAAGGGTTTTTATTAGTTTCATCATCACCTTTAACAAGATCTTCTTATCATGCTGATGAAGATTTTGCTAAGTTACAACAAAACAGAATAAAAAGTAATTAATGCCTAAAGCATCAGTTACACGTCACATCGCACGTGATAAACAAACATTAATTGATTTTGTTTTGGATATTGAAAAATATCCAGAATTTATACCATTTTGTATAGACTCAAAAGTTTATGAAACAAATGATGAGGGAGATATAATAAAAATAATTGCCGATCTGACTATTGGCAAAAGACCCTTTATAGATACTTATAAAAGTGATGTAAGATATGATAAAAAAAATGACTCTATTCATGTAACCAATATTGATGGTCCTTTAAAACATCTTGTAAATAATTGGAAATTTTTAGAAAAAGATAATTTAACTGAAGTTAAATTTGATGTTGATTTTGAAATTAAAAATAAGTTTTTGAATTTAATAATGGAAAAATCTTTTCAATTTGGTTTAAACAAAATAGCTGATGCTTTTCAAAAAAGAGCTGAGAATCTTTAAGAAATAATTTTTGTAATTTTATTTAATACTTCTCTTACAGTATTTTTTTGAATACTTGATCTGTTCCTTGATTTAAATTTATTTTCTAAAATTAATAAATATTTTCCTGTTTTAATCCCAATATAGACAAGACCAACTGGTTTTAATTTAGATCCTCCTCCTGGCCCAGCTATACCAGTAATTGATACATTAATTTTGCTTTTAGAAATTTTAGATAAATTCTTTACCATTTCTTTACAGCATTCTTTGCTTACAGCACCATATTTTTTAATGGTATTTCTATCTACTTTTAAGATTTTAGTTTTTGCCTCATTAGAGTAAGTAATCAAACCCATTTGAAAGTATTTGGATGAATTTGCTAGTTTAGTAAGATTGTTAGCCAACAAACCTCCTGTACAAGATTCAGCTACAGAAATTGTTAATCTTTTATCAATCAATTTTTTATGTAGTTTTTTTAAATTCATTAAAATACGAAACTAACTAAATAGACTACAAGCATTGAGTAAAGACCAGCCATTATATCATCCAATATTATACCAAAATAATTTTTATAATTTTTATCGAAATAGCTTACCGGAAATGGCTTTAAAATATCAAAAAATCTAAAAGATAGTAAAGAAATAATATAATAAAATTCAATAGCAATATTGATTTGATTGGTTTGATTTAAATATAGCAAAAGTATCAAAGGCATTGATTGACCCAAAACTTCATCAATTACAATTTGTCTAGGATCTTTATTTTCAAAATCACTCTCTGTGTCTTTGACTGCATAAAAAGAGTAAAAAAACAAAATAATAAAAAAGACTATTGAGAATTTTAAACTTGTATAATCAAGAATTTCATAAGCTATGTAAATAAAAACTGTTGTGACAATCGATGCAACAGTACCAGGCATTTTTGTTAAGTATCCGTACCCAAAAAAAGTTGAGATTAAAACATTAATTTTTTTCATTTTGATATCGAGCAAATTACTTCACAGGCAATTGCTTTTTCTTTTCCTATTAATCCAAGTTTTTCTGTAGTTTTGCCTTTTAAATTAATTAAATCTTTATTTAATTCTAACAGATTTGAAAGCGAATTTAATATTTTATCTCTATATTTAGATATTTTTGGTTTTTCACATATCAGATTAATATCTAAATTATTGATATGATAATTATTTGAATTTAATAACTTTATAATTGGTTTTAGCATTTTTGGAGATCTAATATTTTTAAACTTGTTGATGTTATCTGGAAAAAAAGTTCCAATATCCTTTTTTCTCATCGCACCTAAAATTGAGTCAATTACAGAATGAATAATCACGTCACCATCTGAGTGTCCTTTTAAACCTGAATGATAAGGTATTTTAATACCTCCTAAATAAAGTTTTTTACCTTTGATTAATCTATGGATATCAAATCCAATACCAAAGTAAGTTAATTTTTCTTTAATATCTTCTTTAAAAGTAATTTTAGTATTTTCATTTTCACCTTGAATAAATTTTACTTTAAGATTGTTTTCAATAAACAGTGTTGCTTCATCAGTAATTACTTTTTTTTGCTTTATTGATAAATTATATAAATCTTTAAATCTAAAAGCTTGTGGTGTTTGAGTTAATATAGAATTATCTCGGTTTAAATTATATATTTCATTTCTAATCTTATATTTAATCGAATCTTTTGATTTGATTGCAGGTATTACTGCTCTAACTTTTTTAAGTTTGTCGGTTAATTTTTTTAAGAGTTTTAAAGTAAAATTTGGTCTTGCTGCATCGTGTATTAAAACATTAGTAGGCTTATATTTTCTAATAAACTTTAAAGCAATTAATGAAGAGTCAGATCTTTCTTTCCCTCCAATGATAATTGAAACATTTTTTGGAAATTTTTCTTTAATCTCCTTTTTTTTGTTAACTACAATTATTATTTTTTTGAAAAGTTTTGACTTTAAAGCCTTATCAAGAGAGTGTTTGAATAATGGTTTGCCCTTATAAATGTTATATTGTTTAGGTTTTTTTGAATTAAACCTTTTGCTTTGTCCTGAAGCTAGTATTATAAAATAGTTGCTCATATTTATAAATTTTATAGAAATTTTATACTCAAATGTCAGATTTTATTAAGAAAAATATCTATTTGATAATATTATTTATTATCACATTATCGATAGGTTTTTTAACATTTTTAACTTTTATTGATAAAGGATTTATAAAATTAAATGATAAGAATTTACAATATCTTCTAATATTAAATATACTACTTCTAACTTCACTTTTTGTATTTATTTTTTTTGAAATTAGAAGAGCAATCAAAACAGATATTGATAAAGACGGACTAAAATCAAACAAAAAATATATAACTGTATTTGCTCTTTTCACTTTAATACCTTCAGTTTTAATATCCACTTTCTCACTGTTTCTTTTTTCATTTGCTTTGGAGAAATATTTCGACAAGAAAGTTACAACTGTAGTTAATAATTCTTACGAGCTAGCCAAAAACTATGTAGAGGAAATTAGAAACAAAATTCAATCGGACATTGTATTAATTGCTTTTGATACTAATAAAAGTAAAAATTTTTTAAATGATAATCCTAAAGAATATAAAAGATTTTTAGATACGCAAAAATTAATTAGAGGTGTTGATGAAATACACATTATTGATATTAATAAAAAATTGTTATTCACATCTCTTAAAACAAATCAGCCTTATATTCCACCTATGGATCAAGCTTTAGCGCTAGTCCTTGATGATGATAGGCCTTTAAAAATCATTAATGCACCAGATAATATTTCAGCTGCAATTATGCGACTACAAAATTTTGAAAATAGATTTTTATACGTAATTAAATATCTGGATAAAGATATCTCTAAATATCTAACCGAGTCCCAAGAAGCTATAAATTTTTATTATACAGTTGAAGAAAAAAGTACAGGAATCAAAATATCTTTTGCAATTATTTATGTAATAGTTGTTAGTGTTTTGTTATTTGTCTCTATCTCAATAGCTATAAGATTTTCTTCTAGATTTTTTAGATCTATTAACAATTTAATTAATGCATCTGTTTCTATTGGTGAAGGAAAATTTGATACAAAAGTTCCAGAAGTAAAAACTGATAAAGATTTGGAAGTATTAAATAAAAATTTCAATCTGATGATAGATAGACTCCAAAGTCAGCAAGAAAAATTAATAATCAATGAAAGACACGAAGCCTGGAGTAATTTAGCAAGAAAACTAGCGCATGAAATTAAAAACCCATTAACCCCAATTCAGTTAACTATAGATAGAATGAAAACAAAATATTCTAACCAAGTTAATGAAAATGATAAAAAAAATTTTGATGAGAATTTAAAGATTATAAATAATCAAATTAAACAAATTGGAAATCTAGTTAATGAGTTTTCTGATTTTGCAAGAATGCCTAAACCTATTTTAAAAGTAAATAATTTAATTCAAATTATTGAAGAAAATATCAAATTATTAAATGAATTAGATAATACGATTAGTATTTCCGTTAATACCAATACAAAGGAGGTTCTTTTAAATAGTGATAAAGAACAGCTTGCAAGAGTGTTTTTTAATTTAATCAAAAATTCTATTGAAAGTATTCAGCAAAGAGCAGAAAATGATAGTAATATAGACAAAAAAATCACTATTGAAGTTAATGAAAAAAATAACCAAATAACAATTAATTTAGTAGATAATGGGATTGGTTTTGGAATATTTGCAGCAAATATTAAAGATATTTTAAATCCATACTTTACTACAAAAAAAAATGGAACTGGATTGGGTCTTTCAATAGTAAGTAAAATTATAAATGACCATAATGGAAAAATTGAATTTATACCTTTAGATGAAGGTGCAAAAATTAAAATAGATTTTATTAAATAGAATGAGTTCTGAAATTTTAATTGTAGATGATAATGCCGATATAAGGAATATTATTAACGAGTTAATTTTAGATGCTGGTTATAAAACAAGGCTTGCTGCTAATTATAATCAAGCATTATCTGAAATAGACAAAAAACTTCCAGACGTTGCAATACTTGATGTTAAATTAGACAAGGGTGACAATGATGGGATAGAGCTGTTATCACACATTAAATCAAAAGATAAAGATGTTCCTGTGATAATAATTTCAGGTCATGCTAACATTGAAATGGCAGTAAAATCTCTTCACGAAGGAGCTTTTGAATTTATCGAAAAACCCTTTGATCAAGAGAGACTACTTAATTTTGTTAGAAGAGCAGTTGAGAACTATAATCTTAAAAGGCAAAATAAAGAATATGAAACAAAGTTGTTTTCATCCTATGAATTAATTGGAAATAGTAAAAATATTTTAAATATAAACGATCAAATTAATAAAATTTCAATTACAGAAAGTAGGGTATTTATTAATGGCCCCTCAGGATCTGGAAAAGAATTGATAGCAAGAAAAATTCATAAATTATCCAAAAGAAACAAAAATCCTTTTGTAGTTTTAAACGGAGCTTTGCTAGATTCAAATAAATATGATTTGGAATTATTTGGAGAAGAAAAAGATAACGGTTCTATATCTTATGGAGCGTTGGAAAAAGCTAACAAAGGAACCTTGTTGATAGATCAAGTTTCAGAGATACCTTTGGATATACAGTCAAAAATTTTGAGAGTTCTGACAGATCAAAAGTTTAAAAGAGTTAATGGTTCAAATGACGTAAGTGTAAATGTTAGATTAATATGCTCCTCAAGCAAGGATTTGAAGAAAGAAATTGAAATAGGAAATTTTAGAGAAGATCTATTTCATAGACTTAATGTTTTTGAAATAAACGTAGAACCATTGAATCAACGTATTTCAGATATTCCACTTTTAATTAAATATTTTTCAAAAAAAATATCTGAAAATTACAATATTAATGAATTAGAAATAGATGAAGACAATACTTATATCTTAAATCATGATTGGCATGGTAATGTTAGAGAATTAAGAAATTTGATAGAAAGAATTGCAATTTTGCAACCTGACACAAAGGAAAAAATTTCAAATATAATAAAAGAGTCTCTAAAAAATATTAATTTCAATGAACAATTTGCTGAAAACAGCCTATCTGTGCCATTAAAAGAGGCTAGAGAAAAATTTGAAAAGGAGTATTTAACTATTCAATTGAAAAAATTTAATGGAAATATTTCAAAAACAGCTAATTTTGTTGGAATGGAAAGAAGTGCCTTACATAGAAAGTTAAAAGGCCTAGGAATTAAAGAATTTAATTAAATGAATATAATCATTTGTGGTGCAGGTAGGGTAGGCTTTACTATTGCTAAACAGCTTAGTGAACAAGGTCATTCTATTACAGTAATAGATCCTTCTAGCGAGGATATTCAAAAAATTGACGATGCTCTAGATGTAAAAGCTATTGTTGGAAAAGGAAGTTACCCATCAATACTTGAAAAAGCTAATGCTCAAGAAGCAGACATGATTATAGCAGTAACTCGAAATGACGAAATTAATATGGTTATATGCCAAATTGCTTTTTCGATATTTAAAATTCCAAAAAAAATTGCGAGAATTAGATCACAAGATTATTTAAATCCTAAGTTTACAACAGTTTATAATAAAGAAAACTTACCAATAGATGTAATTATTTCACCAGAAATTGAAATTGCAAAATCAATTCAAAGAAAACTTGAGGCTCCCGGTGCTTTAGATAGTGTACCTTTTGCGGAAAATAAAATTAGGTTGCTTGAAATATTAATTAATGAAAATTGTAATTTGATTAATATTAAGTTAAGTGATCTTACAAAAAAATACCCTAACCTCAAAGCAAATGTAATTGGTGTCATAAGAGAAGAGAGGTTTTTTATTCCAAAAAAAACTGATGAAATAATTGCCAATGATAAAATTTATGTGATTATAAATTCAACCCAGATGTCTGAAACATTGGAAGCTTTTGGTCATACAGAAAAAATTTCAAAAAAAATACTTATTGTAGGTGGAGGTAATATTGGTTTTAATTTAGCTAAAAATATTGAAGAAAATTTAGATGCTGCAAGAGTAAAAATTATTGAAAAAAATAAAGATAGGGCTGAATTTCTTGCAAGTGAGCTAAACAATACAATAGTTATTAATGGAGATGCGTTGGATGAAGAGGTTTTAGCAGAAGCAAATTTAGAAGAAGCAGAGACAGTTCTAGCTCTCACAAACGATGATGAGGATAACTTAATGGTAAGTGTTTTGGTTGAAAAATTTGCAAAGGATGAAAAAGAAATTGATGACAAACGAACGATGGCTTTAATCAATAAACCAAACTATTCTTTATTACAGAATTCACTCAAAATAGATGATTTGATTGATCCTAGAATGAATACAGTTTCCAGTATTTTAAAACATATACACAAAGGTACAATTGAAACAGCTTATACAATTATGAACGGTGAATATGAGGTAATAGAAGCCGAAATTATTGAGACATCTGAATTAATCAATAAAGAATTAAAAAATTCAAACTTACCTGAAGAAATTCGAATAGGTGCTGTACTTAGAGATGATAAAGTAATTATACCCAGATCAGACTTTGTATTTCAAAAAGATGATAAAGTTGTTTTTTTAGCCAAAAAAGACTCAATCTCAGTCGTTGAAAATATTTTTAGAATTAGCTCAATTTAATTAAATGCCAAAACTTCGGGTAAAATATTTAAGTTTTTTCTTTATATTGATTTCAGTTTTTTCATTTTTAAATATTATTTATTCTTATTATTTTAATTTATACTTAAACTTAAATACATATTACTTCAGTTTAGTAATTTCTGCTTTGGTTGGTTTATTATTTTATAAAATTGATACCTCGGATAAAAAACCTACAATATTTGAAAAAATACTAACTGTGCTTTTGGGATATTTTATTATGCCATTAGTGTTATGCGTTCCATTTTATTTTAGTATTTATAACTTAACTTTTTTAAATTCTTTATTTGAAGCAGTTTCTGGTTTTACCTCAACTGGTTTCACAACCTTTGAATACATAAAACATATTGATCAAGGATTAATAATATGGAGATCATCTATTCAATGGATAGGTGGATTGTACTTTTTATTTTCAATAATTTTTTTGATTGATATTTATGATGAAAACTTAAAAAAATCTCTTACAAACTTTTTGTCATTTAATACAACTGAAGTTTTAAAACAAACAATTAAAATATTTATTTTATATTCTATCTTAACGTTAGCTATTTTTGTAATTCTTAATATACTTGGAATTAGATCATTTAATTCTTTAAATCTAGCAATGACAATTATTTCATCCGGCGGTTTTTTACCTACGAATGATCTTTCAACTATACTTGTCCAAAATTCACAGATAATAATTTTTTCATTATTAATGTTAGTTTCTTTCTTTAGTATTTTCTTTGCTTACAATTTAATTTTTTTAAGAAAAAACATTAATTTTTTTCACGAGGATATTCACTTATTTTTATACTTTTTGATAACTGTCGGAATATTTTTTATATTTTTTAGTTACGATAATACTTTTTCTTATAGCTTTTTATCTTTAGTAAGTAGTATTTCTAATATAGGAATTTCATTGAATGTTGAGCAAACTAACCTTCAATTCTTGTACTTACTTTTAGTTATAATTGGAGGTTCATTTATTTCTACAAGTTCTGGATTGCGATTTTTAAAAATATATTCATTAACAAAATATTCTTTAAACCAAATACTTTCTTTTAGTAGACCAAAAAATGTATTTATGAATAAGCTCGCATTTTCTAAAATTAATTTTGCAACTCAAGATATAAATAAATATTTTCTTACAATTGTTATTTTTATAATTTCACTTTTTTCATTAACAATTTTTTTATCTTTGAGTGATATAAATTTTGAATATTCATTTAAAATAGCAGTATTAACATTAATGAATACAGTTAATTCCTCAGCATATGGAATAAGTGATTTTGATTTTCAGAGTTTACATTTTATTACTAAATATATTCTTATTTTCTTCATGATTATTGGTCGTATTGAATTGTTATCTTTATTATTGATCGCTAGAAAATTTCTGTTTAAATATTAAATTTGTAATATATAAGTGTTTCAAATATTGCGCCCTTAGCTCAGCTGGATAGAGCATCGGTTTTCTAAACCGAGGGTCGTAGGTTCGAATCCTTCAGGGCGCGCCATTCCTTAGTGTTTTGAGCAAAATTTCTTCTTGAAGTAGTTTTTCTAAAATGTTTTAATCCTGCGAATTCAAAACTAAGTTTTGAATTATTTGTTAACAAATAAAAATAACTAAAAAGGAAGAATAATGTTTAAATACTTAAAACAATTAACTTCTTTAGTAGCAATGGTTGCTGTGTTGTTTACTTTTACAACTGAAACTATGGCTGCTAAAAAATCTAAAACACTTAAAAACACTCAAAAGAAGGGTTTTGTAAGATGTGGAGTATCTCAAGGTCTTCCAGGATTTTCTAATGCTGATGCAGCAGGAAATTGGACTGGTATAGATGTTGATGTATGTAGAGCAGTAGCTGCTGCAGTACTAGGTGATGCAAACAAAGTTAAGTTTACACCATTAAGTGCTAAAGAAAGATTTACAGCTTTAACTTCTGGTGAGATTGATATCTTATCAAGAAACACAACTTGGACTCTTTCTAGAGATGCTGATATCGGACTAACTTTCGTTGGAGTAAACTTCTACGATGGTCAAGGTTTCATGGTTAGAAAAAGTTCTGGTATTACTTCAACAAGCCAATTCAAAGATGGTATCTCAGCTTGTACAAACATTGGTACAACAACTGAGTTGAACATGAGAGATTTCTTTAACTCTAAAGGAATTTCTTATGAGCCAGTTGCTTTTGAAAAAGCTGACGAAGTCGTAGCTGCTTACGATGCTGGTAGATGTGATACTTACACTACTGATAAATCAGGTCTTGCTGCACAAAGAACTAAAATGACAAATCCGGATGATCACATTGTATTACCTGAAACTGTTTCTAAAGAGCCTTTAGGACCAGTTGTTAGACAAGGTGACTCAGTATGGGAAGATATCGTTAGATGGTCTTTAAATGCTATGATCGAAGCTGAGGAGTATGGAATTACATCAGCTAATGCAGATTCTATGAAAACTTCAGATAACCCAGCTGTAAAAAGATTAGTTGGTGCTGAAGGTGAATTAGGTGCTGCTTTTGGTCTAGATAATGAGTGGAGCTTAAGAATTATCAAGCAAGTTGGTAACTACGGTGAAAGCTACAAAAGAAATATAGCTGACACTGGAATCTTACCAGACAGAGGTCCAAATGAATTATGGACTAAAGGTGGAATTCTTTATGTACCACCTGCAAGATAATTGCATATTTAACTAATTAAAAAGGGCTAGATTTTTCTAGCCCTTTTTTTTATAAGCTCTTAAATGAACTTCAAATTACAAAAAATAGTTCCACAATTAATTACAGTTTTAGCAGTAGTTCTAGTTTTTGGTTTCTTTAGTTATAACGCCCAAGTCAATATGGAAAATAGAGGTATTGATTTTGGATATGGTTTTTTATCTCAAGAATCTTCATTTGATGTCCAATTTTCTTTAATTGAATACGACGGATCGCATTCTTATTTTAGAGCTTATCTTGTTGGTTTGTTAAACACTATTTTAGTTTCTGTAATTGGAATTATCATTGCAACTATACTAGGAATAATTGTTGGTGTAGCAAGACTTTCGCCAAATTATTTAATTAATAAATTTGCAGCTTTTTATGTAGAATTTTTTAGAAATATTCCATTACTTTTACAAATATTTTTTTGGTATTTTGCAGCTTTAAGAGCTTTACCTTTACCTCAAGATGCTAATGCAATGTTTGGTGTTTTCTTTTTAACTATTAAAGGCCTGTATGTTCCAGCTTTTGTTTGGGAAAATTTTAATGTTTTCTTTTATTCAATAATTGCAGCAATAATTGCAATAGTTGTTATCAGAGTTCATGCGAGAAAAGTTCAAGAAACTCAAGGTAAACAATTACCAGTTTTATGGATATCTCTAGGATTGATTTTTATATTACCTTTATTAAGTTTTTTAATAGGAGGTGTTAACCTTTCTTTTGAGATACCTAAATTAAAACAACTAGCCGCAACTTCTTATAGATATGAAGGTGGATTAAATTTACCACCTGAATTAATTGCATTAACTTTATCTTTAGCATTATATACAGCAACTTTTATTGCAGAGTGTGTAAGAGCTGGAATTCAAGGTGTTGGAAAAGGACAAAAGGAAGCCGCTGCATCGATTGGTTTAAATCCAAATCAAGTTTTAAAATTAGTAGTAATGCCTCAAGCTTTAAGAATTATTATTCCACCAACTACTAACCAATATTTAAATTTAACCAAAAATTCATCATTAGCTGCTGCAATTGCTTATCCAGATTTAGTTTTAGTATTTGCAGGTACTGCGTTAATGCAAACAGGAAAGGCAATTGAGATCGTTTCTATTACAATGCTTACTTACTTAAGTTTGAGTATATCAATTTCTATATTGATGAACTGGTATAATAAAAAAATTGCTATTAAGGAAAAATAAATGTCAAAAATTAATTTTTTAAGACCAGATAAAGAAAATTTGAATACCTTTTTATATTTAGGTTCTTTATTATTTTTTGTTAGTGTTTTAGATGTATTTTTGAATTCATTTTTTAATGTTAACATTACAGGTTTCCTACCAACGTTGTTAAGTTTTGTGATCCCTTTAGTGATCGGATTTATAGGTCTTCACTTTATTAGAATAGAGCATAGTGGGTATAAATTTTTAGATAGTCTAAATAAAAATATCAATACCAATGGTTTTAATGCTGTTCTTTCATTATTAATTATTTTTGTAATAATTAAAGCAACACCACCAATTCTAAGTTGGTTTTTTGTTGATGCTAGTTTTGCAGGTGATAGTAAAGATGTTTGCTCTGGATCTGGTGCATGTTGGACATATATCAAAGTTTGGTTTAACAGATTTATGTATGGAATGTATCCAAATGCCGAACAATGGAGAATAAATTTATCTTTTATTTCTTTGGCTTTACTTGGATCAGTTGGATATTTTGCAACCGAGAAATTTAAAAAGTATTTAACTTTATATTATGTGGTTATTTATCCTTTCATCGCATTCTTATTTATTTTCTTTTTTATATCTGGTGGACCAGTATTTTTTGATTTCTCTTACGGTATAATCGCTGCAGTTATTTCAATCATTCTTGGATTTTTCATTCCAAGTAGATTTAAATTTTATTATTTTTTAATTGTACCAATTACTCTTTATATAGTTCTTAAGTACTTCGTTTTTTATGAGGAGTTAATTGAGCTTGGTAAACTTGATGGTTTAAATTGGGTTGAAACTGGAGCTTGGGGTGGATTGTCCCTAACATTCATTATCTCTTTCTTCTGTTTAATTTTTTGTTTTCCTATAGGGATGGCCTTTGCTTTAGGAAGAAGATCTGAGTTACCTTTAATTAGATATATATCAGTTGGATTTATTGAATTTTGGAGAGGGGTACCTTTAATTACAGTTTTATTTATGTCTGCTGTAATGTTTCCGATGTTTTTGCCTGAAGATTTTTTCATAGATAAACTAGTTAGAGCAATTATTGCAATTTCATTATTTGAAGCCGCATATGTTGCAGAAGTTATAAGAGGAGGTTTGCAAGCTTTACCAAGAGGCCAATACGAGGCAGCAAAATCACTAGGTATGGGATATTGGAAGATGCACATATTTGTAATCTTACCTCAAGCACTTAAATTAGTAATTCCTGGTATTGCTAATACTTTCTTAGCATTAGTTAAAGATACACCTCTAATATTTGTAGTTGGATTATTAGAAATAGTTGGAATGTTAAATTTAGCAAAAACTAATCCAGAATGGTTAGGATTTGCTATGGAAGGCTACGTATTTGCAGCAATAATTTTCTGGATTATTTGTTATGCAATGAGTAAGTATAGCTATAATCTAGAACAAAAATATAAAACAGAGCGATAATTATGTCTGACAGTATTATTCAAATTAAAAATGTAAATAAATGGTTTGGGGATTTTCAAGTTTTAAAAGACATAAATCTAGAGGTTAAACCAAAAGAAAAAATTGTAGTTTGTGGACCCTCTGGATCTGGTAAATCAACCTTAATTAGATGCATAAACAGATTAGAAGAACATCAACAAGGAGATATCATTGTTGATGGCAATACTTTAACAGAAGATACAAAAAATATTGAACAAATTAGAGCTGAAGTTGGAATGGTATTTCAACAGTTTAATTTATTTCCTCATTTATCAATTGTAGACAATTGTACACTTGCTCCTATTTGGGTAAAAAAAATGCCCAAGAAAGAAGCTGAAGAATTAGCATTAAAACATTTAGAAAGAGTTCAAATACTTGATCAAGCTCAAAAATTTCCAGGTCAATTATCTGGTGGACAACAACAAAGGGTAGCAATTGCTAGAGCTTTATGTATGGAGCCTAAAATAATGTTGTTTGACGAACCAACATCTGCTCTTGATCCTGAAATGATCAAAGAAGTTTTAGATGTGATGGTTAATTTAGCTAACCAAGGTATGACCATGATAGTTGTTACTCATGAAATGGGCTTTGCTAAAGAAGTTGCAGATAAAATGATCTTTATGGATGAAGGTATGATAGTAGAAAAAGCGGATACAAAAGAATTTTTTGCTAATCCTAAAAGCGATCGTACTAAGCTTTTTTTAAGTCAAATACTGTAATATTTAAATACATTTTATACTTAACAAACACTTGACAGGTTTTGAGTTTTTATTGTTTTTTTTAAAAAATAAATAAATTTTTCTATTGCAGTAGTTTAAATAAATTTGTTCAATAGAGTTTTAAAATTTAATTAAGAGGGGTCTTAATGGAAGATAATTTCAACAAACATTTGGGTAATAAACTCAAGTTAAGAAGATTAGCTTTAGGTTTAACTCAAACAAAAGTAGCAAAAGCAATTAACGTAACATTTCAACAAATTCAAAAATACGAAAAAGGAACTAATGGAGTAAGTTCAATTAGGTTACTTCAACTTTCAAATTATTTAAAAGTGCCGATCAATTATTTCTTCGAAGATTTTTCAGAATATTTAGTTAACTTAGAAAAATCTCAAGAAGGACATATGAATATAAATTATAATTTTTTAGCAAAAGTTTATTCAGAACTTAATGCTGATCAAAAATTAAAATTTAACAAAATATTACAAATTTCAGGATCAAATATTTCTAAAGCAGTTTAATCATAACCAAAATGGGACCCCTTTGGTTAATTGTTTATTCTTAAAATTTTAGATTAACTTTTTTTTGGCTCCTCGGGCAGGACTCGAACCTGCGACCAATTGATTAACAGTCAACTGCTCTACCAACTGAGCTACCGAGGAATGTAAAAAACTCAACTTACTTTTTTTTAAAACTAAAACAAGATTTTTTTTGGAGGCAACGCCCGGAATCGAACCGGGATACAAGGATTTGCAATCCTCTGCGTAACCATTCCGCCACGTTGCCTTCTTGTTTTAGACGAATAGCTTCAGGCCTTTTTATATTAAATTTTTTATATTAGTCTATTAAATAACGATCCAAATTGATTATTGTTAAATAAGATTATTAAATTATAAACTTTAAAATCAATGAGTAACGATAAATATATCCATTCTGAAGTTGAAAATAAGATTTATTCTTATTGGGAAAAAAATGAATTATTTAAACCAAAAGAAAATTTAAAAAAATTTTCAATAGTAATTCCTCCACCAAATGTAACTGGTAGCCTTCATATGGGGCACGCATTAAATAATTCTATTCAGGATTTATTAGTTCGTTATCATCGGATGAATAATTATGAAACTTTATGGCAACCAGGAACTGACCATGCTGGTATTGCAACTCAAGCTTTAGTAGAGAAAAAACTCACTTCTGAAAAGATAGATAAGAATGAGATTGGTAGGGACAAATTTATTGAAAAAGTTTGGGAATGGAAAGAGCAATATGGTGACATAATAATCAATCAATTAAAAAAACTTGGTTGTTCTTGTGACTGGTCAAGAATTGCATTCACAATGGATGAAAATTTATCCAAATCAGTTATCAAAGTTTTTGTAGAACTTTACAATAAAGGTTTAATTTACAAAGATAAGAAATTAGTAAACTGGGATACCGTTCTTAAAACAGCTATTTCAGATTTAGAGGTAGATCAAAGAGAAGTAAATTCAAAAATTTACTACATTAAATATCCTATAGATGGAACCAGTGAATTTATAACTATAGCAACTACAAGACCTGAAACAATGCTAGGCGACACCGCTATAGCTGTTAATCCAAAAGATGAAAGGTTTAAATCATTCGTTGGTAAAACAGTAACTATTCCAATTGTTGGTAGAAAAATAAAAATTATAGAAGACGATTATGCTGATCCTGAACAGGGTACAGGTGCATTAAAAATAACTCCTGCACATGATTTTAACGATTATGATTTGGGTCAAAGAAATAATCTTGAAATTATAAATATTTTTACTGAAGAGGGTAAGATAAATGAAAACGCACCTGAACACTATAAAGGTCTTGATAGATTTGAAGCTAGAAAAAGAATTTTAAAAGAACTGAAAGAAAAAGAATTTTTTGTTAAAGAAGAAAATATAAAAAATAAAGTTCCATACGGAGATAGGTCTAATTCTATAATTGAACCTTTTCTTACCGAACAATGGTTTGCTGATGCTGGTAAATTATCTGTAAAAGCAAAAGAAGTTGTGAATTCTAAAAAAACTAATTTCTTCCCTGAAAATTGGTCAAAGACATATTTTCAATGGATGAATAATATTGAGCCTTGGTGTATTTCTAGGCAGTTGTGGTGGGGACACCAAATACCAGCTTGGTACGGACCCGACAATAAAATTTTTGTAGCTATCAATGAAGAGGAAGCAAAGTCTCAAGCAAAAGAATTTTATAAAAAAGAAGTAGAATTAACTAGAGATCCTGATGTATTGGACACTTGGTTTTCATCCGGATTATGGCCTTTTGCTACACTTGGATGGCCTGAAGATGATGAATATTTAAAGAAATTTTATCCAACTTCAGTATTGGTAACTGGATTTGATATTATTTTTTTCTGGGTTGCAAGAATGATTATGTTTGGAACAGAATTTTTAGATAAAGAACCGTTTAAAAATATATATGTTCACGCACTTGTAAGAGACGAAAAAGGGCAGAAAATGTCTAAATCAAAAGGAAACGTAATAGATCCATTAGATTTAATAGAAAAATATAGTGCTGATGCATTGAGATTTACTTTGCTTTCAATGGCTTCACCTGGAACAGACGTAAAATTATCGGAAGATAGAGTTAAAGGTTATAGAAATTTTCTAAATAAATTGTGGAATGCTAATAACTTTTTAAAAACAAATGAATGTGATTTTAAAGATATTGATGAGTTACCTAATTTAAAAGTAAATATTAATAAATGGATAAATTCAGAGTTAATAGAAGCAAAGAGTAAGATTCAAAAAAATCTTGAAGATTATAGATTTGATGAAGCTGCAAAAAACGCTTATCAGTTTGCTTGGCACTCATATTGTGATTGGTATCTGGAGTTATCTAAAACTATTCTTTTTTCAGATGATAATGATGCAAAAGCTGAAGTTAAAAAAGTATCATCTTATGTATTCAAACAAATATTAATCTTACTTCATCCATTTATTCCATTTGTAACAGAGGAAATATGGCTCAAAGACCAATTTGATAAGAACGGTAGTGATTTTTTAATGTATAAAAATTGGGTAACAGGAGAGATTAATAAAGATGATAGCACTGAGCAGGTAGAAAACATCATCAATATAATTTCAGAGCTTAGATCTTTTAAAAATGAACTAAATGTTAGCCCAGGATCATTTATTGATGTTTCAATTAAAGGCATTAATGACAATCAAAAAGAATTTATTAATAAAAATGAAGTTATCTTAAAAAAACTTGGAAGAATAAATAATATACTTGATGATGATTTAGAAAAACCTGCTGCAACAATGGTTGTCTCAGGTGACTTATTTAAAATTTACTTTGATAAAGATGTGGATTTAAAATTAATTAAAGAAAACCTAACAACCAAGCAAAGTAGATTAGAACAAGAAATGAATAAAATATCTCTAAGATTAGAGAATAAAAGTTTTGTAGATCGTGCACCAAAAGAGATTGTTGAACAAGAAAAAACTAATTATAATAATTTAAAGAATGATATTGAAAAAATATCAGTAACAATAAAGGGTATATAATGGCAAAATTTAATAAAAAGAAACTTCCGAGTAGACATACATCATTAGGACCAGATAGAGCACCACATAGATCTTTTTACTATGCAATGGGTGAAACTGAAAAAGATGTAGCAAAGCCCTTTGTTGGAGTAGTTTCAACTTGGAATGAAGCAGCACCTTGCAACATTGCTTTAATGAGACAAGCACAATCTGTTAAAAAAGGTGTTAGAGCAAATGGTGGAACACCAAGAGAATTTTGTACAATCACTGTTACAGATGGAATTGCTATGGGTCATGAAGGAATGAAATCTTCCTTAATTTCAAGAGAAGTTATTGCGGACTCTGCTGAAC
This sequence comes from Candidatus Pelagibacter sp. HIMB1623, assembly GCF_052047695.1. Taxonomy (NCBI): domain Bacteria; kingdom Pseudomonadati; phylum Pseudomonadota; class Alphaproteobacteria; order Candidatus Pelagibacterales; family Candidatus Pelagibacteraceae; genus Candidatus Pelagibacter; species Candidatus Pelagibacter sp. HIMB1623. The sequence goes on from NZ_JBNAJN010000004.1 coordinate 87,347, forward strand.
TTACTGTTAGAGGACATTGTTATGATGCATTAGTTGGTATAGCTGGTTGTGATAAATCTTTACCAGGTTTAATGATGTCAATGGTTAGACTTAATGTGCCAAGTGTATTTATTTATGGTGGATCTATTCTTCCAGGAACTTACAAAGGAAAAGATGTAACAGTAGTAGATGTATTTGAAGCAGTTGGAAAACATTCATCAGGTCAAATGTCTGCAGCAGAACTTAGAAAATTAGAATTAGTTGCTTGTCCAAGTGCAGGTGCTTGTGGTGGTCAATTTACTGCTAACACGATGGCATGTGTATCTGAAGCAATTGGTTTGGCATTACCTTATTCAGCAGGAACTCCTGCTCCTTATGAAGAAAGAGATAAGTATGCAAAAGAAAGTGGTAAAATGGTTATGAACCTTTTACAGAAAAAAATTAAACCAAGAGATATTGTTACAAGAAAAGCCTTAGAAAACGCTGCAACAATTGTTGCTGCAACGGGGGGATCTACAAATGCAGGTCTTCATTTACCAGCTATTGCTAATGAAGCAGGAATTAAATTTGATTTAATGGATGTTGCTAAAATATTTAAAAGAACACCTTATCTTGCAGATTTGAAACCTGGTGGAAAATATGTTGCTAAAGACATGTGGTTAGCAGGTGGTGTTCCAATGTTATTAAAAACTTTATATGAGGGAGGATATATTCATGGTGATTGTATGACAGTTACAGGTAAAACTATGAAAGAAAATTTAAAAAATATTAAATTTAATCCTAAACAAAAAGTAATGAGATCTTACAAAGATCCATTATCTCCAACAGGCGGTGTTGTTGGATTAAAAGGTAACTTAGCTCCAGAGGGAGCAATTGTTAAAGTTGCAGGACTTAAGAAATTACAATTTACTGGAAAGGCAAGATGCTTTGATAATGAAGAAAGCGCTATGAATGCTGTTCAAAGCAGAAAGTACAATGATGGTGATGTAATTATTATTAGATACGAAGGACCAGTTGGAGGTCCTGGTATGAGAGAAATGTTATCTACAACTGGTGCAATTTACGGTCAGGGAAAAGGGGAGAAAGTAGCCCTTATAACTGATGGAAGGTTCTCTGGTGCTACAAGAGGCTTTTGTGTGGGTCACGTAGGCCCTGAGGCCGCTCTAGGGGGCCCTATAGGTCTATTAAAGAACGGAGATATAATTGATATTGATGCTAAAAAAGGAACTATCAATGTAAGACTTTCTAAAAAAGAATTGGCATCAAGAAGAAGAAAATGGAAAGCTAAAAAATCTGACTTTGGATCGGGAACTTTGTGGAAATACGCTCAAACTGTTGGACCAGCATACTTAGGTGCCCCAACACATCCAGGTAAGAAAAAGGAAGTTAAAGACTACTCAGAGATTTAATGAAAATAAGACCAGTTATTTTATGTGGCGGTGCTGGTACTCGTCTTTGGCCAAATTCTAAAAACCATCAAGCTAAACAGTTTATTGATTTTGGTAATTGGACTTTACTTGGAAAAACCTTAGAGAGAACAAAAGCATCCATTTATGATGCACCTATTATAAGTACTAACAAAAAATATCTCAGTAAAGTTAAGCAAAATTTAAGAAAAAACAAAATTAAAAAATATAAAATTGTTGTGGAGCCAGCTAAAAGAAATACGGCTCCAGCTATCTTAAGTACAGCTTTAATTAAAGATATTCCTGAAAATCAACCACTAATGTTTTTTACAGCGGATCATTTGATTGAGAAAATGAATATATTTAATAAGGCTATCAATAAAAATAAAACTAAACTTAATGAAAATAATATCTTTGTATTTGGTATTAAACCAAAATCTCCAACAAGTGATTACGGTTATTTCTTAACTAAAAAAATCAAAGGTAGCATTAATAAAGTAACAAGATTTATTGAAAAACCAAAAGAAGCAAAAGCAAAAGAAATTATTAGAAAAAATGGATATTGGAACTCAGGTATGTTTTATCTTAGAAAAGATTCAATTATCAATAACTTTAAAAAATATAACCCAACTATATATAGAAATTGTGTAACAGCAGTTAATAAGGCAAAATATAAATCAAATACTTATCATCTAAATAAAGCTTCATTTATAAAAGCAACCGCTAAATCGTTTGATTATGCAATCCTTGAAAAAACAAAGCAAATTAATGCGATCAAACTAGACATACCTTGGTCAGATCTTGGAAGTTGGAAAGAGATTTTAAAAATGTATGACAAAAATAAAAACAAATACATTAAAAAGAAAAATATTTATTTTAGACCATGGGGTAGGTACATAAATCTATTTGAAGGCAAAGAATTTTTAATTAAAGAACTTCATGTAAAACCAAAAGGAATACTAAGTTTACAAAAACATCATCACCGTGCTGAACATTGGTTGGTTACTCAAGGAAATGCCAAAATAACACTTAATAAAGATATAATTACTAAAAAACCTGGAGAGCATATATTTATTCCATTAGAAGCCATTCACAGAGTTCAAAATCCTGGACAAAAACCAGTTAAGATTGTTGAAGCTCAAGTGGGATCAATATTAAAGGAAACTGATATTGTAAGATATCAAGACGTCTACGGAAGAATAAAATGATAACTAAACTTTATAAAAATCTCATCAACTCGTTAAATGGTTTAAAAATTGTAATTAATGAAAAATCTTTTCTAATGGAATTGATTTTAGGTTTATTTTTAATTCCTTATATTTTTTTATCTAATATCGAATTTAATCATAAATTATTCTTGTTTGTTCTTTATTTTTTGTTACTAGCCACAGAAGTAATTAATACTGCTATTGAAAAATTGTCCGATAAAATTACTAAAAATTATGATAGTGATATTAAAAATATTAAAGATCTATCGAGTGCATCAGTTTTTTTGATTTTATTAATTTTAATTATTACATTTTTTATAACAATTTAATTTTTTGATTATTTACTAATAGTATTTTCGTAATACTATAATTT
>NZ_JBNAJN010000005.1:0-61641 GCF_052047695.1 Candidatus Pelagibacter sp. HIMB1623
TTTAATATATAAAAATACATTAATATGTAGTGAAGTAGAGTAATATTTCGGTTTTTTAATTGTAATAATTAATATTAAAGGCTTTTTTTGGGTCACATTGATTTAAAAAAAACACTAAATTTAGTTAAAAGCGATTAAAATAATATAAATTTCTAAAAGTGTTTAATTTCAACAGTTTTTTACTAATAGAATTCTAAAGTATTCTTTTTCATCAAAAATTGTAGGGCAGGTGGCTTAAAAAAAACTCTAAAATAAAGCAAATTTAAGACATTAAAAAAGGATTGAAATCATTTAAAAATAGAGCAATGCAGTAATAGAATATGCTCTTTAATCGCCCATAGAGGGTATTTATTTAGTTATATTTAGATCTATAGTACAACTAAAGGGTGAATAGCTCTATTTACGTGATTATGTGTGAAAACTGATTAAAAACCTTTATTTTCAACACTTTTTTAACCTTAAATGTCTACTTTTTCAGATCTAAGTAAACGCAGTTTAGTCTTAATTCCACCTTTTCCTGAGTATCCTCCGAGTGATCCATCGGTCCTAATTACCCTATGACAAGGTATTTTCGGAGGATATGGGTTTTTACCAACTGCATTTGCTACTGCTCTATGAGCTTTTGGCCTACCAATAGCTTTCGCCACCTGAAGGTAAGTTCTGACTTCTCCTCTAGGTATTTTTTTTAAGTAATTCCAAACCTTTATCTGAAATTTAGTCCCTTTTAAGTTCATATAATTCAAATCCTGTGTTTTTTGCAATTTTATCATATATTTTTTTTGCTGTCTCATTGGAAGAGTGGGTTATCCAACGAATTCCATCCCAATTATTTTCTTTAGATAAGGATTCTAAGTGTTTGATAAGTTTTTGAGCTATTTTTTGGCCTCTAAAATGTTCATCCACAAACAAATCATCTAAAAATCCGATATATTGACCTTTAATTGGTCTTGGCATTGTTCTGTAGTGTGCAATTCCAACAATTTTATCCTCAATTTCGTAACAAATTCCATTAACAACATGATTTTCGTCGTTTAACCAACTCCATAAAGTGTCTAAAATCTCTTGTTTCATAGGAACTTTATAAAATCTAGCATATCCACAATATAATTTTATCCAATTTTCTTTATCTTTTCTTTGAATTTTTCTAATCATTTATATTAATTATATTTTATAAATTATTGTAATTATTATCTTTTTTGATTTATGTAATTATATAATTTTTTAATCTTATCACTTGCACTTTTTTCAAACAATGCTGGTATAAATCCATGAATTAAAGCCATTAAACCTCCAATTAGCATTATAAAACTTACTTTTGTGGCTACAACCATGTGCTCACTATAACTTTCGTTAACTGAATTAAGATGTTGTTTAGATTTTTTTATCATAATTAATTAAAATATAGATATTGACTTATAAATTCTATTTATATATTATTTCCGATAATTAATGGTTATCGGAAATTATGAATAATTTAATAAATATAAAAAATTTAGAATTTGAAACAATCAAAAATTTAAAAAGCTCAAAAGCTTCAAATACATTGAGAGCTTACCAAGCTGATTTCAGAGATTTTTCAAATTTTTGCAGACAACATGGATTTAAAGAAATGCCAACTAATCCAAAAATATTATCATTATATTTAACTCATCTTTCATCTACATCAAGATACAGCACTCTAAAAAGAAGGATTGCATCTATAGGTATATTACATAAATTAAAAGGCCATTATCTAGACACTAAACATCCTATAATTGTTGAAAATTTAATGGGTATTAAAAGGAAATTAGGTATTAATCAAAAAAGCAAAAAACCATTATTAATCAATGATTTAAAATTAATTATTAATGTACTAGACAATACTAAAGGAAATTTTAATAAAAAATTAAGAGATAAAGCGATACTGCTAATTGGTTTTTCTGGAGGATTTAGAAGATCTGAATTAGTAAATATTGATTATGATGATCTAGAATTCGTTAATGAAGGTGTCAAAATTTTTATTAAAAGATCAAAAACTGATCAATCTGGAGAAGGATCAATAAAAGCAATACCATATTTCGATAAGGAAATTTATTGTCCAGTAAAAACTTTAAAAAATTGGTTGAATGAACAAAAAATTAAAACTGGTAAAATTTTTAATGTCTCAGATAAAACTATAGCCTTAATAATCAAAAAATACTCAAATTTAGCTGGTTTGGATGGCAATAAATATGCAGGTCACAGTTTGAGGTCAGGATTTGCTACATCTGCAGCCGAAGCTGGTGCCGAAGAAAGAAGTATAATGAATATGACAGGTCATAAATCAACAGAAATGGTTAGAAGATACATAAAAGAAGCTAATTTATTTAAAAATAACGCATTAAATAAAGTTAAATTCTAACTTTTAAAAATTATTTCACTACCTTTATTTACAAATTTAAACTTTATAATTGGTAGTTTATTAAAATTTTTAAATAATTTTTTTTGATATTTTTTTTTACAATAAACCAAAACAAAACCACCCCCTCCTGATCCAATAACTTTACCACCTGAAGCTCCACATTTAATGGCCAAGTTATAAATCTCATCTATATTTTTATTAGTTACTTTGTTTGATAATGATTTTTTAAAATTCCAATATTCATTTAACATTTCACCAACAATATCTATAGAATTATTTTGATTTAAAACATCTTTAAAGTTTAAAGTAATTTTTTTGATTTTATCTAGTGTAATTAAATTTTTATCTAGAGATTTTACTTTATCTTTTTCTACATCATTAGAATATCTATGCAAACCGGTGTAAATTAAAAAAAAATTATTGTTTAATAAAAATAAATTTTTTTTGGAAATTGATAAATTATCAACTTGAAAGTTTCCATCTTTTTTAAAATTAATAAAATTAAAACCACCATATGAAGCCCATACTTGATCTTGTGAGCCACAATTTTCATTAAGTTTATTTTGTTCAATAAAAATAGCTTTTTTAGCTAATTTTTTTTTAGAGATATGTTTATTTTGTAAATTTTGTATCGCATTTATTAATCCAACACAAAAAGATGAGCTAGTTCCAAGACCAGAATTTTTTTGTAAATCACCTTGGTAGTGAATTTCTAATCCTTTTTTGATTTTTAAATCTTTAAAAACAGCTTTTACCATAGGATGAATTATTTCATCACTATTATTAACAGTCTCATTTTTAGACCAAACAATTCTATGTTTGTAATTAAAAACATTTGGTAAATATCTTACAGTAACGTAAGAAAATTTATCAATAGTTCCCCCTATAACACATCCACCAAATTTAGAATAATACTCAGGAAAATCAGTACCACCGCCAAACAATGATACTCTAAAAGGGGTTTTGCAAATTATCATAAAAATAAATTATCCAAGAAAGCACAAATAGAATGGAGTATCATTTTGTGAGCTTCTTGAATTGATCCCGTTTTATTTGATGGAATGATAATAGATTTATTAGAGTATTTTTTTAATTCCCCTCCCCCTTTACCAAGAAGAGAAATTAAATAAATTTTATTTTTTTTACAATATTTAGCTAATTTTATTAGGTTTAAAGATTGTTTATTTTTTATATTTCCACCACTTGTGGATAGCAGAAACAGACAATCACCTTTTTTCGCATATCCAGAAAACTCTCTTTCAATATAATCGTTAAAATTAAAATCATTTGACCACGCTGTAATGGCTGCTGTATTTGAACCTAGTAAATAGAAAGGAAGAGGTTTTCTTTTTCTATTTTCATAAGTTGCTGTTAATTCTCCAACAAAATGAGAGCCATCAGCAAATGAACCACCATTTCCATAAACATAAATTTTATTTTTTTTTCTTATAATGTTTGTTAAAAAATTAGAAATTTCTTCTATCCTGTTTAATTCTTTACTTAATAATTTGTATACTCTTAAACTTTCTTTATAGTGATTTTTTATATTACGATTCATTTTATGATATCTTTTATCTGTTTATACAAAGAAGTTTTATTTTTGTAGTAAAATCTAACAGAAGCTTTTTTTGATGCTAATCTATCAGTTATTTTATCTCCTATAAAATAACTTTTTTTAGTATCAATATTCCATTTCTTTATCGCTTTTTCAAACATTCCAATATTTGGTTTTCTATCCCTAGAATTATTTCGATATTTTATATGTCTTGAATGCTTATAATAAGGTGCATAATAAATATCATCTATTTTAGCTTCATTGTAATTATTAATTTCTTTCGACATTTTTAGATGAATATCTTTTAATTTTTTTTCAGTAATCAACCCTTTCCCTACCGCAGCTTGATTAGTTAAAATAATAACTAAAAATTTTTTTTCATTTAAATAATGAATAGCTTTTTTAACACCAGATAAAAATTTAAATTTAGAAAAATTTAATATGTATCCATTATCTTTATTTAGAACACCATCTCTATCTAAAAAAAAAGCTTTATTTTTTAAAAGTTTATATTGTTTTTTTATTATTTTTAAATTTTGATAAGAACCAATATCTATAATTTTTTCTGAAAATAAAATACCTTTAATTTTTTTTTTATTAATTAGTTCATTTAAAACTTCATTTTCTAATGATTGTTCTTTATTTTTTATGAATTCAAATATCTGTTTTTTAAAAAGATATATTCCTCCATTAGATAATCTAGATTTATTTTTCGTATATTCTATTGTTTCATTTTTATTTAAACTAATCCTGTTGATTTTATTATTATTTATTAAATTTTTTGAGTATGTAAGGGCCATCACACCAATTTGATTAATTATATTCATTTTCATAATTACATTTAAATCAATATCGAAATAAGTGTCACCATTCATTAAAATAAAATTATTTTTTAATTTATTTCTTAATTTGTAAAGTGCTCCCGCAGTACCTTTTTGAGTTCCTTCATCAATACATGTAATTAAAGAGTTATGTATTTTTTTTTTATGATATTTTGAAAAAAAAATTTTTTTTTTATATGAGCAAAGTAAATAAATATTATTAAAATTATATTTTATAAGTTTTAAAATTAATTGATCAAGGAAAGGTTTAGATCCTATTTTAATTAATGGTTTAGGGATTTTATTTGTAAATCTACTAATTCTTGAACCCTTACCCCCAACAAGTATTACGATATCTTTAACTTTCATTTAAAATCTTTAATAAATCCACTGCAACATTTTTATAGGATCTGAAATTTCTTTTTTGATATAATTTTTTTTTTAAGTTTAAATAAATTGTATCATCATTTAAAATTTGTGAAGCGTAGTTTATAAATTCCTCTTTATTTTTTGCCAAATAACCAGTTATATCATGCTCTACTCTTTCATATAAACTTCCATACCCCATAGTAATTAAGGGCAAACACAATTCTCTTGCCTCTTCTGCAGCCAAACAAAATACCTCCCCTTTATGGCCAGGATTTAACATTACTCTAGAGTTTAGTAGATCTTGAATTAAATCATTTTTATTACCTTTTTTTCTTAAAAAAATATTATTTTTTTTGTCCTCCATAGATAAATCATAAGGAGGATTTATATATAATTCAGCATCTGGAGATTTTTTTTTAATTTCTTTCCAGCATTCTAGTAAGAAATTTAAGTTACGATCTGATCTAGTTGTAAAAATTGCTCTTTTGAAAGGTATAAAATCTTTGTTAACATTTGTGTTTATAAAATCATAATCTGTAGCAATTGGTAGGATTTTTTTTCCAAAAATTGATGTTAAAAAACTTCTAGTTTTAAAGTGATACATTCCTTCAAGTAATAAAATTGGTTTATTAATTAAGAATGGAAAAAGTTGCTTTTTTCTAATAAATTTTTCAATTGGTTGAACACTATGAGACCATAAAAATTTTTTTTTACAATTGATTTTTGATAACAAATTAGCATCAGACATAGCTATTAAATAATCTGGAACATCTAAAGAATTAATATTATTGATATTTGACCAAATTAAATTTTCTAAATTTCTAAGATTTTCACTTTTATTAAAGACTTTAATAAGCAAGTTTTTATTTTTAGACAGTTCAAGAGAAATATTTATGAGAGTTTTTTCAGATCCCGCAATATGTGGAGAATTTAAATCAGTGAAATCAAAATTTGAGGAAGATTCAATAAAATAAATTTTTGTTTGCATTTAATTAATATTAATTTTACTTAATTTTGCTTATTAATTTACAAACAATTTTTATATCATCTCTATATAATAATTTAATTTTATTCATATGACTTGTCCAGAAAACTCCAGTATTAATTCCAGTATAGTTAACTAATGCAATTGTATTAATACCAAGAGCGTGTGAAACGTGACTAATTGCTCCCTCACAACAAATTAAATTATTAGCTTTTTTAACTATATTTTCTAGATCTTGGAAATCTGTGTTGTTAATAAATCTTAATTTATTTTTATGTTTAATTGAGATAAATTCATTATCATCTATTTTTTTAAAATATTTTTTTAATATTTTTTCAAGCAATGGTATTTTTATTGAACCAGTTGTTATTAAAATGTTTTTTTTAAACTTTTTAAAAATTGTATCAATAAGTAATTTAAAATTTTTTTCATTTAAATTCATATAATCAAAGTCTTTATAATAATAATTTTCAAACCATTTTTCATCCAGATGCAATAATGTATAATTAGGTTTTAAACATTTTTTATTATTTTTTTTGAATTTATAGCTATGATAATAATCAATTTTTTTATTAACTTTTAAATCAATTATGTTTGCTACAGACACAAAGTTATCAAACTGACTTTTTATTTCTGAATTGATTAAAAATTTATTAAAAAATAATTTTAAAATCAATAAAGGTCGCCAATCTTTGATTACAGCAAGCTTGAATTTTGAATTTAAAAAAATTGAAAATAATATTGATCTTCTCTTTCCATCTAGTACTAATATTTTGTCATATTTAATTGAGTTAATTTCCAGTAGGTTTTTAAGCATAATTTTTAAATTACTTTTATCAAGAATATAAATTTTGTTTATATCTTTATAATTTTTCACATAATTAGAATTATATTTTGAGCATACAAAATCAATTTTATTCGATGAATTTTGTTTTTTAATTGCATCAGTTATTATACGTGAAAAAATAAAATCACCTATTCTGTCAGTTCTAAAAATCAAATATCTAGTCATCCATCCAACTATATTTTTTTTTTATTTCATACCCCATTGTTTTGTTAACAATGAAATTTGATATTAATTTATTATTAAAAATCTTATGTGCTTTTCTATATCCATTTGATGCTATTTTTTTTTGTAATTTTTTGAATTTTTTATAAAATAAGATTTTTTTATTAAGATCATTTATATTTTTGAAAGTTACAATTTCTTTTTTTGTAAAAAGTTTTTGATATTGATATTTTTCATCTATAAATGTTAATAAACCATTTCCTAGTAAAGCTGATATTCTATCACTTGAATAATATTTGATTGGTTTACCTCTACTTAAATTAATTGCCATTGAACATTTATTAAGTTCATCAAAAAATTTTTGTCCCCAAATTGGATTTTTGTTATATCCGAAGATATTGTAGGTTGCTTTTTTTGTTAATTTATCAATAAATTTGGTTCTTTTATCCTTATAACCATCTTTTAAAATTCCCCTATGTTGTCCATGACTTATTGCAATGAAAACATCAATTTCATTTTTAAATAAATGATTTTTATAAACATCAATAGATGGATCTATTGGGTTTGGAATAAAAAATGTTCTATCATTATTTACAAAATTTAATGAACTTGGTGATGTAGTAACAAAATTAGCATCACAAAATTGATACTTTAAAAAAAATCTAGATTTGTTTTTTTCAAAATCTGGCCCTGTTTTAATAAGTGGGTCTAAAAACCATTGCCCAAATTTTATTTGCTTATATCTATTTTTTAATTCAATAAAGTCTAAATAACTTAATCTATCAACATGACCAAGTAATATCATATTAGGTCTAAAATTTTTTATATTTTCAACAATTAAATTAAATAGATGTTTCTTACCGCCAATATCAAAAATTGATTTTCTTTGATTTGTAATGTCTCTATCCGAAATATTTAAAACGTTATGACCATTTAAAATTAATCCGTTATTAATTTTTTTTCCTGAAGAATAAAATAATCTACCATTATGTCTAAAATGAAAATCAGTTATATGTAAAATTTTAATTTTTTTCATTTTTTAAAAAAAGCTGTTTTAAGTTTTTTCTAAGATTATAATTTCTTTTAAGAATATACTCATATTTCATAGCCTCAACCTTGTTTTTAAATTTTTTTTTATATATTAGTTTCCATTTTCTTCCCCTAGTGAATTTTGCTCCTTTAGATGAGTTATGAAGATTAATTCTTTTTTTTATATCATTGGTATAACCTACGTAGCTTATCAATGAATTATTGTTGTTTTTAGTGCAAATTAAATATACATAAAAATTCATAATATTATTTTATTATTAAAAATACATGTTTAAACGAAAATTATTAAAACAAAATAAATTAAAAAGATTATTATTAAAATTATTAAACATCTATGCTTTGGATAAAGAAACTTTTGAATTGATTAATCCAAAACTAAATCAAAAAGCTGAAAACTATTTTAAATTTAATAATAAATCAATTTTACTTTCATCAGGTTATTTAGATTTTTCTAGAAAGATTAAAAAATTAGATATTTATTATAGATTTTCCCCTGATGTAGCTCTTTGGAATTCACCAGGAAAATGGAAAAGGATTATTCCAAATATAAATAAGGAAATTTTGATTAAAGTATCTTTAATTAGTTTAAAAAAATCAATTTTAAATTTTTTAAAATATAATAATTTAAACATTTCTTTAAACCTAATATATGACAAATCCTCTAATGAATTTAATAATCAATTAAAAAAAATTTTGTTAAATGATAAGTTTGAAACCAATATCATCAAGAGTAAAATAAATGGTAATAGAGGCACATATCTTGAATGCTGTGATCAAGCAGAAAAATCAGAAGATTTAATTTTTTTTGTAGAGGATGATTATATATTTAAAATAGACTCAATTGAAGAACTCCTTTACTCTTATTCTAGAATTACCACGCAAACAGATAGAGATATATTTTTAACTCCATCAGATTATGTTTTTTATTATGATAGAGATTATATCACCTCAATTTTTATTGGAAAAAATTATAGATGGAGAATTGTAAAAGAGACACTATTAACTTTTATTTTTTCAAAAAAAATACTTAATATACATAGAGACAAAATTAGATCTGTAGGAGAGTTCCAAAACGATCCTTTTGAAAAGCCTTTACATGAAATTTTTGATAAAGAATTATGTTTAGCTCCAATTAAATCAATTAGTTATCATATATCAAGAACAGTCCCATCTATTGAACCTGATTGGCTAAAGGTTTGGGATGAAAATTATAAAGAAATTAATGGCGGTCCCTAGGGGAATCGAACCCCTCTTTCGAGGATGAAAACCACGTGTCCTAACCGATAGACGAAGGGACCGAATGCGAGCTTTTTATTGCATAAAGACTTATTAATCAAGCTTTAATCGTTGTTAAATAGCAACATCTAAAATATTTAATTGAATTGTTTTTTTATTATTCCAATTATTTTGTTTTATTTGAGCTAAAATTTTTATTTCTTTTTTATAATTAATTAAATAATTCGTTATTTCTGAATTAATAAAATTAAAAGACATAGCAAAAACAGATTTTCCTTGTCTAGATTGTAAAATACAGCTTAGAAATTTATTTTTAATTATTTTAGGTTTTATTACTTTAACATTTTCTATTAAAAAAACGGGGTCTTGATTATTTGATCCAAAAGGACCCATTAATGATAAGTCATTAAAAAAATTTTGGTTTATTGAACTTGGTGATATTTTTGCAATATATTCTTTAGTAAAAGAATTCTTAATTTTTTTTGCGTAAGAAGTTAATATAAAATTTTTTAATTGATTAAGTTTATTTTTTTCAATTAATAATCCAGCAGCCAGATTATGACCTCCACCTTTCTTAATTATATTTTTATTAATACCATCTTTAATTAGATGACCTATATTAAAGTTTTCTGTAGATCTAGCAGAGCCTTTTAAATTATTTCCAGATTCTGTAAAAATTATGCAAGGCTTCTCAAAGTAGTCTTTTATTTTTGAAGCAATTATTCCAATTAATCCCTCATGAATTGAATTCAATGTTAAAAAAATTACATCTTTATTTTTAAAATTTGATTTAGAAAAATTTATTTTTTTTAATATATTTTCCTCAATTTTTTTTCTTTTTTCATTCAAAAAGAATAATTCATTTGTTAATTTTTCAATAACTTCATTATCACTTGATATTAATAAATTAATTGCTTTATTTGGATCTCCAATTCTCCCAGTTGAATTTATTATCGGGCCAATTAAAAAAGCAAAATCTTCTATATTTAAAGAGTGTTTTTTTTTAGATATACTTAATATTTTCCTAAAGAAATAATCACTAAAGTATTTTTGATTTTGCAAAACACTTTTTGCCAAAACTCTATTTAAATATCTTAATGGCATTACATCACAAACTGTTGCAAGTAGTACATAAATTAGGTTTTTTTTAAATGTATTAGTTAAGTTCTCTTTTTTAAAATAAAAATCAATTAAGTAATAAGTAAGAGCTGATGAACAAAAATAACTATAATTTCTATAATCACATTTTTTTTTTGGATTTATGAAATTTTTAGTTACAGGATAAGGCTCATATACTTCATGATGATCAATAATTATTGTATCTATCTTATTTAAATTTAATAAATCTACGGAATCTCTTGAGTTTGACCCACAATCAAGCATTACAACTAATTTTGGTTTTTTTTTTAAAATTTTTTTAATTAAATTTAAACTTGCTCCATATCCATCTGTTAATCTATCTGGAATATAAAAATCGAATGGATAATCTAATATTTTTAAAAATTTAATAAATAATGAGGTTGAGACTAACCCATCTACATCATAATCACCGATTATGATAATTTTTTCTTTATTCTTAATATTTTTTTTTAAAGTTTTAAAAACATGCTCAAAATCTTTTGTTTTTAAAAATGGATTTATTAATTCAATATTGTTTTCTATATTATAAATTTCTTCTTCATCAAAATTTCTAGAAAGAATTAATTTATTAATTATACTTGGTAAGTTGTTTTCAGTTTTAAGCTTATTAAATAATCTGAGATTAATTTTTATTTCTTCCCAGTTTTTACCGGAAACTGAGTTCATTAAATATATTGTTCCTCTTTTATAATTTTATTTATGTTAGATGATTTATGAGTAATCAGGGTTTCAGAATAAAATTTATTTTCTTCCAATTTTATTCCTTGTACAAGGTCCCCTGTTGTTATACCTGTCGCACAAAAAATTGAGTCACCAGAAATAATTTCATTTAATTCATATTTTTTATTAAAATCGCTAATTCCCATAGCATAACCTCTTTTTTTATCTGTTTCAGTCTTAAATAAAAACCTACATTGAAAAAAACACCCTAAAGTATCTAAGGCTGAAGCCGCCAACACCCCTTCAGGACCACCACCAATTCCTAGAAAAATATCTACATTGTATTCTTCTTTGGAAACCAAAAGTGCCCCAGAAACATCTCCATCTGTGATAAGTTTTAATTTGACATTTAAAGCTTTAAGCTCATCAATAATTTTTTTATGCCTAGGTCTATCCAAAATACATGCTGTCATTTGTTCTGGTGATTTATTTTTATATTCAGATAAATTTTTAATATTCTTTGATATTGAATAATCTAAATCAATTACACCTCTTTCCACTTTTCCCGTAGCTATTTTATCCATATAAGTTTCAGGTGCGTTAAAAAGATTTGTTTTTTCTGCAACAGCAATTACAGATAAAGCACCTGGTAAGTTTTTAGCAGCAAAATTTGTTCCCTCCAAAGGATCAACTGCTATATCTAATTCTGGTCCGTTATTTGTTCCAATTTTTTCACCAATATAAAGCATTGGTGCTTCATCAAGCTCTCCTTCACCAATGACAATTTTACCTCTCATATTAATATTATTTAATTCACTACGCATAGCATCAACAGCAGCTTTATCTGCTGAAATTTTATCATTTTTACCAACTAAATAACTTGAGGCTAATGCTGCTTTAGTAGTTACTTTTACAAATTGACTTATAAATTTTTTGTCAATTGTCATTAAACTTTTTCGTCCAGTAAATCTTCTTGTTGAATTTTTGTTTCAAATTCTCGTAAACGTTTGTAAACACTTGCTAACTCTATGATGGTAGGCCAAGCTTTAAGTATATATTGCATTGATCCTTCTACTCTTCCAAAAGCTCTAATTATCTGTTGCATAACACCTAATGTTACTGCACCTGCCACAATAGCTGGGGCTAAAAAAACGTACGCAGATAAAACATTAGCTTGTAAATAAGCTATTCTGCCAATATTAAAGTACAAATACCTTATGTAGCTTTTAAAATGAATGCTTCTAACACCATCAAATAATTCCTCTATTGTTTTAGGTCTTATATTACCGTCGTCTTCCGCAATAACTAAAATTTTTCTATACGCTGCTTCTTTTTTTTGAAGATCATATTCTACTCCAACTAATCTCAATATTAATCCAAGCAATATTAAAAATATAGTTCCTCCTACAGACCAAATTAATGCACCAACAATTAATCCATAATCCCAGTCACCAAAAAAGAAAATTGGTATTCCAACACTTAAACCAAATAAAATTGGCATAAATTCTATTAAAATCATTAACGCTTCTATCAAGCTCGTGCCAAGGGACTCCATTATTCGTGAAAATTTTATAGTATCTTCTTGAACCCTTTGAGCTGCTCCTTCAATTTTTCGAGCTTTATCATAAACACTATGGTACCATTCCACCATTGCTGTTCTCCATCTAAACAAATAATGAGACGTAAAAAAACTCACAATTACGGCAACCCCTACATACATCGCAGCTAAAGTAATAAATGATAAAAGACTAGCCCAATATTCATCTATTGTAATTGAATTTGGTGCTCCCAAAGCTTTTTGAATCATGTCATAAAATTCACCAAACCATTCATTGATTTTTACATCAATCTTTACCTGTATCCATAGAGATGAAAGTATAATAAATGATCCAATCCAAGACCATAAAAACCAATTTTTTTCAGTGAAAAATCTAAACATTTATTATTTTAAAAAATTATCTGCGTAAGATTTTTTTACAGTTTTTCTTTTTCTTGGTTCAATTAGCTCATAATCAATTTTCTTTTTTTTAGCATAATTAATTGCTAGATCTTTGTTGGAAAATTCAAGTCTTAACTCCGTTAAAGTATCTGAAGAACTTTCCCATCCCATTAAAGGATTTTTTGTTGGATCTTCAGTTTTAAATTCTAAAATCCATTTATTATTTTTTGCAAGACCAGATTGCATTGGATTTTTATTAGGAATATAAATTATAGCTTTTTTCATAAAATGGTGGTCGGAGTGGCAGGATTCGAACCTGCGACCCTCTGGTCCCAAACCAGATGCGCTACCAGGCTGCGCTACACTCCGATTTCAGTACTAATACAGTAGTTCTTAATAATTTCAAATAATAAAGATATCAAAATAAAAGAAATTTAATAAAAATCTGTTATATAACATGGGATGATTATCACTTGTCCTTGTGAAAACAAAAAAAAATTTAAAATAGATCCAGCTTTAATTCCTTCTGAAGGACGAGAATTAAAATGTGGTAATTGTGATCGTATCTGGTTTTATAAAATTGAAAATAATAGTCCAATAGAAAACATAAACATTAGTATAAATGAGGATATTAATCAAATTAATGAAAAACAAGTAAATACCAAAACAAATGATATAGGAGATAATAATTTATCCTCAAATGAAGATTTGAATAAGAATAAAGAAACTGAAATTAAAAAAGATTTAAAAAAAAAGGATTTAAAATTAAAAACAGAAAAATCAGTTAACAAAGTAAGTAAATTTTTTAGTTATTTGGTTGTTTTTTTAATTTCTTTAATAGCTTTAATTATTTTATTGGATACTTTAAAAACACCTTTAATTAATATTTTTCCAGGTTTAGAAATTATTCTTTTTAACCTTTATGAAACATTGAAAGATATAAAACTATTTATTATAGACTTATCTTAAAATTCTTATGATTAATTATTTATCAAGACCTTTTAAATGGTTTTTTAAACTAGAGGCAGCAAGCGGACTTGTTTTACTATTCGCAGCAGTAATTGCTTTAATTATAAGTAACTCAGGATTAGCAGAATTATATTTCTCAACTTTAAATAAATATTTATTTATAGGAATAAATAATTTTGGGTTAAAATTATCAGTTATACATTGGATCAACGATGCCTTAATGGCAATATTTTTCTTTTTTGTTACATTAGAGATTAAAAGAGAGTTTCTTCAAGGAGAACTTTCAAATATAAAACAAGCTCTTTTACCTATAATTGCTGCTGTAGGAGGAATGCTTGTACCGGCATTATTTTATGTTTTTATTAATTATGGAGATAGTGCAACTTTAAATGGATGGGCTATTCCCTCAGCAACTGATATAGCATTTTCATTAGGAGTTTTATCATTATTAGGTAAACGAGTTCCACTATCATTAAAAGTGTTTTTAACTGCTTTAGCTATAATAGATGATTTAGGTGCGATTGTTATAATTGCATTATTTTACTCAGGGGATTTAAGCATCAAATATTTATCATTGATGCTTTTAGCATTTATAATTTTATTGGTTATAAATAAATTTAACGTCAAAAAATTTTTACCTTATTTAATAGTAGGTTTGTTTTTGTGGGATTTCACTCACAACTCAGGAATTCATGCCACTATAGCAGGTGTTTTACTAGCTATGACAATTCCTCACAGAAAAAAAGAAAAAGATTTTTCTTTATTAATTAAAATTGAACATGCAATTTCACCATATGTTGCATTTGGAATAATGCCATTGTTTGCTTTTGCAAATGCAGGAGTTTCTTTGGAAGGTCTATCTTTTGCTTCATTACTGGACAAAGTTCCTCTAGGTATTGTGCTTGGATTATTTCTGGGTAAACAATTGGGTGTATTTGTATTTTCTTATGTATCTATAAAATTGAAAGTAGCTCAAATGCCTAACAACACAAGTTGGTACAATTTTTATGGTGTTGGTGTTCTTACTGGAATTGGTTTTACAATGAGCTTATTTGTTGGAAATTTAGCTTTTGTCGAAAATATGCAGTACATGGATGGTGTTAAAATAGGAGTTTTAACAGGATCACTATTGTCAACTTTATTTGGTTATTTTTTAATATTACTTACTCCAAATAAACCTAATCAATGAGAAAAATAATATTTTTGTTATCTATATTTATGTTTTTTTTTAAAAATTCAGCTTCAGCAAATTATGAAAAAGTTTTCTTTGATTTCAAAATTGAGGGTATTACAGGAGAAATAATTGATCTTAATATTTATAAAAACAAAGTTATACTCATGGTAAATACCGCCAGTTATTGTGGTTTTACAAAGCAATATGACGATCTTCAGGAATTATGGGACAAATATAAATCAAAGGGTTTAATTGTTTTGGGTGTCCCTTCTAATTCTTTCAATCAAGAAAAAGATGATAATAAAGAAATCAAAGAATTTTGTGAAGTAAATTTTAATATAGATTTTCCAATGACAGCTTTAAATGAAGTTAAAGGAGATGATGCACATGAAATTTTCAAATGGGCAAAAGATAACCATGGAAAATCAGCAGTTCCAAAATGGAATTTTCATAAAATTTTAATAAATAAAGAAGGTAAAGTTGAAGATACTTATGCTTCTTTTACAAAACCTTTGTCAAAAAAAATAATTAGTAAAATTGAAAGTCTACTATAAATTTATAGTAAGCCCATCATGAGCTGGTATTATATTTTTAGGTAAAATTTTTTTTAACACTTTGTAATCTAGAACTGGTGACAAATTTGTAAGAATAGCATTTTTAGGTTTAAATAATTTTATGATTGATAAAGCTTTTTCTAAGTTAAAATGCGAAGGATGAAAATTATACCAAAGACAATCAACAATTAAATATTTTAGATTTTTAAAATATTTGTAATCTTTAGAGTAAATTTCACTAACATCACTAATATAAGCAATTTTTTTATCTATAACGAAACAATTAGATTTTACTTTACCATGAGCAACTTTTATAGATTTTATATTAATAGTTTTATTTTTATCTTTAGTAATAATTGTATTTTTAAGTTTTTTTAGATTTAATGTAGCTGGGTATTCTTTGGAATAGCTTTTAAAAATGTAAGAAAAAGAATTTGTTAAATATTTTGACGTATCTTTATCTGCATAAACATCAATTTGTTTTTTTGAATTAATAAAAAAGGATCTTAAATCATTTATACCGTGAGTTTGATCACCATGCATATGAGAATAAAGAACTTTAGAAATTTTTTTTATATTATGTCTTAACAACTGCTGTCTCAAATCAGGCGAAGTATCAATTAAAATATTTTCATTAGATGTTTTGATTAAAGCAGAACATCTTGTTCTATAATTTTTTTTATTTTTAGGATCACAATTGCCAAAAAAACCATCTGGTCTAGGTACACCCATTGAACTGCCACAACCTAAAATAATAAATTTCATAAAAATTAATTAAAAAAAAGTTTATTGAAGTTATTTGTAGTTATCTTGACAAGTTTAGATTTTTCAATCAATTTAATTTCTGCAAGTTTTGAGGCTGTAAAACTAATGAATGATGGTTCATTTTTTTTACCTCTATTTGGAACTGGTGCTAAAAAAGGACTATCAGTTTCTATTAACAAGTTTTCCAATGGAATTGATTTAAATGTATTCTGTAGATCTAACGAATTTTTAAAAGTAATAATTCCACTAGCTGAAAAATAAGAATTAAAATCTAGAAGTTTTTTCGCAAATCCTAAAGAACCTGTAAAACAATGCATTAAAATTTTAAGATTTTTATTTTTGTATTCATTTAATATTTCAAAAGTTTCTTCCTCTGCATTTCTAGAATGAATTATTAATGGAGAATTTGTTTCAATAGAAGCATCAATATGTTCACGAAAACTAGAAATTTGAATATTTCTATCACTATTATCGTAGTAAAAATCTAACCCAGTCTCTCCAATTCCAATTACTTTCTCATTTTCAGTTAAATTTTTAACTATTTCCTTTGAGTCAATTGAATTTTTTGAACTTTCATGTGGATGAATACCAATAGTTCCATAAATTATTTTATCTTTAGTTAAAATATTTTTTATTTTTGAAAAACTTTCTAAAGAGGTTGAGATAGTTAATAATTTTTCAATCCCTACCTCTTTCGATCTTTTGATTATATTTTCTAGATCGCTAAATAATGGTTCATGATCAAGATGACAGTGTGAATCAATCATTTTTTTTTTCAATTTTTTTAAATAAAATATCTATTTTGTGAATATTATCACCTTTAGATAGAAACTCATTTTCTGCAACAGTAGAAAATTTTATTTGCTCCTCTGATATATCAAATATTTTTAACGCTCTTAGTGATGAATCGGGTATTATGGGATACAATAAAAAACTAATTTTTCTTACTACTTCTAAAGTTGTATATACAATTGTATTTAATCTTATTTTGTCGTCTTTTTTTTTCCAAGGTTCTTGATCATTAAAATATTTATTGGCCTCAAATAAAGAATTTACAATAAAATCAATATAAAAATTTATATTTTGTTCCTCTATTTTTGATCTAATTAAATCTATATTATCTTTATATCTATTTAATATTTTATAATCATTCTCATTAAATTTAACTTCCAAAGGAATTTTACTTTCACAGTTTTTAATTGCAAATGCAGATACACGTTGACATAAGTTTCCAAAGTTATTAGCTAAATCACTATTTATACAGTCCTCTAATCTTTCTTGAGATATATTGCCATCATTACCAAAGGATACTTCTTTTATTAAATAATATCGAAGGGGATCTAGTCCATACTTTTCAATTATTTCCAAAGGATCTAAAATATTACCTTTTGATTTTGACATCTTTTCTTCACCTGACAAAATCCAACCATGTCCATAAACCTTTTTGGGTAAATCCACTTTTGCAGCCATTAAAAATGCAGGCCAATAAACTGCATGAAATCTAAGAATATCTTTTCCAATTAAATGAATAGATGCTGGCCAAAATTGTTTAAATAAATCATCATTGTCATCTGGGTAATTTAATGCACTTATATAATTAGTAAGCGCATCTAACCATACATAGATAACATGATTTTTATCATCAGGAACAGGTATTCCCCAAGAAAAAGTTTTTCTACTTACTGATAAATCTTTAAGGCCACTTTTGACAAAACTAATCACTTCATTTTTTCTAGATTCAGGAGATATAAAATCAGGATTAGAATTATAAAAATCTAACAATGGCTTTTCCCATTTAGATAATCGAAAAAAATAAGACTCTTCTTCAATCCATTCTACGGGAGATTTTGAGGAAATTGCTATTTTTTTACCCTCTAATTCTTCTATTTCATCTTCATTATAGAAAGCCTCGTCAGAAACTGAGTACCAACCAGAATATTTAGATAAATAAATATCATCATTTTTTTTTAGTTCATTCCAAAGATATTGAACAGTTTTCTTATGTCTTGTTTCAGTTGTACGTATAAAATCAGTATTAGATAAATTTAGAGTATTGGATAGATCTCTGAATGTTTGACTTATTTTATCGCAAAATTTTAATGGATCCTCACCTACTTTTTCTGCTGATCTTTGAATCTTTAATCCATGTTCATCAGTGCCAGTAAGAAAATGAACATTAAAACCATCCATTTTTTTAAATCTAGCAAAAAAATCTGCCACAATACTCGAATAAGCATGACCCATATGTGGTTTTGCTGAAGGATAGTAAATTGGAGTTGTTATATAAAAAGTTTTATCCATTTAATATTTTATCTTCAAATTCTAAAAAAAGAGTTTCTTCATCTAAATTATAAATCTTGGTATTATTAATTTTTTTTAAAAAATATTTATAAAAATTTAATAAGCTAATGTTTGATGATGATATATTCTTTCTAAAATAAACTTCAATAAAAGAATAAATTAAATGATTTAATTTTTTTTCTTTTTTATAAATCTTCTCATTTATAAATTTAAGCAAAAATTCTTTTAAAATTATATTCTTCATATCAATCTCATAGTTTTCAGAAAATACAATCAGGTCAATTAATTGACCAGGGGTTTTATAACTATCTAATAGATCAAAGTTAATTAAATCATTTATTTTTTTTTTTAAAATTTTACTAGCTATTTCAATAGAATCTTTTGATGATAAAAAAACCTTAAAATTTATACATCTAGATTTAAGAGTTGGTAAAACTTTTTTGTTATTATTAATTAAAATAAAAAAAATATTGTCATTAGGTTCTTCTAAAATTTTAAGTAAAGCATTTACAGAATTTACATTTAATAAATCAATATTATCTATAAGAACAAATCTTGGTTTGGAGTTAAATGAAGATTTATTAAGATTATTAATCAATTCTCTTATTTGATTAATATCAATATTTTTCTTATCCTGCTCTACGTCGATTAGTGTAAAATTTGGACAAGATTGATTTTGGACAAGTAAGTAAGATTTATTTTCGGTCGATATTTTGAAATTATTAAGATCATAAGGGTTAGCCTCATTTTTAGATAAAGCAAAATTAACAAGATGATAAGCTAATGTGCATTTTCCCAACCCTTTTTCTCCTGATAAAAGAATTTTATTAGGTAATTTATCTTTTTGAATAAGTTCTATGAATTTATCAAATAAGATATTATGACCATATAACGAAATTTGTGAAGAAGGGTTAATATTCATTTAATTAATTTATTTATTTGATCAATAATTAAATTTTCATTAATTTTAATATTTAAATTTGAATTAATTATTTTGTAAGATTTTTTTTTAAAAGCTAATTTTAAAAAACCTTTTTGAACTTTGTTATAAAATCTCATATCAAACTTATCATATCTATTTAATGATTTTCTTTGTTTTAATCTTAAAAATAGATTTTTTTTGTTTACAATATTTAGAAATGTAAAATCAATTTTTATTTTTTTTAATAAAAAATTATTAATTGTATTTATTAATTTAATATCAATACCCATTCCATAATGCTGATAAGCTATTGTAGAATCTGTAAATCTATCAATAAGAATTATTTTTTTTCTGAAATTTTTTTTTATAAGATTAATGTTTTCGCTCCTTGAAGCTAGCATTAATAAGAGATCAGTATTATTGTTAAAATTAGAATTTTTATTCAGAAGTAATTTTCTGATTTTTTCAGAATTTTTGCTTCCTCCAGGTTCTCTAATTTTAATATAGTCTATTTTCTTTTTATCTAAATGTTTAGAGACATTTGAGATATGATGACTTTTGCCACTGCCCTCTATTCCTTCAAAGACAATAACTGGTTTTTTAGACATCACCCCAGATTAAATAATTAAGTGATTTAATCAATCTTGAGAAAAAATTAACTTTTTTTACTTCTTTACTTGCTAATAAATCATATTCACCAACTAATTCTTGATCATATACAACTCTTAATTTTGCAATTTTTTGATCTTTTTTAATTGGTGCTTCGACTGGACCAACATATTTTACAGAAACTTTTAATAATTTCTTTTTTGCTTTCTTTATAGTTTTATAGACATCTTCTGAAGTATAAACTTCAACATTTTTATCTTTACCTAACCAAACATCAATTTTATCAAATGTTTTGTTAGCTTCAGCTATTTTAACTAAATCAAAATTTGTTAATCCATAAGTAAGCATTTTTGCACTTTCTCTAGATCTTGCATTTTTTGAAACAAAACCGCTGCCAACTGCAATTAGCCTTCTTCCATTTCTATTAATTGATGAAGCAAGTGAATATTTTTCTACTGCAAGGTATCCAGTTTTAATACCATCAGCACCTAAATTTTTATAAAGAAGTGGGTTTCTATTACCTTGAGTTATTGGGTCTCCACCAGTTCTATCCCATGTAAACTCTTTCTCAGCAAACATCTTGTAATATTCTGGATGCTCTTTTATTAAATATCTGGACATTATAAGAATATCACGAACCGTAGAATAATTATCTGGATGATTTATTCCTGATGAATTGGTAAAATTTGTATTTTCCATTCCTAGTTCTTTTGCTTTAGCAGTCATTAAAATTGCAAACTCTTCTTCTGTTCCAGCTATGCCTTCCGCTAAAGCGATACATGCATCATTTCCAGAAGCTACAATTATTCCTCTAAGAAGATTTTCAACAGACACTTGATCTCCGACCATTATAAACATAGATGAGTAACCTGAAGTAGATAATCTCCATGCTTTTTCAGAAATAATAAATTTTTCATCCATAGATAAATCACCTGATTTTATTAAATCAAATGCTATTATAGAGGTCATTATTTTAGTCATAGAAGCTGGATAAATAGATAGATCTGCTTCTTTTTCATAAAGGATTTCTCCTGAATTATAATCTTGAATGATTGCTGTTTTTGC
Source organism: Candidatus Pelagibacter sp. HIMB1623 (assembly GCF_052047695.1). Lineage (NCBI taxonomy): Bacteria > Pseudomonadati > Pseudomonadota > Alphaproteobacteria > Candidatus Pelagibacterales > Candidatus Pelagibacteraceae > Candidatus Pelagibacter > Candidatus Pelagibacter sp. HIMB1623. Next base: position 21,504 of record NZ_JBNAJN010000005.1, read on the forward strand.
TTTGACTTCAAAATTAGCATGAGAAATATTTCCAAAATTTAAAATTAATATTAAAAAAAATAAAAAAAGTTTAAACATCTTTAAGAATTTTCAAATTTTCAAAGTTAAGTGGTTTAATTTCATTAAATGACTCTTCAAGTTTTTTTATATCATTAAATGGACCTAATAATACCCTATATTTTGTTTGAGATAACTTTTTAATGACTGGATTATTAATATTTGTTTCTTCTTTTATTCTATTGAGCATGATTTCCGCTGAATCTTTAAAGTAAAAATCAGCTATTACAATTGAGTATAAAAAACTTTTCTTTATGATTTTAATATCTTTTTTTTCTATAGTTCCTAAGTTATCAATGATAATACCATCGACTGGAGCTTTTTCTGCTACCATTTTTTCTTCATCATAAGTTTTAGCTTTTTTTGCTATAAAAGTTGAATCGTTTGAAATTAATGAAAGATCTATGTATGGTTCATTTATATCAATTGATAACTCTTCAACAATTCTTTGAGTAATAACTGAATTATAAAACTCAGGATAATCTATTTTATTTGATACTACTTTTGCAGTAATACTTAGATCATTAAATGGATTTGTAATTTTTACAAAGGAATTTTTTTTGATTTTCTTATGAAAAATAGAAAGAGAATTATTATCTATTTTTTGACCTGTAAACAAATCTTCATTATATATTAAAGCAAAACCTTGATTTTTATAATCTCTATCAAAAATGTAATTTGTATCATCTTCCTCAATTACTTTTTCTTTTTCTTTTTTTAATTCTTTTTCAGTTTTTTTTATTTCTACTTCTTTTTTTTCAAATTTTGGTTCAATATTTATTTCTTTTTTAGTGGTATTTTCAACTTGTTTACATCCTGAGACAAAAATTAAATAAAGAGAAAAAATTACAATCTTATAGTTCATTTTTAAATTTATTTTTTAATGTACAAACTGCAAGCGAAAACCTCAATGATCTATTCCATTTTAAAATAACTTCATAATTATCAAATACAACATATGCAGGATTTAATGTCTCAGCATCAGGTATAATATCTTTATCTGGAGTAATAATAGCAGCATCTAAATTATCAAATTTACTTGGAATGTCAGAATTATTTTGAATATATTTTCTGAAAGAAATTAATTTTTTTTTTTCATGAATTCTTTTTGCTGAAATATTTAAATATTTTTTTGGAACATTCTCAGACAAATCTATTTTATAAAAACATGGTTTTTGATTGTCCCATCCAATTTTTTTAAGATAATTTGCAGCTGACGCATAAGCATCAAAATTGCCTTTAAGATTGATATATCCATTATTATCATAATCAATTGCATAATTTTTCATTGTAGATGGCATAAATTGAAAAAAACCAAATGCGCCCGCCCATGAACCATATAATGTTTTATGGTCAATACGATTATTTTCTATAAGTTTTAAAAGTGTTAGAAGTTCATTGGTAAAAAATTCTGATCTTCTTTTATCAAAACTTAAAGTAGCTAAGGAAGATAAAATGTCCATTTTACCTAAATATGTTCCAAAATTCGTTTCAATACCCATTAATGATAACAAAAGCTCTTTTTCTATTTCAAATTTATTTTCAACCATATTAATTAAATCGGAATTTTCTGAGTAAAAATTTTTACCTATTGATAATTTTTTATCAGATGTTCTCTTGGAAATATAAGTTTTGGTGTCCTCATAAAATTCTGGTTGATATCTGTCATACCTAATTACATCTGGTAAATATTTTGTATTTTTCATAACCATATTAAAAGTAGCTTCTGAAATATTATCATTAAGAGCAATTTTTTTAAATTTTTGCTTCCAATTTTCAAATTCTAAATTGATATCTGCATGAGAGTTTAATTGATTTAGTAAAAATAAAATTAATATTAATTTAATTAGTTTCATATAAATCTTTTAAATATATGATTACAGCAATCCAAATTAAAATAAAACTAACTAATTTTTCCAATGAAAAAAGCTCATCGTAGTAGAAATAACCTAATAAAAATTGAAGAGTTGGTGTTATATAAAATATCATACCTGTAGGCCCTAGCCCACAAAGCTCAACACCTCTCACATATAAAAATAAAGGAATTACTGTCATAGGGCCTGCCAAAAATATTAAAAGCATCATCGGTGGGTTTGATAAGTTGAAATCATTATGTCCATTAATTGTGATAAAATAAAAAGCTACGACTGCAATTGGAAGAATAAATAAACTTTCAACTAATAAACCTATATCTGTATCTACATTAATCTTTTTTCTTACCAAATTATAAAATCCCCAACTTAATGCTACGAGCAACCCTACCCAAGGTAAAGATTTCATATTAAAGAACACTAAATATAAAATTGATATAACAACCAAGATGATTGAAAATATTCTTTTTTTATTTAAAACTTCTTGAAAAAAAATATATCCCAAAAGAACACTTAATATTGGCATAATAAAATAACCAAAACTTGCATCGATAATTCTATCTGTTGCTATTGCATATATCCATACACCCCAATTCATAAAAATTAAAAATCCAGATATAAATAAATAGATTAAATTTTTTTTATTTTTGATTATTGTAAAAAAAATATCCCATTTAGAAAAAAGAAAAGTCGTTACTAACAAAGTTAATGTAGTCCAAAGACATCTATGGATAACTAGCTCAATATAACCAATAAAAGTAATATATTTAAAGTATAGAACTCCAAAAAAACCCCACCAAAACGAACCAAAACCAGCAAGAAATAGTCCTTTATTAAAATTTTTGTTCATGAGATTAAATGGAATTAGTCGTTATATAGTTTTATTAAACTATTTTATGGTTGAATTAAATAATTATAATTATAAAACCTTGCTCACGGAGAGATGGCTGAGCGGTTGAAAGCACCGGTCTTGAAAACCGGCAAAGGGGCAACTCTTTCCTGGGTTCGAATCCCAGTCTCTCCGCCATAATTTTTAATATTTAAAATTTTTAAACATTTTACTTACTTCGTTAATCTCAATTTCAAAATCAGTTTTAAAACCGTTATAAAAATTATATAAATTTGTGTCATCGATATTCAACAATTTTTCAAGATCATTAAGTTCTTTTTCATTCAATTTATTAATATAATTTTTAACAAATTTACCTAAAAGTTTATCCATTTCTTTTGTGCCACGATAAATAGATCGATAAATAATTTTTTTCTTTAATTCATCTATGTAGATACTCATATTTGCAATATATTAACTAAATATGGATGATAAAACCAATTATAAATATTTATTATCAGATTTAACCGCTTTAGAGGGTGTTGGGATTAAGACAAAAAATTTACTAAAAAAAAAGAATATAAACAATATATTTGATTTATTATGGAAGTTACCTAAGACATATACGGATAGAAGCCTGTCAGTTAAAATTAATGAACTCAAAATTGGTGAAAATCAAACGGTAACTATTATTCCTCAAAAATATTTATTTCCAAGAATAAGAAGATTACCCAATAGAGTTAAATGTACGGATGAGACAGGTGAAATTGATTGTGTTTTTTTTAATAGCTATGAGGGATATATAAAAAAAATTTTACCTCTTGGTAAAGAAATTACTGTGAGTGGTAAAATTGGTTTTTATAAAAATAAATACCAATTAACAAATCCAAAATATATTTCAGAAGATTCAAGTTTAATAAAGAAAGTACACAATAAATATTCTTTAACTGAAGGGATAAGTGAAAAAATATATAATAAAATTATAAATCAAATTATTGAAAAACTACCAAAACTAAATGAGTGGCATTCAGATAAAATAATTTCAAAATTTAATAATATAAACTGGAATGATGCAATTAAAGAATTACACAAATATGAAAATATCGGTAAATTTAATGATAATTTTTATCAAAGGTTAGCTTATGATGAAATATTTGCTACCTTTTTAGTTAATTCAGAAATTAGAAAAAAAATTAAAAAAATTAAAAAAAAAAATAAATTAATTAATTTAGAAAAACAGCAAAATATAATTAATAATTTAAAGTTTTCGCTTACAAAAGATCAAATTAAATCACTTCAAGAAATAAATAATGATTTATCATCATCTACTAAAATGTTTAGGTTGTTACAGGGTGATGTTGGTAGTGGAAAAACAATTGTTTCTTTATTAGCTGCGTACAATACAATAAACTCAGGATTCCAAGTAGCATTTATGGCTCCTACTGAAATTTTAGCGAAACAACATTTTATTTTAGCAAAACAACTTTTTCCTAAAAATTACTCAATTGAATTTATCTCTGGTAAATCAGAGCGCAAAACAAAAAAAAATATTTTAAATAAATTAAAGCAAAATGAGATTGATATATTATTTGGTACACATGCTATGTTTCAAAAAACTGTAAAATTCAAAAAGCTTGGTCTTATAATTATAGATGAACAACACAAATTTGGAGTTAATCAAAGAAAAAAATTATCTGATAAAGGTGGTAGCGATTGTGATGTTCTGTTAATGACAGCTACTCCTATACCTAGAACTTTAACAATGACTATATTTGGGGATATGGATTTATCTATTATTAGAGAAAAACCTAAAAATAGAAAAAATATCAAAACCTATAGTAAACTAGAAAGTAAAATTGATGATGTCATTAAGTTTATTAAAAAAGAAATTAATTCAGGAAATCAAATATTTTGGGTATGTCCATTAATTGAAGAATCGAAAAAACTAGATCATTCATCAGCAATTAAAAAATTTGAGTATTTAAAAAAAATATTTCCAAACAATGTATTAATTCTTCATGGAAAGACAGATGTTGATGAAAAAGATGAAATCTTAAAAAATTTTTTGAATAAAAAATTTAAAATATTAGTATCAACAACAATAATAGAAGTTGGAATTGATTTCCCTAATGCCACTGTAATCGTAATTGAAAATGCTAATAAATTTGGCTTATCTCAATTACATCAATTAAGAGGTAGAGTTGGTCGTGGTGAAAAAGATTCTACATGTATTTTAATGTTTAAATCAAACTTAAGTGAAAATGCAAAAAAAAGAATTAATATACTTAAGGAAACAAATGATGGTTTTGTGATATCTGAAGAAGATTTAAAAATTAGAGGTTACGGTGATATACTTGGTTTTAAACAGAGTGGTATTAAAAATTTTAAATTAGCAGATCCAGTTCAAAATAGTGACTTATTTATACTTGCAGAAAAAGAAATTAAAAGAATTGAGAAAGATAAGGAAAATCTAGGTAAATTTAAAGCATTAATTAAATTGTATGATCGTGCAGATATTATTAATGATCTTGCCTAGGATTTTGTAGAGGTTCCTGCAGAAACTATAAATTTTGAAGCATCCTCAAATGACATATTTAAATAGATAACATCTTCTATAGGGAACATTAATAAAAAACCGCTAGTTGGATTAGGTGTTGTTGGGACAAACACATTAACCAATTTTTTTTTAGTTTTTTCTGCCATCTCACCTGTGTTTTCTTTAGTAGCAAATCCAACTGCCCAAACACCTTTTCTTGGGTACTCTATTAAGACAACACTTTTTTTACCATCATCCTTCTTGGAAAACGTTTCTGTCATTTGTACAATTGCAGAATAAACAGTTCTTAGAAATGGAATTCTTTTAAAAAGATCATCTATTAATTTTAAAATTCTTTTACCAAAAAATGATAAAGATAAACCACCAACTAATGTAATAAATATAATTGTTATAACTATTTCAACACCTGGTATGTTGAATGGCAAATAGCTATTAGGGTTAATGTTTTTTGGAATAAGATTAGAGGAAATTCCGATCAAGATTTTACTTAAATATAAAGTAAATCCAATTGGAATCAAAACTACAACACCAGCAATAAAATAATTTCTTAAAGTTAATGAAAATGATTTTTTTGTGCCTTTTTTTGACATATTTGTTTTTAACTATAGCTAGCGTAAACAACAAAAATTATTGCAATGATAAATAATACTAATAATATTTTATTATTTAGATTCATGAATAATAATAACAATTTTAGCAAGATATGAATAGAAGAAAATTTCTATCCTTTGTTGGTTGTGGGTGCTGTAGCTTTATACTTCCATCTTGCACTACAGCTCCTATTACGGAGAGAAAACAATTAAAAATAGTTTCAGAAGCTAAATTAAATGCTCAAGCGGCTCAAATTTATGAAAAGATTAAAGAAAAAGAAAAGATGAGTGATGATACAAAAACATTAAATGAAATTAAGGAAATTGGAAAAAAAATGGAAAATTCAATTTCAGAATATTTTGATCGTGAAGGTTTGGATGATCCAACAACATATTTTGATTGGGAATATATATTGATTGATAAAAAAAAAGTTAGAAACGCTTGGTGCATGCCGGGAGGTAAAATAGCAGTTTATACAGGTATATTAGAAGCTACAAAAAATACTAATGGATTAGCTGCTGTAATGGGTCATGAAATTGCCCACGCTGTAGCAAAACATTCAGTTGAAAGAGCTAGTCGTGCCACTCTCGTTAATACTAGCACCCAGTTAATTGATATTTTTAGTGGAGGAAAATTATCTCAAGTTAATACAACGACTGGAATGAATACTGTAGGTTTAATTACTCAGCTTGGTTTATTAAATCCTTTCAATAGAAAGCAAGAGAGTGAAGCTGATTATTTAGGCATGATATTTTCATCTTTATCAGGATATGACATAAGAGAAACTGTTAAAATTTGGGAAAGAATGAAAGAACTTAATAAAGGTAAAGAGCCTCCAGAATTTATGAGTACACACCCTTCTTCTGACAATAGAATTAAAGATCTAAATGATAAAATGAATGAAGTTATTTTAGAATACCCACCAATTGAAACGGCATAATTCAATTATGGTGAGCCGTGATGGACTCGAACCATCGACCCATTCCTTAAAAGGGAATTGCTCTACCAACTGAGCTAACGGCCCACAAAGTATTCATTTTTATGAAAATGAATATGGTTTGTATACAGATTAATTTTAATATTTCAATTCGTTCAATGTAATTTTTATAAAAAGATTTCGTTATAAATGAGGGGTTTTTATACAAAAGTTATACACATAATAGCACAGCTAATAAAACTACAACTTATCAATGTATTTATCATGAAATTCATCGAATGTATTATTCATAATATTTTTTCTGATTTCAGACATTAATTCTTGATAAAAATTTATATTGTGAAGCGTTAATAGCATTGATGCTAATATTTCATTGGTATTAAACAAATGATTTAAATAGTTTTTTGAATATTTATTTAAATTTAAATTTTCACAATTAGGATCTAACGACGTGTTGTCATGTTGATATTTGTTATTTTTAATATTTACCCTTCCATTCCAAGTAAAAGCAAGACCTGTTCTACCTGATCTAGTTGGAAGAACACAATCGAACATATCTATACCTCTTTTTACAGCTCCTAAAATATCTGAAGGTGTACCAACTCCCATTAAATAATGAGGCTTTTCATCAGGCAAATGTTCTTTAATACCATCTAAAGTAGCAAACATTTCATCTTGAGTTTCACCTACAGCCAAACCTCCAACAGCATAGCCATCAAATCCGATCTTTGTAAGTCCTTCAAGTGATTTTAATCTTAAATCTTTAAATAATCCTCCTTGAATAATTCCAAATAAAGCTTTGTGAGGATTATTTCCAAATGCCTTTTTTGATCTTTCAGCCCAATACAAAGATAGATCCATAGATTTTTTTATTAAATTATAATCTTCAGTTTTTTTTGGACACTCATCCATTATCATTACAATGTCTGAGTTTAAGCCCAATTGAATTCTAATGCTTTCTTCAGGGCTTAAATAAAATTTTTTTCCATCAACGTGTGAATTAAATATTGCGCCTTTTTCGCGATCTATTTTATTTAATTTTGATAGAGACATTACTTGAAAACCACCTGAGTCTGTGAGTATTGGCAATTCACAATTCATAAATGAATGTAAACCACCTGCTGCCTCAATTCTTTCAACACCAGGACGGATCATTAAATGATAGGTATTGGAAAGTATTATTTCTGATCCTGTTTTCTTTATATCGTCGATTGTACAAGCTTTAACTGTAGCTTGTGTGCCAACAGGCATAAATGCTGGTGTATTAATCTCCCCTCTATGAGTTTCTATAACACCACGTCTAGCAAATTTATCTTTATTTAAAACTTTAAAGGCAAAATTTTTTAATGCCATTTAATATTTTACAAAGATTTAAAACTTATAATTTTATCAGGATCTGTTACAGCACCATTGTTATTTTGGTCACCTCTTTTAATTTTATCTACAAACTCCATTCCCTCAATAACTTTACCAAAAACAGTATACTGTCTGTCTAAAAAAGGTGCTGGTTGAAAACAAATGAAAAACTGACTGTTTGCACTATTTGGATCTTGAGCTCTAGCCATAGATAATGTGCCCCTGTCATGAGGTAAACTATTAAATTCCTGATCTAAATCGGGCATATCAGATCCACCCATGCCTGCTCTTCTTAAGTCAAATTCTTTAGATTCTGAATTTCCAAATTTAACATCACCTGTTTGAGCCATAAAGCCATCGATCACTCTATGAAATACAACGTTGTCATATTTTCCACTGTTAGCCAATTCTTTAATTCTTTTGACATGGTTTGGTGCCACGTCTTCAAATAATTCAATTTTTACATCACCATCTTTTAGTTTTAAAATCATTATATTCTCCTCAGCTATTAATTGATTTGCACTAATAAAAAATAAAATAAATATGTACGATAAAATTCTATTCATATTTTTCTTTTAAAGATTTTATTGTGCTTTTGGTAGTAAATTTTTTAATATTTCCATTTAATTTTACAATTTCTTTAACAAATCTAGATGAAATGATTTGATTTTCTACATCTGACATTAAAAAAATTGTTTCAATATTTTGGTTCAGCTTTCTATTCATTCCAGCAAGTTGAAATTCATATTCAAAATCAGATACAGCTCTTAAGCCACGTAATATGATATTTGATTTATATTTTTTGCACAAATCTGTAGTTAGTGAACCAAAAGATACAACAATAATTTTTTTTTTATTTAATTTTAAATCCTTAAATAAAGCTTTATTAACAATTTCTATTCTTTCCTCTGATGAAAATAAATAATTTTTATTACTTACATCAGAAACACCAACTACTATTTTATCAAAAAGTTTTAACGCCTTTTTGATAACATCAATATGACCATAGGTAATTGGATCAAAAGTTCCTGGATAAATTGCAATTTTACTCATTAAATTAAATTATCATCAATTTTAATTGCAGAAACAACTTTTTCATCACCAGATAATTTTATAATTCTTACACCCTGAGTATTTCTGCTTGCAGTTCTAATTTCTTTTACCGCAACTCTAATAACTCTTCCTTTGTTTGTGGATATTAAAATTTCATCACCTTCAAAAACTGGAAAAGATGAGGTTATATTTCCGTTTCTTGGAGAATTTATAATTCCAATAATACCCTTTCCTCCTCTATTAGTAACTCTGTAGTCAATATGAGAAGTTTTTTTGCCATAACCATTTTCGCTTATTGCCAATACAAATTTTTCTTTTGCTTTTAATTCTGATTTTTCATCTTTTGATTTTTTTCCATTTTTAATTAATTTATCGTTATCAATTACGGATAATGAAACAATTTGATCACCAGATGCGAGTTCAATTCCTTTGATTCCTTTTGAAGATCTTCCCTTAAATACTCTTAGTTTTCTAGCTTCGAAACGGATACATTTACCAAATCTAGTACTTAGAATTATATCTTGATCATCTTTACAAATTTTTACTCCAACAATTTTATCATTGTTATCAAGTTTCATTGCAATTTTTCCTGAAGCATTAATCGAAGAAAAATCATCTAAACTATTTTTTCTAACTTTACCTTGTGCAGTTGCAAAAATAATTTGATAATTTTTTGAATCTGTATCTTCATCAGGCATTGGCATAATTGAACTAATAGATTGATGACTTTTTAGTGGAAGAATATTGAATAAGGATTTACCTTTTGAAGCCGATGATCCTTCGGGTATTTTCCAGGCTTTAATTTTATAAACAAGTCCTTCTGTTGAAAAAAATAAAACTGATGTATGTGTATTTACGGAAAGCGTTTGTATAACAGAGTCTTGATCCCTGGTAGTAATCCCAGATTTACCTTTTCCACCTCTTTTTTGTTGTTTAACATTATTTAATGATCCTCTTTTAATGTAACCTTGTAAAGTTACTGTAATAATTACAGATTGTTTTTGGATTGTTTCTTCGATGTCGTAATTTAATACAGCATCAATAATTTTAGTTCTTCTTGGTACAGCAAATTTTTCTTTAATATTTTTTAATTCTTCACTTATTACTCTCAAAAGCTCTTTTTTAGACGATATAATTTTTTTATATTTTGCAATTAATTCAGCTAATTTTTTAATTTCAACTTCAATTTCATTGATACCAAGAGCCGTTAATTTCTGTAATCTTAATTCTAAAATAGCTAAAACTTGTGGTTCAGATAAAGAATAAACGTTTTTACCTTTTTTTCCTTCTACTAAAGAAATTAATTTTTGTGATTTGTTTATTTTCCACTTGGTTTTAAGAATAGCATTTTTTGCATCCTCAGGTGTTTTAGAAGATCTAATGATTTTTATAATTTTATCTAAGTTTTCTACAGCTACAGATAGACCTATTAAGATATGAGCTCTTTCCTCTGCTTTTTGAAGATCAAATTTTGTTTTTTTGATTACTACATCTTCTCTAAAAGATAAAAAATTAGAAAGAAATTCTTTTAATGTACATGTTTTTGGTTTTCCTTCTACTATTGCTAAAGTGTTAAAACCAAAAGAACTCTCTATTTGAGTGTTTTTATAAAGTTGTCTTTTAATTGTTTCTGGTTCAACACCATTTCTCAAATCAATGGCAACTCTTATACCTTCTCTATTAGACTCGTCTCTTATATCTTTAATTCCTTCAATTTTCTTCTCTCTAACTAATTGTGCAATTCTTTCATTTAATACCGCTTTATTTACTTGATATGGAATTGAGGTAATTACCAATCTATCTCTACCATTCTTTAAGCTTTCAACTGATACTTCACCTCTAATTTTAAAAGAACCTCTTCCATTGTTGTAACCTTGTTTAATTATATCTTTACCGATTATTACTCCTCCAGTTGGAAAATCTGGTCCTGGAATATGTTTCATTAATTCTTTTATTTTAATATCTTTGTTTTCTATTAAGGCTAAAGTTCCATTAATTATCTCACCAAGATTATGAGGAGGAATACTAGTTGCCATTCCAACAGCTATACCTCCAGCCCCATTAACTAACAAATTTGGAAATTGCGCAGGTAGTACGCTAGGTTCTTTCTCTGTTTCATCATAATTACTTTTAAAACTAATCGTATTTTTTTCGATATCATCAATTAAAAATTGTGAAACTTTTGACAATCTTGTTTCAGTATATCTCATAGCAGCAGCTGGATCACCATCTATGGATCCAAAATTACCCTGCCCTTGAACCAAAGGTAAGCTCATTGAAAAATCTTGAACCATCCTAACTAATGCATCGTATACAGATTGATCACCATGAGGATGATATTTACCAATTACATCTCCGACTATTCTTGCTGATTTTCTGAATTGTTTAGACCAATCATAACCACCTTTATACATTGCATAAAGAATTCTTCTATGAACTGGTTTTAATCCATCTCTTACATCAGGTAATGCACGACTTACAATAACACTCATAGCATAAGACAAGTAAGACGAGCTCATCTCGTCATGCATAGAGATTAGATTAATGTTCTTATCTTTTGGTTCTTCAGTTTTTTGCATAGAAATTAAAATGGTATTTCGTCGTCCATGTCATTTGACACCTGAGAAGAATCCTCAATATTATTTTGTTGAGTTGTGTCATTCTGAATTCCACCACCTGTATTTCCTCCACCTAACATTGTAAGTGAAGAATTATACCCTTGTATGACAATTTCTGTTGAATACTTATCTTGGCCAGATTGTTCATCTTTCCATTTACGCGTTGTGAGCTGTCCCTCTACATAAACTTGAGCACCCTTTTTTAAATATTGTTGAACAACATTTACCAATCCTTCATTGAATACAACTATACGGTGCCATTCAGTTTTTTCTTTTCTTTCACCAGTATTTTTATCTTTCCATGTTTGGCTGGTTGCAAGACTTAGTCTAGCTACACTCTTGCCATTTACCATTTGTTTAATTTCAGGGTCTGCGCCCAAACGACCAATTAATAATACTTTATTTAAACTTCCAGCCATAATATTTTACTATTTGTTAAATTAATTAATAAGATTTATATCACAATTCTTCTGAATATTAATTTTATTGACTCAAAGCAACTAAAAATATGATGAAAAAGATAGTTATTAAGGGCGCTAAAGAACACAATCTGAAGAATGTGACTGTAGAGATTCCAAAAGATAAATTTGTAGTGATAACAGGTTTGTCTGGGTCAGGAAAATCTTCATTAGCTTTTGATACCATCTATGCTGAAGGCCAAAGAAGATATGTCGAAAGTTTATCTGCTTATGCTCGTCAGTTTTTAGATAAAATGAAAAAGCCAAATGTTGATTTAATTGAAGGCTTAAGTCCTGCTATAGCAATTGAGCAAAAAAACACTTCAAAAAATCCAAGATCAACCGTTGCAACTGTTACAGAAATTTATGATTATATGAGGGTACTCTATGCAAGAGCAGGTATTCCCTACTCTCCTTTTACAGGTAAGCCAATAACCTCTCAAACTATTACTCAAATTGTTGATTTAATTAAAAAATTACCAAAAAAATCTACAATTTATATTTATGCTCCAGTAGTTAGAGGTCGTAAGGGTGAATATAAAAAAGATATTTTAAGCTATAAGAGACGTGGATTTAGAAAAATAAAGATTGATAATGTATTATACGACATAGAAAAATCTCCTAACCTTGATAAAAAATTAAAACACGATATTTCAATTCTAGTTGATAGAATTGTACTTAATTCAAAACTTGGAAACAGATTGGCTGAAAGTGTAGAAACAGCTGTAAATTTAGCTAATGGATTAGTTTTTGTTGAATACGAAGATGAAACACTTCCTCAAAAATTTAGAAAAATTGAAAAATTAATTTACTCCACAAAGTTTGCCTGTCCAGAAAGTGGTTTTACTATAGAAGAAATAGAACCAAGATTGTTTTCATTTAATAGTCCCTATGGTGCTTGTGAAGAATGTGAAGGTATAGGAATGAAATTAAATGTAGATCCAAATTTAGTAGTTCCAGATGATCGTAAAAGTTTAGCGGATGGAGCAATTGAACCATGGGCTAAATCGACAACTTTATACTATGCGCAAACTTTAGCTTCTCTTGCAAAGCATTATGAATTTTCTCTTGATGAAAAATGGAAAAAACTTCCAAAAAAAATAAAAGATATAATTTTATATGGTTCAGATGAGGACGAAATTAAATTTAATTATGATGATGGATATGAAAAATATTCATATAAAAAAACTTTTGAAGGAGTAATTAATAATCTTGAAAGACGTTTCTTAGAATCTGATAGCGAGTGGAAAAGAGAAGCAATAGCTGAATATCAATCTGATACTGCATGTGAAGCTTGTAATGGTGATAGACTTAAAGAAGAGGCATTATGTGTAAAAATTAATGATTTAAATATTAGTGAGGTTACTAAAAAATCAATTCATGATACCGCCGAATGGTTTAAAAGTTTAGAAAACAATTTGGATAAAAGGCAATTTAAAATTGCAGAGCATGTCCTAAAAGAAATAAATGAAAGATTAAATTTCTTACTTAACGTTGGTTTAGATTATTTAACACTATCAAGAGAATCTGGAACTTTATCAGGTGGAGAAGCTCAAAGAATTAGATTGGCATCACAAATTGGATCTGGTTTGACTGGAGTATTGTATGTTTTAGATGAACCATCAATTGGTTTACATCAAAAAGATAATGTTAAATTAATTAATGCATTAAAAAGATTAAGAGATCTTGGAAATACAGTAATTGTTGTTGAACATGATACCGAAACAATGGAAAATGCAGATCATATTATTGATCTTGGACCTGAAGCTGGAACGAATGGTGGTCAAATAACAGCTCAAGGAACTTATGAAGAACTTAAAAAGGATAAGAAGAGTATAACTGGACAGTATCTTGCAAATAAACAAAAAATTGAAATTCCTAAAACTAGACGATTGGCAAAGAATGGTAGATTTGTAGAAATAAATGGTGCTAGTGGAAATAATTTAAATAATGTTAACCTTAAAATTCCTACAGGTACATTCACTTGTGTAACAGGAGTTTCAGGTAGTGGTAAATCTACATTAGTATTACAAACATTATTTCATGCATTAAATTTAACACTTAATAATAAAGCTAGAAAAACCCCCAAAGCTTTTAAAGGTTACAAAGGAGTAGAATTAATTGATAAAATTATTGATATCGACCAATCCCCTATTGGTAGAACTCCAAGATCTAACCCAGCAACATATACTGGAGCTTTTGGTCCTATAAGAGATTGGTTTACTAGTTTGCCTGAGTCTAAAACTAGAGGTTATAAGCCAGGAAGATTTTCATTTAATGTTAAGGGTGGTAGATGTGAAGCATGTGAAGGTGATGGTGTTATTACATATGAAATGCACTTTTTACCAGATGTTTATATTCAGTGTGATGAGTGTAAAGGAACAAGATACAACAGAGAAACTTTAGAGATTAAGTTTAAAGGAAAAAGTATAGCCGATGTTTTAGATATGTCTGTTGATGAAGGTTGTGAATATTTTGAAAACATTTCAAATATTAAGTCTAAATTATTAACCTTAAAAAAAGTTGGACTTGGTTACATTAAAATTGGACAACAGGCCACTACACTATCAGGTGGTGAAGCACAAAGGATTAAACTAGCTAAGGAATTATCAAAAAGATCAACTGGTAGAACCATGTACATATTAGACGAACCAACAACTGGACTACATCAGCATGATATTAAAAAATTACTAGAAATTCTTCACACCTTCGTGAAATTAGGAAACACCGTAGTTGTAATAGAGCATAACTTAGATGTTATAAAAACAGCTGATCACATTGTCGATATGGGTCCTGAGGGTGGTGTTAAAGGTGGTAAAATTGTTGCAGAAGGTAAGCCAGAAGAAGTTTGCAAAGTGAAAGAAAGCTACACAGGCCAGTTTTTAAAACCTCTTTTATATTAAATATAAAAACTTATAAAAAATCTAAATTTAGTGTATATTATTGAGAATCATGAGCAGTTTATTATCATCACTATCTAAAACAATTCATGCATCGCTTGCATTAGCAATTATATTGTTTTTAGGTCTTTCCTATTTAAATGATGGTATTGCATTCGATACTCTTTTTTGGAGCTGGTTATTTAGATACATTCATGTTGTTGTTGCAATAATGTGGATAGGATTATTGTGGTATTTTAATTTTGTTCAAATTCCAAATATGGGAAAAATACCTGATGAACAAAAACCTGCTATTGGGAAAGTAATTGCTCCTGCAGCATTATTTTATTTTAGATGGGCGGCTGCGTTTACTGTTCTTTCAGGATTAATTTTAGCTCTGTTAAATGGATATTTACATGATGCTATGACTTTTAGTATTGGATCTGGTGTTCCAAAACATACAGCAATAGGAATTGGTATGTGGTTAGGAATTGTAATGGCTTTTAATGTTTGGTTTGTGATATGGCCAAACCAAAAAAGAGCTTTAGGAATAGTTGAAGCTGATCCAGAAACAAAAGCTAAGTCTGCTAAAACTGCAATGTTATTTTCAAGAACAAATACACTTTTATCTCTACCAATGTTACTTTCAATGGTAGCTGCTCAAAACTTATATTAAACTGTTTTATTATCGTCTTCTCTTAAGACTGTTTTTTGGGACACTCTTAATCTCACTAAAACTGTATTAGCTATATAAATCGAAGAATAAGTTCCAAACACAACACCAAGTATCATTGCTAAAGAAAAACCTTTTAAAATTTCACCACCAAAAAAGAATATTGCTAATAAAGCTAACAATGTTGTAGCTGAGGTTATTATTGTTCTGGATAAAGTTTCGTTAATTGAAATATTTGTTAATTCAAAAATTTTAATGTCTGAATATTTTCTCAAATTTTCTCTAACACGATCAAAAATTACAACCGTATCGTTCATAGAATAACCAACAATTGTTAGAACAGCTGCAATAATTGATAAATTAATCTCAAGACTAAATAATGAAAAAATTCCCAATGTAACAATTACATCATGAAATAAAGCCAAAATAGCACCTAAACTAAATTGCCATTCAAAACGTATCCAAATATAAATTAGCATTACAGCCAGAGATAAAGAAATAGCAATTACACCAGCTTTAAGCAATTCAGCGCTTACTTTAGGACCTACGTTTTCAACTCTTCTAAAGTCATAGTTATTTCCAAAAGAACTATCTAAATCCTTTTTAATTTCTTCAATAATATTTTTTTTATTATCTTTATTTTCAAATTTAATTAGAAAATCAGTATCATTTCCAAATTTTTTAACAGAAACATCACCTAAATCCATTTGATTAAATTTATCTCTCAACGAACT
Source organism: Candidatus Pelagibacter sp. HIMB1623 (assembly GCF_052047695.1). Lineage (NCBI taxonomy): Bacteria > Pseudomonadati > Pseudomonadota > Alphaproteobacteria > Candidatus Pelagibacterales > Candidatus Pelagibacteraceae > Candidatus Pelagibacter > Candidatus Pelagibacter sp. HIMB1623. The sequence continues at coordinate 38,117 of NZ_JBNAJN010000005.1, forward strand.
TACGCTAATTTTGCTATCTGATGACCTTAGTTCAATTAATGTTCCACCTTTAAAGTCTATACCGTAATTTAAACCTTTAAAAATTAGTAATAAAAGTGATGCTGTAATTAAAAGTATAGATAGTATGTTAAAGTGATTATAGTATTTATTAAAGGCTATCATTAGATTAGTTTTTCCTTATTTTTATTTCTTGTCACATAAAGACTAGTGAACAATCTTGCTATAAAATAAACTGAAAATAGAGTTGTAAATATTCCTACACCTAGAGTAACAGCAAATCCTTTTACTGGACCAGACCCCATAAAAAATAAAATTATAGCTGCTAATAAAGTGGTAATATTTGCATCAATAATTGCTGTTCTTGATTTTGTGTAACCACCATCAAAAGCTAAAATATTATTACTTTCATCTTTAAGTTCTTCCTTAATTCTCTCAAAGATTAAAACATTTGCATCAACTGCCATACCAACAGTTAAAATTATACCAGCTATACCAGGAAGAGTTAGTGTTGCTTCAAATAAAGTTAAAATACCAAGTAATAAAAATAAATTTATTATTAATGTTACGTTAGTGATTAATCCAAACACTTTGTATTTAACAAACATAAAAATAATAACTAATAAAAAACCTATGGCTAAAGCGATCATTCCTGCATTAATCGAATCTTGTCCTAGATCAGGACCTACAGTTCTTTCCTCTATAATCTCTAAAGGAGCTGGTAAAGCTCCAGATCTTAATAATAAGGCTAAATCTGTAGCACTTTGGAAAGTAAATCCACCACTGATCTGTCCAGACCCACTTGCTATTGTGTCTCTAACAACAGGTGCACTAATTATTTTTCCATCTAAAACAATGGCCAATTGTTTTCCAATACCAGTAGATGTTGCTTTACCAAATCTTTTGGCACCTACTCTATCTAATGTAAATGATACAATAGTTTGATTGTTTTGAGTGTCCATTTTTGGTTGTGCGTCTAATAGATTTTCACCACTGATGATTATTCTTTTGCTTACTGTTGCTTCTTCTAACCCATCTTCAAATTTTAACTTCTCAACACCAAATCTGTCACTTTCATCATTGGTTACAAATCTAAATGTAAGATTTGCTGTTTTTCCTAATAGTGATTTAATTCTTTGAGGATCATCTAACCCAGGAAGTTCAACAAGGATTCTATCATTACCTCTTTTTAAAATATTTGGTTCATTAGTACCGACTTCATCTACCCTTCTTCTTACAATTTCTATAGCTTGATCTTGCGATGAAGTTTTAAGATTGATTATGCCTTGTCTTGAAAAACTTACTTTTAAATTGATACCATTATCTTCAATGTCAAGTTGGTGTGATTTAAATCTTGGGTAATAAGGATTTAGATCACTATTTTCATCTTGAAACACATCTAGTACTGCTTGTTTGTCTAAATCAGCAACATTGAAAAAAATATTTTGATTATCAATTTTAATATTATTAATTTTGATGTTTTTCTCTTTGAAATAATTTCTAATAGTGGTTGTTAAATTTTGTAATTTTTGTTCAATTACAGGCTCATTATCAATTTCAAGTAAAAGGTAAGAACCACCTTGTAAATCTAAACCAAGGTTTATTTTCTTATTAAAAAAACTATCATCAAACTTAAATAAATTTGATGACGCAATTAAAATAAATAATAAAGAAAATAAAGTTACAAATAAGATTCTTAGTTTAGAAAAATAAAGCACTTATCTTAATTGATTATTTTTTAACTTCTGGAGTATTGTTTAAGAGACTTTGAATACCTGTAGCTTTAACAATTTCTACTTTAACATTTTCAGCTATTTCAACTTCTACTTTGTCGTTATCAATTAATCTTTCTACTCTTCCTGTTATTCCACCTGAAGTGACTACTTTATCACCTCTCTTTAAACCTTCGACCATTGCTTTATGCTCTTTAACTTTTTTTTGTTGTGGTCTGATTAAGAAAAAATAAAAAATAACAAAAATTAATATTAACGGTATAAACTGACCTATTCCTGAACCTTCCATAAATCTCCTTTAAATTATGGCATTCTTATACCATCTAACTAATTAAAACAACTTTAATTGTTGGAAATCAATTCCATATTGTTCATATAAGGTCTTAGAACTTTAGGAATTATAATAGAACCATCTTTTTGCTGATAGTTTTCCATAATTGCAATCAGAGTTCTTCCAACAGCCAAACCACTTCCATTCAACGTACCTGCAAATACATTTTCCTTATTATTGTTTTTATATCTTGCCTTCATACGCTGTGCTTGAAACGTTGAACAAGACGAACATGATGATATTTCTCTGTATTTATTTTCTGATGGCAACCATACCTCAATATCATAGGTCTTCTCTGCGCTAAAACCCATATCACCTGAACATAAAATTACTTTTCGATAAGGTAACTCTAATTTATCTAGTATGTCGGTAGCACAATTTGTCATTCTCTCTAATTCTTCTAAACATTTTTCATTCTCAACAATGCTTACCATTTCAACTTTGTAAAATTGATGCTGCCTAATCATGCCCCTTGTATCCTTTCCATAACTTCCAGCTTCTTTCCTAAAACAAGGTGTTGAAGCAACAAATCTCATTGGTAAATTATTAAGATCAATCATTTTATCTTTAACAATATTGGTTAAAATCACCTCTGCTGTTGGTATCAAAAATTTTCTATCTGAACCTTCATCAAATTTAATTTCAAACTGGTCATTTTCAAATTTTGGCAACTGTCCAGTGCCGTACATAGTGCTTTCTGATGCCATTAATGGTGGCGATATCTCCTGATAACCATTTTGATGAATATGTGTATCAAGCATAAAATTTGATATTGCCCTTTCTAAAAGAGCCAATTTATCTTTTACAAATACAAATCTTGAACCAGTAGTTTTTGTAGCTAAATCAAAATCAAGCATATTTAGTTTTTCACCTAATTCGTAATGTGTTTTAGGTTTAAATTCTAAATTAGGTATCTCTCCTGATTTCAATATTTCTTTATTATCATTTTCGTCTTTACCATTTGGAACATCTTCATGCGGTATATTAGGTATGCTAGACAGAATACTATCTAAATCAAACTTAATTTGTTTTTGATCTTCTACAATTTTGTCGAGTTCCTTGCTGATTTCTTTAGATTTCTTAAACAAACTCTCATCTTTTGATTTAGAAATGTCTTTTTTTTCTTTTTCTAAACTTTCTTTTTTTTGAATTAAATTTCTATTTTGTTCATCCAATTTTTGTATTTTTTCAAAATCTACTTCTAGGTTTCTTTTTTCAAGAGATTTTTGAAATTTAGAAAAATCTTTTCGTATTTCTTTAATGTTATGCATCTTCTTTTTGTAAATTTTTATTTTCTATAAATTTTACTGAAAATATTGATAATTCATACAGAATTAATAAAGGTATTGCTAAACCTATTTGAGTTATTGGATCTGGTGGTGTTAACAATGCAGCTGCTGCAAATATAATAACAACTACATATTTTCTTCTCTCTTTTAAAAATTGATTATCAACTATTCCGATTCTTGCTAATAAACTTAAAACAACTGGTAACTGAAAACTGATACCAAAAGCAAAAATTAATTTCATAACTAGTGATAAATATTCATTAACTTTAGCCTCTAATTGGATTGGTAAATTTGTAGAAATACCTGTGCTTTCAAATGAAAGAAAAAATTTAATCGCAAGTGGCATTATCAAATAATAAACCAGCATACCTCCTAAAAAAAATAATATTGGTGTTAATATAAGGTAAGGCAGAATTGCTACCTTTTCATGTTTGTACAAACCAGGTGCAATAAATTTCCAAATTTGCATCAAGATAAAAGGACATGTAACAAAAAAAGCTGTGAAGAATGATACTTTAAGGTATGTTAAAAAGGTCTCTTGTAAAGCTGTAAATATCAATCTTCTATCAGAGCCATCTTCTTTTACAGCTCTTGCAAATGGATCAACAAGGAAACCATAGATATGTTCTGCAAATAAGTAACAAATCACAAAAAAGATAAATAAAAAGATAAAGCTATTTATCAATCTTTTTCTTAATTCTGTAAGGTGACTTACAAATCCACCTTCCTGATCTTCATTACTCATCTTTTTTAATTTCTTTTTTTATTTCGTTATCAATTTTTTCTTCATCTATCTCTAGATTTGAAACTTCATTTTGAATATTGTTAACATATCTTTTTGCTGATCCGATCCACGAGCCTGCTTTTTTTAACATTACTGGAAAATCCTTTGGACCAAGAACTATTATAGCAATAGCAACAACAATTAAAATTTCAAACCAACCGATAGTAGGCATTTAAATTAATTTTTGTTATCCGAGTCTTTGTTATCGTCAGATATATTTTTTGGCTCTGTATCGTCAGTTACGTCTGACGCCATTCCTTTTTTGAAACTTTTAATACCTTTAGCTACATCACCCATTAAGCTTGAAATTTTTCCTCTTCCAAACAATAACACAACCAATATAACTACAATAGCTATTTGCCAAATTCCTATACTCATAAAAAACTTATAACCTTTTTAAGGTTATTTTGAAAGTTACTTTTTTACTATTCTTTCTCTTCAGGATCTAGAGTGCTATTAAGCATTTCATCTATATTAGAATAAATATCTTCTTTTTTCTCTTCTTGCTTTTCTTTGTAAAATTTTCCAGTTCCAAAAATAGCATTATCAACACTTGAACTATCAATTAAACCAGCAGCTCCTAATTCATCAATTGTTGGAAGATCGGATAATTTTTGTATGTTGAAATGACTTAAAAAATCATCAGTAGTTATGTATTGAATTGGTCTACCAGGCACATCTTTTCGACCACCTGGTTTTACCCAATTTAATTCCATCAATATTTCTAAAGTGTTAGTACCAAAAGCAACACCTCTTATTTCTTCTATTTCAGCTCTAGTAACCGGCTGATGATAAACAATTATAGCCAAAGTTTCTACCGCAGCTCTAGATAGTTTCTTTTCAACAGTTTTTTCTTGAGACATCAAATTTGATAAATTTGGTGATGTTCTAAAAGACCACTTATCTTTTATACAAATTAAATTAATTCCTCTATTTGAATATTCTTGTTTTAATTTTTCTAAAGACTCTGGAACGTTGCCTTTTTTAGAAACTTTACTTTCTATAGTATCTACATCTAAAGGCTCAGCTGCTGCAAAAATAATTGCTTCTATTTCTTTATCTAAATCCGATAATTTTGATGGAAACTTTAAAACATTATCTTTTGAAGCTTTTGCTTTTTTAATCATTTATTTCCTTTATATATATTTCATCAAACAATTTATCTTGTTTAATTGATAAATTTCCTTCTTTAACTAATTCTAATGATCCAGCAAATATTCCTGCTTTACCAGTTTTCTTGTATTTTGTACCACTTTTAAAATTACTTGGTATTAATTCATCCAATTTTTTCCATTCAAATAGTTTACCAAAAAATTCTCTAATTGTTTTGATCCCATCTTCTGTTGTGAACACAGGAAGTTTTGGAATATTCATTTTTTGAAAATCTTTAGTCATTATTATTGTTGAGTAAGCTTTCATTAGCTCAAATAAACTTAAGTTATATTCCGTGCTATAAATTGATCTAATATTTCCTTTCATACCTCTTGTTCTTATTTCTCTACCTAGTCTTTTTCTCTTAAGCATTTGTTCGGATAATAATCTAATTAATTCTAATTTTTTTAGCTGTAATTTTAACTTTTCTGCAACTTCTTGAACTTTAAATTCCTCTTCTGGAGTACCAGGTAAAAGTAATTTTGATTTTAAATAGGCTAACCATGTAGCCATTAAAAGATATTCAGAAGCAATTTCTAAATTTAAATTTTTTTCATTGGTAATATACTCATGAAATTGATCTGCTAACTTAGTTATAGATATTTCTTCTAGATCAACTTTTTGAGCTTTTGCTAAGTCTAAAAGTACATCTAATGGTCCATTATAATTATTTATATCTACATTAAATAATTCAGAATCAGTGACAGACATGAAAAGATATTAGCTTAAAATTTTATAAAATTGAGATGTTTTTTTAACAATAAAACTATTCACTTGAGGTGAATTTTCTGCAACTATCTTCATTTCTTTCATATTTCCATTGCAATGAAGTGCTATATTACAACCTGCACTGAATAAATTAATAGTATTAAGTTTTAAATCATCACTTAAACTCTTCATTGATAAGTCATCTGAAATTAAAATATTCTTAAATCCTATATTTTTCCTAATAATATTAATTATTTTTTTAGAGTGAGTGGCGGTGTTATTTTTATCAATTTTTGAATAAACAACATGACCTGTCATTGCAAATAAACATTTCTTCTTTTTGAATGTCCAAAAATCGTTTTTGAGAAGATATCCATATGTTTTATTAATAATCGGTGTTGAATAATGACTGTCGACTTTTGCTAAACCATGACCAGGTATATGCTTCATTACAGTTCCTATTGAGTTATTTTGAAATAATTCAATACAAATATCACCTAATTTAGAGACAATTTTTTTATTTTTTGAAAAAGATCGATCACCAATTACTTTGCTTGCACCATTAACACTAAGGTCTAAAACTGGAACAGTATTGATATTCACACCAATTAAATTCAATAAATAAGAGGTCTTATCTACAAATAACTTATAAACGATTTCAAATTTTTTTTTATCTTTATTAAACAAATCTCCAAAATATTCAGATGTCATATTATCAAAGGAAATTAAATTTTTTAGTCTATTTACTCTTCCTCCCTCTTGATCAATCATGATTGGATATTTTTTATCCTTAAAAATTTTTCTAATGCTAGAGGTTAATTTTTTAACTTGATCAAAAGATGTAATATTTCTAGTAAATAGGATAATTCCCCAAGGTTTATATTTTTTTAGAAATAAAATTTCATTTTTAGATAACTTTGTTGATTTTAAACCAACTATAAAAGATTTTCTTTTACTTATCATTATCTAATAATTTCCAAAAATTAAATTTTTTCTTTTTCTTTTTGTTTGTTTGCTTAACATACTCAATTACATTTTGAGTATCATTCTCTAAAACTGGTAAATTTTTTGAGTATAATTTTATTTTCTCATCAATATTTTGATGAGATCTATATGATTTTTTTTTGTGTTCATCAGAAAAATAATATTTTCCTGTAAAAAAAATAAATAAAAGTATTACTAAAACAAATATTAAGTACTTTATTTCTTTAAGCATTACATTTGATTGGGTGTATCAACACCAACAATATCCATACCTGTTTTAATAACATTAGAAATAGCTTTCAAAAATATCAATTTATCTGGTGAAACTGTTTTTTGATCATTAATGAACCTTTTTTCTGGAAATTGTTTTCCTAAATTCCAATACGAGTGAAATTCCGATGCAAGATCGTATAAGTAAACAGGTATTCTATGTGGTTCTAATTTTGTGCTTGCAGAATCTATACATTTTGGCCACTCAGATAATTTTTTTAAAATTTTAATTTCATCATTAGAATATTCAAAATTGAAATCATTTAATTCAATTTTTGAATTTAAGTCTTTATCTATATGTCTAAATACAGATGAAATTCTAGCATAACAATATTGAACATAATATAATGGATTGTCTTTGGATTTTTCTTTGACTGCATCGAAATCAAAATCTAATTCAACATCACTGCTTCTGTTAAGCATAATAAATCTTGTTGCATCTTTTCCAACTTCTTCAATCAAGTCATCAACCGTAATGTAATCCCCTTTTCTTTTAGACATTTTAAAAGGCTTGTTATCTTTTATTAATTTTACTAACTGACTAATTTTACAAATTAATGTATCTTTTTTTCCTGACAGTGCTTCAACAGATGAAGTAATCCGTTTTACGTAACCTGCATGATCTGCTCCAAGAATATTGATTAAGTAATCGAAATTTCTATCAACTTTATTTTTATGATAAGCAACGTCACTTGCAAAATAAGTCCAAGTACCATCTGATTTTTGAAGTGCACGATCTTTATCGTCTCCAAAGTCTGTTGATTTAAATAATAATTGCTCCCTTTCAACCCAATCTTTGTTATCTTCACCAGCGGGGGCTTTGATTTTTCCTTTATAAATAAAGTTATTTTTTTCTAAAAAATCTATTACACTTTCAACTTCATTGTTTAATACAATACTTTTTTCACTAACAAAATTATCATGTTTAATACCCAAGCTTTTAAGATTGTTTTTGATAAGGAGAAGTGCCTGCTCTATTGATAAGGCAGTTAATTTATCACTAATTTCGTCAAAATTATCAAAGTTAAGATTTGAATTATTTGAAATTATATTTTTTGCAAAATCAATTAGATAATCCCCAGGATACAAATCAGGATTATCTTCAGGAAATGTTTCTTTAAAATGAACTTCTCTAATTCTAAAATATACGGATTTAGTAAAATTTATAATTTGGTTACCATAATCATTCACATAATATTCTTTTGTAACTTTATGTTTATTAAAAATTAAAACATTAGAGATAACATCGCCTAGAATAGCACCTCTACAATGTCCTACATGTAAGGGTCCTGTAGGGTTTGCCGAAACAAACTCCACTAAATAATTATTTTTCTTTTCTTTCTTATTAATTCCAAAATTATCTGCATTATCTGTAATATCTTTAATAAAATTTGACCAAAAAGATGGTTTAAATTTAATATTAATAAATCCTGGTTTGGCTACAGATATTGTTTCAATTTCGCTGTCATTATTTTTAATTTCAGGAGCAAGTTTTTCTGCAAGCTGTAATGGTGAGGTTTTATTGATTTTTGATAAAACCATTGCGACATTTGTTGAAATATCACAATCAAATTTTGGTGGAGGTATTTCTGCATTAATACCATTAAAACTCTCTGGAATTTCTAGATGATTATTTTTATTCAAATCAACAATAACTGATTTAATTTTGTCTAAATATAATTCAAAAATATTCATTTATTATCGTTATAAAGGTTAATAGCATATCTATCAGTCATACCAGATATAAAATCTGAAATAGCTCTATATTTGTCTTTAGTCAATTGATCTTTGGACAAAAATTTTCTTGGATTTGATTTAATTATTTTAAATAATTTCTTAATTATTAATTTACCTTTGTGATTTTTTTTCAATACTGATTTATTGTCATACATTTTGTGTCTTAAGAAAGATTTAATTTCTTTTTCTGCATTCTTAATTTGGTTTGAAAAGCAAACAATTAACTCATTAGATTTAGCTACATCACTTGAGGATTTTATCTTAAGCTTTTGAATATTTTTCTGAGTATTGCTCAATAAATCTCTAACCATGAGGTCAATTGAGTCTCTTATAATTTGATAAATTGTAATTTTATAATTTTTATTAGTAATTTTATTTTTATATTTTTTATGAATATTTTTAAAAAAATTTATTTCAACCAATTCCTCCATTTTAAAAAGGTTGGCTTTTATTCCGTCTTGAATATCGTGATTGTTATATGCAATATCATCTGAAATTGCTGAAATTTGAGCTTCAAGAGAGGGAAATGAATTATATTTAATTTTATCTTTAAAAGCTTTTAACCCAATTAACTTATTAACTAAACCAATATCCTCCACAGGTCCGTTATGTTTAAGAAGACCTTCTAACGTTTCTATAGTTAAATTTAATCCCTTAAACTTAAAATACTTATTTTCTAAAAACATAACTATTCTTAAAGTTTGAAGGTTGTGATCAAAACCACCATAATTCACCATGCATTCATGTAAGGCATCTTCTCCAGCATGACCGAACGGCGTGTGGCCTAAATCATGTGCTAAACTTAAAGTTTCGGCTAAATCCTCATTTAATTTTAAATATTTGGCTATTGATCTTGCAATCTGAGCAACTTCTATTGAGTGAGTAATCCTTGTTCTAAAATGGTCTCCCTCAGTATTAACAAATACTTGGGTTTTATGTTTTAGCCTTCTAAATGATGCACTATGAATAATACGATCTCTATCTCTTTGAAAAGGAGATCGATATTTTGAGCTAGCTTCCTTAATTAGTCTGCCTTTACTTTTGTATACCCCTAACAAAGCGTCTTTTTTCATCCTTTAATTAAAATAATTAAGTATTATATTAGTAATATCAGTGTTGAGACATGATTAAAGAAATTAAATTTACAGATAATGCATTAAAACAAATAGAAAGTTTGTTGGCAAAAAAAGACAAAGGTTCATTTTTTAGAATCGCTATTAAAGGTGGTGGTTGTTCAGGCTTTCAATACGAATTCACTTTTGACAAATCAAAACAAGATGACGATTTAAATTATCAAAATATTTTAATTGATAAAACTTCTGCAGATTTACTTAAAGGATCTGAAGTTGATTATGTTTCTGAGTTAATAGGTGAACAATTTAAAATATCTAACCCACAAACAAAATCCTCTTGTGGTTGTGGTGTTTCTTTCTCACTTTAATGCTGATTTCATCATGGAATGTCAACTCTGTAAGAGCGAGAATTGAAAATATCAAAAGCTATTTATTAAAATATAAACCAGATATTTTAATGATGCAGGAAATCAAAACCGAGGATATCAATTTTCCTTATGATGATTTTTCTTCAATGGATTATGAAAGCCACGTATTTGGTCAAAAAAGTTATAATGGTGTAGCAATTATTTCTAAAAATAAATTAAAAAATATTAAAACTGATTTAATTAAAGATAAATTAAAACAATCAAGAATAATTTCAGCTGAATTTGAATATAAGAAAAAAACTATTCAATTAATTAATATATACACTCCAAATGGAAATCCTGTTGATACTGAAAAATATGACTACAAAAAAAATTGGCTTGATCAATTAATCAAACAACTAAAAACTTTATCTAAAAAAAATCCAAATTTAATTTTAGCTGGTGATTTTAATATAATTCCATCAGCAGAAGATGTTTATAATGTAAAAAGTTTTGAGGATGACGCTTTATATAGGTTGGAAATAAGAAAAAAATTTAGAGAGATGATAAATCTAGGTTTTAAAGATGTTTATAGATATTTTAATGAAGAGAAAGAAGGATATACATTTTGGGATTATATGAGAGGTGCCTGGCAAAAAAATAATGGCATGAGAATTGATCATTTTTTAGTGTCTAATTCATTAATTGATCAAATTAGGGATATAAACATCAACAAAGATCCTCGTGGAAGAGAAAAACCCTCTGACCACACTCCTATTGAAATTACTTTAGCTTAAAGATTTAATTTTATTAACTAACTCTTCGTTTATATGTCTTGGACCAGTGTCCAATCTATTTTTATGACGTCTTTCACCTGGTAATCTTACTTCGCCCATTGATTTCATCTTCTCAAAAAATTCTTCTGCATGTTTCTGCCAATCAGTACCTGAAGTTTTATCTGGATTTATTGCTAATATAAATTCACCACCGCTTGGAGGACCCCCATCATTATTATCTTTAGCAGCTGTTTCATAACTAAAATTATCACCAACTAAAGCGCCTGCTAATAATTCAACCATCATAGCAATTGCAGAACCTTTGTAACCTCCAAAAGGTAATAATACTCCACCATCAGCAATTTCACCTGGATCAGTTGTTTCTTTTCCATCTTTAGTCAAACCAGTTCCAAGTGGAACTTTGTGCCCTTCTCTTTTGGCAACCTGAACTTCACCCATTGCCATCGATGCAGTTGCCATATCGTAAACAACTGGAGTTTTGCCAGGTCTTGGCCAAGCAAATGAAATTGGGTTAGTTCCAAATAATGGTTTTATTGCTCCTGCTGGTGCAACAGCAGGCTTGTAAGACGTACATCCAAAAGCAACTAAACCTTCTTCTGCTAACTTTTCTGTTTCAGGCCACATAGCGGCCATATGATGTGAGTTATTTATTGCTAATACTGCAACACCGTTTTCTTTTGCAGCTTTAGCTAGTTCTGGCAATCCTTTATTTAATACAACAGGTGCTAAACAATTATTTCCTTCAACTTTAATTACTGATGGAGATATTTTTTTAACTTCAGGTTTACCTTTTGCATTAATTTTTCCGCTTTTAAGACCAGCAACGTATGCTGGCAATCTAAATAAACCATGTGATACTGAGCCATCTCTTTCTGCATTTCTTATTAAATCTGATAAAATTGATGCTGTTTCATCATCGCATCCATTAGCCAAAAGAGTTTTTTTGGCAAGTTCAAATATTTCATCTAAGGTTAAAGATACTGTGCTCATTACTTCGATTTACACTTTTTACATAAACCAAAAAATTCTAAATTATACTTGTTATATCTCATTCCCGAGTCATCTTCAAAATTTGATAAATATTTTGAAAGTTTTGAATTATTTATCTCTGAAACTTTTTCACAGCTTTCACAAATAGAAAAAGCTGTTGCCTTCGAAATTTGGCAACTAGAATTTTGACATGCAATAAAAGCATTTCTGCTTTCGATCTTATGAATTTTTCCAATTTCAACTAATTTATCTAAAGCTCTATAAACTTGTAATGGTGCTTTAATCCCTTTTTTTTGAACGTTAAAAAGAATTGAATAAGCCTTCATAGGTTCACCAGATTTATCAATGAGATCAAAAATTATTTTTTGGTTTTTAGAAAGATTATGTTCTTTTTGCATCTATAAATTCTTATCAATTAGTCATTAGTTTTTCAATTGAATGGATTGCTTTATTTTAAATAAAGACAAAATGAATAAAAATAATGATGCAGCAATTATTGATGGTCCTGAGGCTGTATTAAACTCAAGTGAGGAAAACAGTCCTAGTATTACAGAAAATAAACCACCTATAATTGAGAAGAATATCATTTTCTGAGGGCTGTCTGAGATATTTCTAGCCATAGCAGCTGGAATGATTAGCATTCCGGTTATTAACAACAAGCCTACCATTTTTATTGAAATTGCTATGATCGCTGCCATTAAAATTGTGAATACGGCTTTAGCTCGCTCAGGATTTAATCCTTCAGCCTCCGCTAATTCGTAATTTACAGTCGATGCAAATAAAGGTTTCCATATCAATTTTAAAATCAGCAATATGATAGCACCACCTATCCAAATTATTAGTATGTCATTTGTAGTAACGGCTAATATGTCACCAAACAACAGACCCATTATATCAAATCTAATGAATGTTAAAAATCCTATCACAACCAAGCCTACTGCCAGAGAAGAATGAGCTAACAAACCTAGCAAAGCATCACCTGGTAGATTAGTTTTTTTTTGAAGTTGAATAAGAATTAAAGCAACTACAGATGAAATTAAAAAAACAGATAAGGCTATATTTAACTCTAAAGAATAAGCCATAGTCACTCCTAATAAAGCTGAGTGAGAGAGTGTATCACCAAAATAAGATAATCTTCTCCAAATTACAAAACAACCCAAGGGGCCAGTAACTAAAGCCACACCTATTCCCGCAACTAAAGCTCTAATAAAAAAATCATCAAACATATTAATTTTTCTTTATTTGCCCTTCCTCTGAATGAACATGATCATGTTTATGTTCATATACAGAAAGAATTTGAGATGCTTTTTCACCAAATAAGGTTTTATATTCGTTATTTTTTGCTACATCCATTGGTGTACCAGAACAACAAACGTGACCGTTTAAACAAACAACATGATCAGTAGCTGTCATTACAGTATGTAAATCATGTGAAATTAATAAAATTCCACAATTAAGAGTGTCTGAAATTTTTTTAATCAATTCATAAAGAGCAATTTCACCTGTGTAATCAACACCTTGAACAGGTTCATCAAGAACTAATAATTCTGGTTTTTTTGAAATAGCCCTTGCTATTAAAACTCTTTGAAACTCACCCCCAGATAAATTTCCTAAATTTTTATTTTTTAAGTGAATGACACCAGTTAAATTTAAAGCTTCATCTATCGCTTCCTCATCAATATTTTCTGTCAACAGCATAAAATCATAAACACGAAGAGGTAATGTCCAATCTATAGATATTTTTTGAGGAACATATCCAATCTTGTTAGTATATTTCTCAACATTCCCTTCTATATTTTTATAAATTCCTAAAGCAATTTTTGCAGTTGTACTTTTTCCTGACCCGTTAGGACCAATTAAAGTTACAATTTTTCCCTTTTCAACTTTTAACGAAACACCTTCTACCAACCACTTTCCATTTTGTCGAAAGCCTGCATTATTAAGTTGAACCAAAGTTTTATTCTCAGAATTCATTTATTTCTTGACTTGTAAATGTTATATTATTACATAATGTTATAATATAACAACTTTTAAATAATTACTTATGATAAATCTAAAAAAATTACCAATAATCTTTTCATTAATATCCTTTTTAACAATATTTTCATCAGCAAATGCTGAAATTAAAGTAGTTTCTTCTATTAAACCAATACATTCATTAGCAAGTTATTTAATGGATGGTGTAGGTAAACCAGATCTAATAGTGGATGGTTATAGCTCACCTCATGGATTTGCAATGAAGCCCTCTCATGCAAAAATGCTTCAAAATGCTGATCTTGTGTTTTGGGTAGGAGAAGATTTAGAAAATTTTTTAGAAAAACCGTTAAGTTCTATCGCAAAAAAAGCTGAAAAAATTGAACTAATAGAAATCAAAGGATTACAAGTATTAAAATTTAGAGAAAGAAATATTTTTGACGAACATGATCATGACGACCATGGACATGATGACGATCACGGTAAAAAAGAAGATGATCACGACCACGATCACGACGATCACGGTAAAAAAGAAGATGATCACGACCACGATCACGACGATCATGGTAAAAAGGCAGACGATCATGACGACCACGGACATGATGATCATGATGGACATGCTCATGGTGAATTTGACCCACACATTTGGTTGGACCCAATTAATGCAAAAGCTATGTTAAATGAAATGGCAGAACATTTAATTGAAAATGATTCAAAAAATGAAGCTAAATACAAAAGTAATTTAGCTAAGGCTTTGCAAGAAATTGATAAACTTACAATTGATGTAATGACTGATTTAAGTAACAGCGTATCTTCAATTGTATTTCATGATGCTTATCAATATTTCGAGGAAAGATTTAACGTTAAAGTATTAGGTACATTTACTGTTAATACTGATGTAATGCCTGGTGCAGAACAACTTGCTGAAATAAGAGAAATTATTGAGCATGATAAAGTAGCTTGTGTATTCTCAGAGCCTCAGTTTAATCCTGATATTATCAATGCTGTAGCAAAAGATATGAAGATTAAAACTGGTGTTCTGGATCCTCTAGGTGCAACATTAGATCCAGGTAAAGATCTATATTTCAATTTAATAAGAAATATGTCTGCATCTTTCAAAGGTTGTTAATTAAAAATTAGGTTTAATCCGGGAATTTTTTTAAATTCTCGGATTAACATATAACATTCACTGATATTTTTATAATACAATAAGCATTGTAATTTTTTCTAAGAGGATTTATTTTCTTTATAATTTGATTTTATGAACGATTTAAATTTATTTAAAAAAAATGGCTTTCTTGTTAAAGAAAATTTAATTTCTCAAACAAAGATAAACAAAATAAATAAAATTGTTAATGAAGTAATTTCAAAAGAGAAAAAGAAAAAATATCGTAATGGTGTAAATGGAACTCAATCCTATAATAATTACCATTTTGTTTACAATTCAGACTCATCAAAGAATAAAGAAATATTAAGACTAAATAACCCTCAGAATAGGCATAAAATCTTCTATGAATTATCTAGAGATAAAAAGATTATATCCGTAGCTAAAAAATTGTTAGGTGGAACAGTTAGATTTCATCTTGGTAAATTAAACTTTAAACTTCCAAATAAGAAAAAAGGAAGTGAAATTGGATGGCACCAAGATTGGGCTTTTTACCCTCATACCAACGATGATTTAATCACAGTTGGTATATATTTAGATGATTGCTATGAGAAAAATGGGCCCCTTAAAATAATAAAAAATTCACACAAAAAGAAAGTTTACAGCCACCACAGTAAAGAAAATTATTTTGTTGGAAAAATAGATACTAAGAAAAATAAAATAGGAACTAAAGATAGTGTTTCTATAACAGGAGCTGCTGGAACAGTTGTTTTTTTTCATTGTAGATCAGTTCATGGGTCTGGACATAATCTTATGAATAACTCAAGACCCTTAATTTTATTTGGTTATAGAGCTTGTGATGCTTGGCCATTAATCAATGATGGAAACCCTCATCCTGAAGTAAATTTAGAAAATTATGATAAAAATATTATTGTAGGAAATAAATCAATAAAACCAAGATTAACTAAAGTTCCGACAATAATCCCACTCCCTAAGAAGAAACATTATGTTTCTATTTACGAACTTCAAAAAAATTAAATAATTTTTAAATAAGAGAATAACCAGACGATCTAACGGTTCTAATCAGCTCTTTTTTTTTTTTAATATTTATAGATTTTCTTAATCTTCTGATATGGACATCTATTGTTCTACTCTCAACATTTACATTGTTTGGCCAAACGTTTTCTAAAATCTGATCCCTAGAATAAACTCTCTTTGGATTTACTAGAAAAAATTCTAGTAATCTAAATTCAGTTGGTCCAAGTTGGATTTCTTGGTCATCCCTATATACTCTTTTTTCAATTCTATCTAAATTTAAATCATCGTATGTTAAGTTGTTTGATACAGTATTTGGGTTTGATCTTCTCAATACAGCTTTAATTCTAGATTTAAGCTCATTAAAACTGAAAGGTTTTGTTAGATAATCATCTACTCCACTATCTAAACCTTTTATTTTATCCTCTTCCTCACCTTTTGCAGTTAGCATAATTATAGGTAAACTTTTAAAACTATTATCTTTTCTTATACTTTTACAAATTTCTATCCCTGAAAGATCAGGTAACATCCAATCTAATAATAGAAGATCAGGCTGAAATTTTTTTAAATCTTTCAATCCATCATTGCCATTTAATGAGGATGATACTATAAAACCGTTTTTTTCAAGATTATGTTGAACTAATTGAATTATTGAAGGTTCGTCTTCAATAATAAATATCCTACCATTCATTTTTATTGTTGAATAACTTTTCCTTTAGGTCTGCTACCTTTTAAGTATTCACCTTTAATTAAAAAACAAATTGTTTCAGCTATATTGGTTATGTGATCTCCAGCTCTTTCAAGGTTTTTTGTTGCAAAAATTAAATGAGTAGAGAAGTCTAAATTCTTTTTATCTTTTGAGAGAAAATCAATAACACTTTCCATAGCTATATAGGTCAAATCATCAACTTGTTCATCTTTTTCCCATACCTCTTTAGCTTTGTCATAATTTTTGTTTACATAACTATCTAGAACATCATTTAATTGTTTTATTACTAAATCTCCTAATCTCTTTAAATTTCCTAATAACTCCTCGGGTAAATCTAATGGTAATGGTTTGACTTTTTTTGCATTACTTTTAGATAGATCACCTATTCTTTCCAAGTCTTGAGATATTTTTAAAGAACTAATTGTTTCTCTTAAATCAATAGCCATAGGTGCTCTTTTGACAAGTAAAGTCATGATCTGAGTATCTATTTTAGATCTGAATTTATTTATTTCTTCGTCACTTTTAATAATTTTATCAATAGAGTCTTTATCAACTTTGATTACGGCATCCATAGAATCTACCATTTGAGACTCTGTTAAACTCCCCATTTTAATCACGGAATCAATTAAGAATCTTAATTCTTCTTCGTAAGATTTTACTGTGTGCTCATTGCTCATAATTTATCCAAATCTACCTGTAATATAGTCTTGTGTCATTTTATTGTCAGGATTTTTAAAAATTTTCTCAGTTTTACCTACTTCAATTAGCTTACCTAGATGGAAAAAGCCTGTTTTTTGTGAAACTCTAACTGCTTGAGCCATTGAGTGTGTTACAATCACAATTGTATATGTTTTTTTAAGTTCATCGATTAATTCTTCAATTTTTGCTGTTGCTATAGGATCTAATGCTGAACAAGGTTCGTCCATCAATATAACTTCAGGATTTACAGAGATTGCCCTTGCAATACAAAGTCGTTGTTGTTGACCTCCAGAAAGCCCTGTACCTGGTTCGTCTAGCCTATCTTTTACCTCTTCCCATAGAGCGGCTTTTCTTAAACTACTCTCAACAATTTCATCTAACTCACTTTTGGTTTCACCCTTGCCATGAATTTTTGGACCATACGAAATGTTGTCATAAATACTTTTTGGAAATGGATTTGGTTTTTGAAAAACCATTCCTACTCTCTCCCTTAAAGATACGACATCTAAATTTTTGTCATTAATTTCAATTCCATCAATTTCAATATTTCCAGTGACTTTACAGATATCAATTACATCATTCATTCTATTTAAACATCGAATAAAAGTAGATTTCCCACAACCAGATGGACCAATTAAAGCTGTAACCTCTTTTTCATTTAAATCTAAATTAACATCAAATAGTGCCTGTTTTTCTCCATAGAAAACATTCAAATTTTTTGATTTTATTTTTACACTATTCATTAGTTCCATCTTTTCTCAAATTTTTGTCTTAAATATACTGCTAAAAAATTCATTACAATTAAAAAACTTAATAACATCATAATAGTTGCGGATGTTTTCTCAACAAATCCTCTCTCTGCTGACTCTGACCATAAGTAAACTTGAACAGGTAATGAAGAAGATGGGTCAATTGGTGTTGATGGAATATCCACAACAAAAGCAACCATTCCAATTAAAATTAATGGTGCTGTTTCTCCCAAAGCTTGTGCTAATCCAATAATAGTTCCAGACAAAGTTCCAGGTAAAGCTAAAGGAACAACGTGATGAAATACAGATTGAAATTTAGAAGCACCAACTGCTAAAGCTCCTTCTCTTATTGATGGTGGCACTGCCTTCAATGAAGCCCTACAAGGTATAATAATTCTTGGTAATGTCATTAGCGCCAAGGTTATACCTGCAACTAATGGAGTTGATCTGGGTAATTGAATGGTGGCTAGTAAAATTTGTAGAGCTAATAAACCATAAACTATTGAAGGTACAGCTGCTAAATTGTTTATATTGATTTCAATAAAATCAGTAATTTTATTTTTTGGTGCAAATTCTTCTAGATAAATTGAAGCTAGTACAGCAACTGGAAATGCTAACAACAAGCAAATTAATATACTATAGAACGAACCTACAAGAGCTCCTCCTATACCAGCAATTTCAGGATCTCTAGAGTCTCCGTTTGTAAAAAAATAATTATTAAAATTTTTTGTTATAGTTTTGTTTTCTACAAGTTTATCATAAATTTTAAGTTGGAAATCAGAAATTCTTCTTCTATCTTCAGGTAAATCTCTCGGATAATTACCTTTATGCAATTGATCAATATCATCAGAAGCTGTGATCTCTAATGTAATAGTTTTATCAATCAAATTATTTTTATTTGAAAACGCTTTTTTAATCTCAATTTCAGCATCTGTTGTAAATAAATCTATGAGAGCATTTTCCTCATCCATATTTTGCGCTGGATATACTTTTAATAGACTTTCAATTGTAATATCAAAAAAATCAGACTCTAATATCTCCTCTTGAGAAGCACCTGGTTCAACTTCAATAAGATCTTTATTAAAGAAAACCTCAACTTTAATCGCAGTTTTCATGAAAGCGGAACTTCCTTTGGAAAATATGTTTTGGACCAAGATTATTACAAATAATAAAGCAAAAAATATTGATGCTAGACCATAAAATCTAAATCGTTTTTCAGCGTTATGTCTTTTTTTTAACCTTTGTTCTTTAGTCATATTTTTCTCGATATTTTTTAACCGCTCGTTGAGCAATGTAATTCAATATTAAAGTTGCAATAAATAAAGTTAAACCAAGTGCAAAAGCAGATTGAGTTTTTGGACTATCGAATTCTTGATCACCAACTAAAATCATTACAATTTGAGTTGTAATAGTAGTTGTTGACTCAAGTGGATTGATAGTAAGATTTGCCGCAAGTCCAGCAGCCATTACAACTATCATAGTTTCACCAATAGCTCTTGAAACTGCTAACAAAATAGAACCAATTATACCTGGTAATGCAGCTGGTATAACCACTTTCTTAATTGTCTCTGATTTCGTAGCTCCAATAGCATAAGATCCATCTCTGAGAGATTGTGGAACAGAATTAATTACATCATCAGATAATGATGAAATGTAAGGAATGATCATAATTCCCATTATTAATCCAGCCGCTAAAGCACTTTCTGATGAAACTGATAGACCTAAATTTTCACCAATCTGTCTAAAAAACGGACCAACAGTTAATGCTGCAAAGAAACCATAAACAACAGTCGGTATTCCTGCTAAAATTTCAATTATTGGTTTTGATACTCTTCTAATTTTTAATGAAGCATATTCAGCCATATATATACCTGAAAAAAGACCAATAGGTACAGCCACCAACATGGCTATGAATGCAATAAAAGTTGTGCCAGCAATTAATGGTATAAATCCAAACGCATCTTTTAGTTCCTCTAATTCTTCAGGTGTAATTGCTGATGCATCTCTTACAAATGCTCTTTGTGGACTCCAATTAGTACCAAATAAATAATCAAAAATATTTATAACAGAAAAGAATTTTATACTTTCAAATAGTAATGAGAAAATAATTCCAAGTGTAGTTAAAATAGCAATAAGGGAGGATACAAACAACAAACCTTTTAAAATTATTTCAACATCATCTCTTGCTTTATTGTTATTTTTAATTTTTTTTAATGAATAAATTACTGATAAAATAACAATGGTAAAAATTAATACTATTTTAGAGTTTGTAAAAAGATTAATAAACTTAGCATAAGCAATAGCGCTTTCTTTTAAAATAGTATCTATATCACCAAAGTATGTTCCAAGATGTATTGCTTTAATTTTTTCATAAATTAAATTTGCTTCATTTTTATCATTGAAAATCGCTCCTTGATTAGAAGCAGTTTCGATAATTATTGATTTAATTATTACAGGTTCAAAAAGAGACCATACTAATAAAAAAACTAAAGCTGGTATAGAGCACCATAGAACTAAATAATAACCATAAAACTTTGGTAAAGCGTTTAATTTTATTTTTTTTTCAATTGAAATACTTTTTGTTTTTGAACGACCATAAAAAAATAACGAAAAAGAAAATATTATAATTAAAAATATAAGAACAAAATTCATTGAAGATTTCTATATCTTCCCTTTGTTACAGTTTTGTTACAAATTAAATCACTGATTGAATTAAAAAAAGGCCAGTAAAATTCTGGCCTTTTTTCAGGATAACTTTTATCTATTTAATATTAATTATATTTAAATCTAAAGCCGCTGATCTTGTTGTTTTGTACTCTTCAGAAGCTAGAGGAACTAGTCCAATTTTTGCTAAATAACCTCTGTTACTCATAGCTTTTTTGGAAGTAAACTCTTTTAAAAATTCCTGAATACCAGGGATAACTCCAATATGGGCTTTTTTAACATAAAAGAATAATGGTCTAGCAATTGGGTAGGAGTAATCTTGAATACCTTCTAAAGATGGTTGTACACCTTCAATAGAAGCTGCTTTTACCTTATCTTTGTTTGCTACAAGGTAACTGTAACCAAAGAAACCATAAGCATCAGGGTTTGAAGTTAGTTTTTGTACAATAAGAGTATCATTTTCTCCAGCTTCGACTGCATAACCATCTTCTCTAATTTTTGCACATTCTTTTTTAGCCTTATCTCCAAATAAAGATTTAGCTGATTTTGAACAACCTTTAACCATTACAAGAGAATTCCATGCATCTCTAGTTCCTGAGGTAGGAGGAGCAACTAATATTTCAATTTTTTTGTTAGGAAGACTTGCATCAATATCACTCCATTTTTTATAAGGATTTTCAACAAGTTTACCATCAACATCAACTTTAGCTGCTAATGCTCTCCATAATTGTTCTTTTGAAAAATTAGCATCTGGCGCACTTACTGCATGAGCAAAAGAAATACCATCATTACCTACTACAATTTCAATGATTTCAGATACACCATTTTTTTCACATAAAGCTTTTTCTTTTGGTTTAATCGCTCTTGATGCATTAGTTACATCTGGGTGGTTAACACCTACACCAGCGCAGAACAATTTCATTCCACCACCAGTACCTGTACTTTCGATTACAGGGGTTTTAAACTTCCCGCTTTTACCGAATTTTTCTGCAACCACTGTTGCGTAAGGATATACAGTAGAAGATCCTACAATTTTGATTTGATCTCTTGAGTAACTAGTTGTTGTAAAACTAAGTACTAAAAGAAATCCAAATATTACACTTATTACTTTTTTCATAATTCTCCTTTTTAGATTCATAATGCGAACTAAATAGATTTGATTCTTAAATATTTTATTAAAGGAAGGTTAAACTTTTGTTACAACCACTAACTTTTTAGTTGTATTATAGTGAGTTGAATTTGATATCTATTGTTGTCCCTTGATTTTCTACACTATTAATATCCATTTCAGCTCTATGTTGCGAAACTAAATGTTTAACAATAGCTAAACCAAGCCCAGTTCCTCCAACACTACGACTTTTGCTAGGATCAACTGTAAAAAATCTCTCTGTGATTCTATGCAAAGATTCTTTTGGTATACCTATTCCCTGATCTGCTATTGAAACAATATTAAGTTCACCATCTTTTTTTGCTGAAATTGTAATTTCTTTATTTTTGTCACTATATTTAATTGAGTTATCAATGAGGTTTGTAAAAATTTCAATTAATTTATCTCTGTCACCAATTATTTTAAAATTTTCAATTTTATTAAATTTAATTTTAATATTATTTTTACTAATTATTTTTTCGTATGTTTTAATTACATAATCTAACAATTCTATTAAATCTATCTCATGAGTTGGCCTTATGTGCTCTTGCAGTTCTATTTTTGATAATGACAATAAATCTCTAATCAAATTTTCCATTCTTTCTGATTGAGATATCATTACTGGTAGCAAATTGTTTATTTCTGAATTTTTTTTTAATTCTGAATTATCATCAAAGGTCTCAAGGCCCATTTTAATTGACTGTAATGGTGTTCTAAGTTCATGAGAAACATTAGCTACAAAATCTGATTTTAGCTGCTGAAATTTATGGAATTCAGTTAAATCTCTCATTAGCAGCACGCATGATTGTTCATCAAAAAAAATGTTATTGTGATCTAAATAAGCAGTTATATTTAATCTTTGAGTTGCTTGATTTCTGATTTCAATTTCTAAATCTGTAACATTTGTGCCTTGAAAGGCTTTATCAATAGAATTTAGAAGATCTGGATTACGTAAAAAGCCACTAATATTTTCATTTAATTTTATTTGAAAAAGTTTATTTGAGGAATTGTTGCTAAAAATAATTTTTTTACTTTTATCTAATATGATTACTGCTTCTGGAATATAATTTAGTAAATCATATAAATTCTTTCTATAATCTTTGCTTTCGATAATTTTAATTTTTTCTTTTTCAGAATTATCTTCAGTATTAATCCCAAATACTCTCTCTTTTTTTAACAATAAAAATGTTAATACAACAATAATTAAAATTAAAATTATTAATAAAAGTTCCATAAAATTATAGTATTACG
>NZ_JBNAJN010000006.1:0-13463 GCF_052047695.1 Candidatus Pelagibacter sp. HIMB1623
TAATTTGACTGTGTAAATTCTTTAAAAATGAAAATTAACTATATCTACAAGAATGAAAAATTTTCTATTTCAATATTTAATGAATTAATGAAGATTTATAAAGGTATAGAAAAAATAAAAAAAAAAAATGAAGCAAACATTGCTGGATTATTGTTTCATGAATTGATGTATTTTTTTCTTAATAAAAAAATAAATAAAAATTCTAATTCAGTTAATTTCAAAAAAAATGAATATCATCAGGTAATCAAATTTGGAAAAAGAAATAATAAATATATTTATGATTTAAAAGAAAATAGTTTTTTTAGTTTATTATTATACAAGCTGTATTCAACGATATTTTCCTTTTTTAAATTTGAGAAAAAACTTTTTTTAGGCCAAAGTATTCCTTTATCAACAAAAGATAAATTTTTTTTGATATTTTTTTCTTTTATTTATAGATACAAGATAGTTCTCTTAAATTATAAAGATTGCAAAATACATTTAAGTAACAATACAAAAAATTTTTTTTTAAAAAAGGTTTCTAGATTATTAACTATAAACAAAATAAATCACAAAAATCTTAATGATATTAAATTTATAATAAATAAAATCACATGTGAAAAAGAATTATTATTAAAAAAAAATAATAATATAATTATTTGTGGATCTTTGGGCATTTTTCAAAATAGGTTGCTTGCAATTAAAAAAAAAATTTTTCAATCAAAGCTATGTGTAATAAATCATATACCTACATTTGGCTTTGTTTCTTATAATGCTCTAAAATATGATGATTTTTATTTATGTGATTATTATTTGACTCCAGTTGGAAAAAAAATAAATTTTGATGATAATTATATTGGTATAAATGAGCAAAATTATAAAATTCTTGGAATAGAAAATAAATTTTCAAAATATGCTTCTAATTATATTAAAGAAATAAATTTTAAAAAATTAGATAGAAAAAAAATTTTATATGTTCCTGCGAGAATTGGTGGTCCAGTCTTAAATGGAAAAAATAGTATCAAAATAAGCGATTATAATAAATGGCAAGACCACTTAGCTAATAACTTTGGTAAAATAGATGTAAAGTATCCTTTGAAAAAATTTTATTTAAAAAAAAATAAAAAATTTAATATTTTGGATTCTAAACTTGAATTAATAAAGATTTCTAAACATTATGATTTAATTTTAATTGATAGCATATCATCTTCGACTTTTTCTGAATTAGCGTTAACAAATATTCCAATATTATATTTTAATATAAACATTGATATGTTGACACAAAATGGAAAAAAAATTGCCAATAACAGGACTACTGAAATTAAGGTAGATATTTTCAACAATTATAAAGGTTTTAAATCTCTTGATTTACTTGATTCAAAAAAAAAAACAAAAAATACATTTACGTCAAATTTTTTTAATAAAGACAATCAATTTGTTTTATATAAAACTTTGGTTGATGTAAATAATAAGGTATAGATTGAGCACAGATATTAGATTTTAATTCTTCGATTAATTGTTATAAAATTAAAAATTATTTAATATTCAATAAGAAATTTTGAAGGTATGTTAAGTTCTTTAAATCAATTTTTAAACATTTTTGCCGAAAATAAAAAAAAATATTATTTTTTTTTTATATTTGCAAATTTAATTATCACTTTTTTAGAAATGCTAGGAATAGGTATTATATTTCCTCTTCTTAAAATTATTATAGACCCCACTTTTGTATTAAGTATTAAGGAATATGATATTAAGGTAATAAATAATTTAAATGAGAGTGAATTTTTAATAGTTATTTTAATTTTGATGATCGCAATCTTTATCATCAAAAATTTTTTAATTGGAATTTTGAGCTGGGCACAAATAAAATATTCTCTATATTTACAAAATAAAGTAGCAACAACTTTGTTAAATAAATATATTAATAGTAGCTACTTATTTCATAAGCAAAATGATTCCTCTAAACTTATACGAGCTATAAATTACGACTCTATGATTGTAATTACAGGATTTGTTATTCCATCATTTTATTTCATTACAGAGGCATTTTTATTTATAGGGATAATTGGATTGTTAGCTTTTTATCAAATTTACGGTTTGTTAATTGCTTTCTTTTTTTCTGTAATTTCAATTTTAATTTATAAAAAATTTAGTTTAAAATTAAAAGATCATGGAAAAAAAAAACAATTAAATGAAACGTTAAAATTAAAATATGCAACAACAATATTCGAAGGAATCAAAGAAATATTATTTTATAGAAAACAAAACTTTTTTTATAATCTTTATCAAGAGGCAAATTTAAAATCTAATAATAGTTTATTATTTCTGGAAGGAGTAAAACTTTTACCAAGATTATTACTAGAAACATTTGGAGTTATTATACTTGGCTCAATAATGGCTTTGCTTATATTAAGTGAAGTAAATTTGTCAAAATTACTACCTGTTTTTGCAATTTACGTGGTGGGTGGATTTAAAATTTTACCTTCGTTAAACAGAATTATAAGTGCTGTTCAACAAATGAGATTTAACAAAATATACTTAGAGACATTGGTTAACGACTATAAAAATCAGAGGAATTTTCAACATGTATCTAATGATGCAAAAATTCAAAATATAAATTTTAATGATAAAATAGAATTAAAAAATATTTACTTTGACTATAAAGTTAAAGGCAGAGAAAAAAATATACTTACTAATACAAACATTAGTTTTAAAAAAAACACTATAACTGCGATTGTAGGCAAAAGTGGCAGTGGAAAAAGCACAATTGTAGACATTTTGCTTGGATTATTAAAACCAGATTCTGGTGAAATAATTGTTGATGGAAAATCAATTAATCCAAATATTTTTAAACTTAAAATTGGCTATGTTCCGCAAAATAATTTTTTATTAAATGATTCAATTAAAAAAAATATAGCAATCGGCATACCAGAAAATGAAATAGATAAAACGAGAGTTAATAGAGCCTTAGAATTGTCTAATTTAATTAATGATTTTAAGATATCAAAACTTTCAATAGAAACTTTAGTTGGAGAGAAAGGATTACAAATTTCAGGAGGTCAAGCCCAAAGAATTGTTATCGCAAGATCATTATACGAAGATCCTGAAATTATAATATTTGATGAAGCCACTAGTTCATTAGATCAATCAACTGAGAGTGAAATTTTGCAAAATTTACTAAAATTAAAAGAAACAAAAACAATTATACTAATAACTCACAATGAAAGAATTTTGAAATTTTGTGACAAGGTAATTTCAATTGAAAGAAAGTAAATAATATACTATTAAAATTACTATGAGAATTGCAATAAATGGAGCTGGAAGAATTGGAAGATGTTTAATTAGAAAAATTATTTTAGACGAAAATCTTAAACTTACACATATTAATGATCCTTATTTAACCCCTGATAGTTTTTGTTATTTATTGAACTATGACTCAATTTATGGCTCATTAAAAAATAAAATAAAAAAATTTAAAAAAAATCAAATCATTTTTGGAAAAAAAAAAATAATTTTTACCAGACATCAAAATTTATATAATAATAAATTTTCAAAAGATTTAGATATTGTAATAGACTCATCTGGCATTAAAGAAAATCACAATCAATTACAGAAATTAATAAAAAAAAATAATTTAAAAGGAATCATAACTCACACTTATGAAAAATCTGATATTCAAATAATTTTCGGTGTAAATGAGAATAAATTTAATTATAAAAAACATCATTTAGTTTCATCCTCTATTTGTGATGCTGTTGCAATTGGTCCAATTTTAAACTTGATAAATAATAATTTTAAAATAAATAATGGATCAATTTTAACACTCCATCCTTGGCTAGGTTATCAGAATTTGGTTGATGGCCCCTCTAGATCATTTGCATACCCAGGAGAAATTGTTGAAAATTTTAGCTTAGGTAGGGCATCCACTGAAGCATTAATTTCAAAAAAGACATCGTGTGTTAATGCTATTGAAAATGTCATGCCAGGGATGCTAAAAAAAATTTCTTCAATGTCTTTTAGAGTTCCCACTCAAATAGTCTCTTCAGCTTATATTTATCTTACTTTTAAGGATAAAATAGATTTAAATAAATTACTTTTTGAAATTAAAAATTTTATTAAAAATCAAAAATATAAAATATTTATGTTCAACAAAGATCAGTGTATCTCAAAGGATTTTATTGAAAACGAATATTCCACAATAATAGATGAAAGATGGATTGAGATTAAAAATAATAATTTAAGAATCTTAGTATGGTACGATAATGAATTTGGATATAGCTCAAGAGTAATTGATTTAATTAGAAAAATGTAAATAAATGAAAAAATTCAAAAATAAAATAATATTAATTGGTGGAGCTTCGGGAGTAACAAAGTCATCATTTAGTTATCAATTAATGATAAAACATAAGATAATTCATAAACTTGGATCTGGTTTCATTAGAGAAATGGCAAAGTCTTTTATTTCTAAAAAAAAAAATATAAATCTTTATACCCACTCATTTGAAACAAACTTAAAGAAACCTATTAAAAATTTGGTATTACAATCAATTCCATTAAAAAAAATGTTTCAAAATGCAATAAATAGAGCAAATAGAGAGGGTACATCAATAATTATAGAGGGGGTAAATATAATTCCAGGTTTATCAGAGTTTAAGGATATTGATAAAAAAATTTTACTCATAATTAAAGATGAGAAAAAACATTCAAATTTGATTAATAACAATAAAACTCACAAATTGAGAAAAGTTGATGTTAAACATTTTAGAAATATTAGGTTAATTCAAGAAGAATTGATTATACGTGCAAAAAAATATAACTGGCAGATAATAGATAGGAGCAATTTATTGTGAAAAAAAAAATTGGAATATTTGGTTATGGCAGTCAAGGAAGAGCTCATGCTTTAAATTTAAGAGATTCAGGTAATGAGGTATTAATTGCAAATGTTAGGGATAAATATTCTAAAGTTGCAATAAAAGATAAATTTAAAATATATTCATTCCAATATGTGGCAAAACAATCTGATATTATATTTTTTCTCCTGCCCGATCACTTACATAAAAAAATATATGAAGAAATAATAATTAAATATCTGAAAGTTGGATCTACAATCATTGTAGCTCATGGATATTCTTTGTATTTTAAAGAAATTAAAATTTCCAAAAAATATAATTGGTTTTTGCTTGCACCAAGATTACCCGGTCCACCACAGCGGAAACTATATTTAGAAAACAAAAAGATACCTGCATTTTATTCAAAAATTTATTCAAGAAGTCCAAAAAATTTTGAAATAATTAAAAAGCTATCCAAAGATTTAAAATTTGCATTAGATAAAAGTATGAATACTAATTTAAGTGAAGAGACAGAATTAGACTTATTTCTGGAACAGTACGTAATACCTAAAATAATTTTCACTTTTGAGGAAAGTTTCAATTTTTTGATTAAAAAAGGGTATAATAAAAAAGTAATGATAATGGATTTATATGGGTCAGGTGAAATTGCTGATCAGATTTATAGAGCCTCAAAAGTAGGACTTCATCAAATTTGGCAAAATGAAGCTTCACCCACATGTAGATTTGGAGTTATGAGTAGTTTAAATTATTTTAAGAAAGATAAATTAAGAGAAAATAAATTAATGACAAAGATAATAAAGAACATCAAAAATGGCAATTTTAACAAAAAACTTAATTTAGAATACAAATCAAACCTTAGTAACCTAAAAAAATTTGATAAAAAAAATAATTCAAGTAATTTTTATAAAACATTAATTTCTATAAATAAAATTTTACGATGAAAAAACTTTTTCTGACAGGAGGAACATCAGGAATAGGATATTCTATTTTAGAAAAATTTTCTGATAATGGTTGGAGGGTATTTTCAACTTTCAATAAAAATAAAATTCAAACGAATTTATTAAAAAAAAAATTCCTAAATTGTAAATTTATTAAATTAGATTTATATTCAAAGAAATCTATTGATCAAGCTACAAGTAAAATCCCTGGTAAACTTGACGCAATTATTTTGAATGCTTCAGACACTATGTTTGTTCCAAAAGAAAAATTCAAAAAACTAACACCATTACTCTTTGAGAAATATGTGAGTATTAATCTTTTATCTCAGTATAGAATTATTTACAATTTAATGCCAAAGTTAAATAAAAATTCAAATATAATATTGATTTCATCAATAGCCTCAAAAAATGGCATTGGAAGTAATGTTGCATATTCTGCCTCAAAAGCAGCATTAAACAATTTAGCAAAATCACTTACAAATATATTTGGAGAAAAGATCCAAATTAATTGTATTGCACCTGGTTTAATGAAAACAAAATTTACATCAAAATTTTCAGAAAAATATTTTAAAAATTATAAATTAAAAACTCCTACAAAAAAACTTACCACTCCAGACAATGTAGCAGCCGTATCAATTTCACTATGTTTAAATTTTAAAAACTTTTCTGGACAGACAATTTTTTTAGATGGTGGCTCATCATAAAAAAATTGATTTAGTTATACCTTGTGCTGGGATGGGAAAAAGACTTGGTATTTTAACAAAATTTATTACTAAAAATATGGTGAAAATTCATGGTAAATCGATTCTAGAACACCAGCTAGATAAGTTTTATGTTCATAAAAAAAAAATTAGTAAAATTCACTTTATATTAGGTTACAAAAGTTCAATCTTAAAATCTTATATTCTAAATCTTAAATTGCCATTTAAAATTAAATTTCATTTTAATAAAAAATATAAAACAACAGGGTGTGCTTATTCATTTTCATTAGCCTTAAAACACTTAAAAAATGATGTGTTAGTTTTAAATTCAGACTTAATATTAAATCAAAGAAAAATTTCAAATATCATGAATATTGAAAAAAATAACTTTGTTTATTTGAGAAAACCCTTAATAAATAAAAAAATAAGACCTATTAAAGCAAAAATTTATAAAAAAAAAATAATTACTATTGATATAAATAAAAATAATTTTGATTTGGATGTTGTAGGACCTTTTAAATTAAGTTTGAGAATGATTAATAAATTAAAAATGATTCATAAATCATTTTCAAATAAAGAATTTTCAAAATTAAGTTGCTATACTTTCTTTGGAAAAATAACTAATTATATAAATTTAAATTATCAAATATTAAATGACAAAGATTGGTATGAAATAAATACCAAAAAAGAATATAGAGAAAGTTTTAAAGAAAAAATTTTTCTATCAAATACTAACTTCAAAAAATCTTAAATTAATAAATGAGTAAAATTAAAACTTGTGCAATAATTGGAGTGAAAAATACTATTTATTGCCCTTTCGAAGTTAACGACAACAAAGAAATTTCTAAACATTTTGATAAATTGAGTCTGTATTTTCTAAGATCAAGTAAACATAAAGAATTACCTAAATATAATGCCAAGATAAAAGTTTTTAAAACTAATCTTAGTTATGCATTTTTAATAAGATTAATTTTCTTTTCAAAAAATTTTTATAAATCTATAAAATTAATTTTATTATCAAACGACGCTTTATTAGAAAGAATTAAACAAATTATATTATTACCTAAAGCTCTCTTAATAAGTGAAAAAATAAATCAAAATCCACCTGATTTAATTCATTTATTTTGGGGGCATTACCCAAGTCTAGTTTTATTAAATTTAAAAAAAAATATAAATACTAAAATATCAATATTTCTAGGAGCTTATGACTTTAGAAAAAAACTAACAATTTCAAAAATTGCATCCAAAAGAGCAAATTTTGTTTTTACTCACTCAAAAAAAAGGGTTAATGAAATTAAAAAATTTTTAGGAACCAAAACAAAAATTGTATGTAATTATAGAGGAATAAATATTAATGAATTTAAAAATATATCTGAAAATAAAAAAAAATATACTTTTTGCACAGTAAGCTCTTTAGAAAAACATAAAAATGTTGAAAGTGTAATTTATAATTTTGAAAAAATAAAAAAAAAATATAATAAATCAAAATTATATATAATTGGAAAAGGAAGTTTGGAAAAACATCTCAAACAAATAGTAAAAAATTTAAAATTAGATGCTTCGGTAAATTTTTTAGGTTGGTTGCCTAAAGGTGATCTTTATAAAATATTGTGTCAATCTCAATTTTATCTTCATTTTTCTAAAGTTGATGTGATTCCAAATAGCATAAAAGAAGCAATGTATAGCAGATGTTTTGTTTTAAGTTCCAAAACTTTCGCTGTTGAAGAAATTATAGATCATGAAAAAAATGGTTTTATAATCAACCCAAATAATGCTAATAATATTCTTAAAGTAATCGATTTTTGTTTAAACAGTGAATTATCAAAAAACATCACAAAAAATGCTAGAATTACAATAAAACAAAAATTCGATTTAGAAAAGAATATAAATTTTTTTATTAAACATTTTTTATTTTAAGTTAATGAAAATTTTAGTAACAGGTTCCGCAGGTTTTATTGGCTCTGCTCTAACTTTGAGCTTGCTTGAACGTGGTGATGAGGTTATAGGAATAGATAATCATAACGATTACTATGATCAAGTTTTAAAAGAGGATAGAGTTAAAAGATACTATAACAATTTAAATTATCATCATTATAGAATAGATATTAGCGATCAAAGTTCTCTTGATGAAGTTTTTAAAAAATATAACCCACAAAAAGTAGTAAATTTAGCCGCGCAGGCAGGAGTTAGATATTCTTTAGAAAACCCTATCTCATATATAAAGAGCAATATTGTGGGTTTTGCAAACATTCTTGAATGTTGTAAAAAATTTGCTGTAGATCATCTGGTGTACGCAAGCACATCAAGTGTGTATGGAGCAAATACAAAAGTACCTTTTTCTGAAGATCATAGTACTAATCACCCTTTGTCAGTTTATGCTGCATCAAAAAAATCAAATGAATTGATGGCACATGTTTATAGCCATTTATATAATTTACCAACTACAGGTTTAAGATTTTTTACTGTCTATGGACCTTGGGGTAGACCAGACATGTCACCAATAAAATTTACAAAATCAATTCTGTCTGAGAAAACTATTGATGTTTATAATTTTGGAAAACATATTCGAGATTTTACTTATATTGATGATATAGTTGAGGGTATAATTAAGACCATTGATGCAATAGCTATCTCAAATGAAAAATGGAATAGTGATAGTCCAGATCTCTCAAGCAGTAAAGCTCCATGGAAAATTTATAATATAGGAAATAATAAGGAAATTAAGCTTCTTGATTATATTAATGCTTTAGAAAACGCACTAAATAAAAAAGCTAAAATCAACTTTTTACCATTACAACCTGGTGATGTTCTGAATACTTGTGCTGACATGAAAAAATTTATGCATGAATTAGATTTTAAAGCTACAACTGAAATTAAATTAGGTGTGAAAAAATTTGTTAGTTGGTATTTGGACTATTATAAATAAAAATATTATGAAAGAAGGACATCAAGTTCCCCAAAGAGATAATTTTTTTGAAGATATCTATTCAAGAGCAGCTAATAAAATAACTCCTTTTTTTTTAAATTTTACACCAAATCAGGTGACAATTTTATCTGGATTTTTTGGTATGATTGGATCTTTTCTTCTAATTTTTGATAATTATTTAACACTATTTTCTGCAGCAATATTAATTCAATTATTTTCTATATTAGATTTGGTAGATGGAAATATAGCTAGAATTAAAAATCTTCAATCAAAATTTGGTATGTGGCTTGATATTTTTTTTGACAAATTGGTTGATTTGTTAATTATTTTTATAGCCCCTCTTGGGGTTTATTTAAGTAATGGTGACCCAAATATCCTAATTTGGGGAATCGTTTTAATGGGTTCAGTTTTTTTTAATCAATTAATAATGATACTTAATAATACAAAAAATTATTTTGAATTTTCTAGAGGCTCGGGTTCTAAATTTACAAAAATTATAGAGGGTAAAAATTCTAAATTAAATTTTTTTTTTAAATTCATTTATTTTTTTAGGAAACATTTAACATATCAACATAATACATTTTTATTTTTAATCTCTTTTTTTGCAATAATTGATGAAATTCCTTTTGGTATTTATTTTTTAACACTTCATTCTTTAATTTCTTTATTATTATCTATAATCATAAATTTTATAAAAATAGGTAAAGATTAAAAATTAATGTGTGGTTTTTTGGGTTTAGCTGGAAAAAGTAATACTCCTGAAAATCTTTTTATAAATGCATTAAATCAAATAAATCACAGAGGTCCAGATGAAAGCACAATTTTTACTGATGTAAATTTAAAGTTAGGATTTAAAAGATTAAAAATATTAGACCTAAGCAAAAATGGAAGACAGCCTATGTCAAGTAATGATAAATCTACTACTATTATTTTTAATGGTGAGATTTATAATTACATTAGGATAAAGGATATTTTAATAAAATCAGGTGTAAAGTTTAATGGTAACAGCGACACAGAAGTATTATTAAACTATTATATTTTTTTAGAGAGAGATATTGATAAATTGGTAAAGAATTGCAACGGAATGTTTTCCTTTGCAATAGTAGATCGTTTTAAAAAAAAAATTTACTTTGTCAGAGATAGACTTGGTGTTAAACCGCTTTATTATTTTCAAGATAATAATAGAATAATTTTTTCATCCGAAATTAAATCAATAAAATATTTAATTAAAGACACTAGTATTTCAAAAAAAGCTATTTCAGCTTATTTGTCCTTAGGATTTGTACCACCCTGGCTATCAATATTTAGAGAGATAAAATCAATTAATCCTGGCGAATATGCTGTATGGGACTTTGATAAAAAAACATTAGTATTTAAAAAGTATTGGTTTCCAAGACCAAAGAAACTGAATAATGATTATAATTTAACTGATTGGAAGGAACTAATTAAGAAAGAATTGCTAGATGCTACAAAAATAAGACTAAATTCTGATGTTCCAGTAGGGTTATTATTAAGTGGAGGCATTGACTCAGGACTGGTTGCTGCTGCTGTATCAAAAATAGGATTTAAAGATCTAAATGCACACACCATCAGTTTCAAAGATTCTGATAGAGATGAGAGTTATTTAGCAAAAAAAACAGCAAATCATTTAGGTTTAAAATTAAAAATTCATGATATTGATCAAATAACTCTTAGTGATATTAAATCATCCATTCAGCATTTTGATCAACCATTTGCTGACCCTTCTTTAATCGTTACAGATTTAATATGTAGAAAAGTTTTTCAAAATTCAACCACTGTAGTGCTGACAGGTGATGGAGGCGATGAGAGTTTTTGTGGATACAGGGAATATTTAAAATTAGCAAAATATAATTTTTTTAATAAATTACCAGATATTTTACTCAATAATCTTGGCAAGGTTTTATCGAGGATCCCAAATCAAAAGATTAAAATCATTTCAAATAGATTAAAATTAAATAAGATTTCCAGAGTTATGTGGACTCATATATATCCTTTTGATGACTATTTAAGTAAACTTTTTGAAAATAAATTTAAAATAGATAATAAATTTAATTTTAATGAGGCTGAACAATTTTTAAAATATAACAAGAAATATGACAACTTAACAGTTTCTCAAATTACAGATCTAAACTGTTATTTACCAAGTAATGTTTTAAAAAAAACTGACATGATGAGCATGAAAAACTCTATAGAATTAAGATCCCCTTTTTTAGATTATAGATTAGTTGAACTTGGGTTATCAGTTCCAAAAGAATATAAAATTCAAAATAACAAAACAAAATATATATTAAGAGAAATTGCAAAAGATTGGCTCCCAGAAGAAATTTCAAAAAGTAAAAAAAAAGGATTTGGAGTCCCTCTTGATCAATTATTTTTGACAAATGATAATTATTCTCAAGAAGTAATTGATCAAATTTTAAAATTAAATGATTATAATTTTTTTGATAAAAATAAATTGAACATTTATTTACAAAAAAAAGATTTTTCGAGCTCTAATTTAAGAAGTATTTATAAACTGTATTGTTTAAGCATATTTTTAGAAAAAAAATGAATATTTTATGTTTTATAGATAATTTAAATGCTGGAGGAGCTCAGAGGCAAATTTGTTACTTAGCATCTTTTTTAAAAACACAAAATAACCAAGTTACTATTCTTACTTATCATCCTGGAGATTTTTTTTTGGATGAGCTAAAAAAAAACAAAATTCATTATGTCAATATACAAAATAAGAATAAATTTAAAAGAATAATAAAAATAATTAATTTTTTAAGATCTTCAAAATACGATGTTGTTATCACTTATCTAAGAACACCATCCGTTATTTCTGAAATGGCTAGTATTTTTGGAAAAAAATGGAAATTAATCGTATCTGAAAGAAACAATTATTTAAATGATAATTATTTTAATAATTTCTTAATGAGATTCATGCATATATTTGCTGATCATGTAATTGTAAATTCCAATACAGGTCTCAATTCAATAAAAAAATACTCTCCTTGGTTAAAAAAAGTTTCTTTAATACATAATTTTACAGATTTAGATTACTTTAAACCAAAAAAAATTTTTTTAGAAAAGAATGTCAAAAAAATAAATTTTATTGGTGTTGGAAAATATTCTGAACAAAAAAATGTTATAAATTTGATTGAAGCATTTAAAATAGTAAAAGAAAAAGCACCAAATATTAATTTTAATATAGAATGGTTTGGTGATAATTTTTCGAATAATCAATCAAACAAATATTTAAATAGAATTAGATCATTAATAAATCAATATAATTTAGATGATGTATTTATATTAAATCCAGAAACTCATGATATTTTAGACAAATATCAAAGATCTTCTGTGTTTATCTTGCCTTCGTTGTACGAAGGTTTCCCAAATGTAGTATGTGAAGCTATAGCTTGTGGGCTACCTGTTTTAGCTAGTGAGGTGTGTGATAATAGTTTTTTTGTAGATCATTCAAATGGTTATTTATTTAACCCAAATGACCCTTCAGATATTGCAGATAAAATAATTTCTTTTTCTCAATTAGAAGATAAGAGAAAATATTTATTGTCTGTTAATAGTAGAAAAAAAGCAGAATTAATATTTAGTAAAGAAAAATTTATAAATAATCACTTAAAAATAATTAATAAATTCAGGTAAAATTTTTAAATTTATTTTGTCCATATATTTGAACATATTGTGGATGAATTTATTTTTATTTAAAAATTATTAAATTAAAATATTTAAAGTTGATGACAAAAAAAAACTTATTTACATATTTAATAATTATTTATACTTTTTGTGTCCCTGTTTTCCCAAATCAAGTTGGAGCAATTGGCAATATTTTAATTAATGGGCTACTCATACTATTTTTATTTCCAATTTTATTTTTTAGAATTAATGAGATTTCAATTGAAATAAAAAAAAATACCTACTTTAAGGCAATAATTATTTTATATACATTTTATTTTTTATTAATTTTGTTCTCTTTATTAATTGGAGCATTACAACTAGATAATAAAATTATTATAAGAGACTTTTATGAATTTCATATACCTTTATT
>NZ_JBNAJN010000007.1:0-4921 GCF_052047695.1 Candidatus Pelagibacter sp. HIMB1623
ATCAGATAAAGTTCCTGTAACTTTAACTGAACCAGCTGAAATTGTAGTTGCACCTGTGTAAGTGTTGTTTGCAGATAATGTTAAAGTACCAGCACCTGCTTTAGTTAAACTACCATCACCAGAAATAACTCCTGAAATTGTGTCGTCTCCACTATCACCTGTTGTTAAAGTTTTTGTAGCTGATATTGCAATATTACCGGAACCTGAAACTGTTCTAATTGTATCAGTTTCTTGTACATTGTATTGTCCAGTATTTGTAATTTGTGTTAAATCATTTAATGCACCACTAACTGTTAGTGTTGCAGAGTTGTTAATAGAGACCGATGTAAGCGAACCACTGACAGTTAATGTTCCACCAGATACTGTTGTTGTTCCAGTATAAGTATTAGCTCCACTTAAAATTGTAGTTCCTGCTTCAGATTTTGTTAAGTTTGCTGAACCACCTAAAATCGCAGATGCTGTAAAAGATTCTCCATCTCCTGTATTTAATGTATAGCTTGTACCAACAATAGTATTACCAGTACCTGTTAATAATCCATCTGTTAATGTAAGCGCTCCTACTGTTTCTGTGTCATCAGCAAGAGTTAATGTTCCTCCATTAACTGTTACTGCATTTGTATCTTTGATAACTTGACCAGTTGTCGTAGTTCCTGCTTGATCTAATGTTAATGTACCAGCTGTGATGGTTGTTAATCCTGTATAAGTATTTGAATTAGTTAATGTTAAAGCTCCAGCTCCTGCTTTTGTAAATGTACCTGTTTCACTAATTATACCTTTAAAGCTAGTATCTGCGCCATTAGCTTGGTTAATTGTTAAGCCACCACTTCCTAACAATATTTTAGCATCTGTATAATTTGCAGTTACTGTTCCAACTGTATCTGAATAATCATTTAAATCTAAAGTAGCTTTATGGATAAAGATATCTGTATCAGCAAAAGTAATTGGGTTGGTATCACCAATAACATTGTTAGCACCTAACTGAAGTGTTCCAACTTGAATTGTAATTCCACCAGTAAAATCTGTTGAGCCAGATAATATTAATACTCCACCTCCATATTTCTTCAAAGATCCTGTTCCAGTTATGCCGCCAGAGTATGTGGTACTGTTATACTGTATAGTTGTTAGAGTAGCAGATCCTAAATCAACAGTTCCACTACCAGATAAATCAGAAATAGTCTCATTGTAATCGTTTAAATCAAAAGTGCCATTAACAGTAACTGCTGATGCATTAGCAATAACTGCTGCCGCACCTAATTGTAACGTACCAGCACTAATTACAGTATCTCCAGTATAAGTGTTTGCGCCAGATAATAATAAAATACCATCTCCTGATTTCGTAAAGGCAGTTGTACCATCAATCACACCACCATAGGTTAAGGTAGTGCTGGTATTAGTATTGATACCTCCACCATCAGTACTTAAAGTAATTCCTCTATTAGTATTTAAAGTAAAAGTAGCTGTAGTTTGTAAGGTACCACCACTTAATGTTAATTGATCTGCAACTGCAGAACCAGGTGCAGCTCCTAAATTAGTATCTGCTGCAACAGAAATTGTACCAGCATCAATCACTAATTTACCAGTGTAACTTGCAGATGAATTATTTCCTGATAATGTTAAAACTCCATCACCAACTTTAGTAAAAGTATTAGCACCATTAAAGACACCTGAGAATGTTTGGTCATTTCCATCACCCGCTGTTAAGGCTGCATCCGTTAAATCAATGGTACCTGCACCTTCAATTGATAAAACAGTATCTGTTGCATCGACATCATATGTTGCACCACTTGCAACAGTAACTGCTGTTTGTGCTAACGTACCATCAACATCTAAAGTACCAGCTGTAACAGTTGTGGTTCCTGTGTAAGTATTTGCACCCGATAAAGTTAAGGTACTAGAATTAGCTTTTTCTAACGTACCAGTTAAACTAATAACTCCACCTAATGTTTGATCAGATGTTGAGTTATATATAAATGCTCCTTCATTAGTTATGTTTGAATTGTAAGTTCCACTATTAAGTCTTCCAGTTACTGTAAGTGTACCTGCACTGATATCTGTTGTTCCAGTATAAGAGTTTGTTGTATTGGATAAAACTAAGATACCTGTTCCAGTTTTATCAATATTATAAGTATTTCCACCATCCGTTACATTTCCTGATACCGTTAACTGTGTACCATCAACATCAAACGTTGAGTGGGCCCCAAGTGTAATTGCTCCTGCAAATGAACTAGTTCCTGTTGAAGTGGAGATTGTACCCCCATTAACTGTTACTGATTCTGTGGTTCCATAAGTAACTCCAGCAAAATCTAATGTAGCACCACTTGCAACAGTAGTAGATCCGTCTGTAGTACCAAGAGCATCATCTGCGGTTACTTTTAGTGTACCATTATTAACTGTAGTTGCCCCTGTAAAAGTATTCGTACCAGATAAAGTTAATGTTCCAGATCCAACTTTAGTTAAGTTACCAGCTCCAGAGATAACACCAGAGATCTCATCATTTCCATCATCACCTGTTGTTAATGTAACACCAGTATCAATTTGAACTGCACCTGATCCTGATAATGAGTTTATAGTATCTGTTGTGTCAACATCATAAGTTCCAGAGTTTGATACATCTGTACTATCTGATAGTGTTCCTGATACTGTTAATGTTCCAGCAGAAATAGTTGTGGTTCCTGTGTAAGTATTAGCACCTGACAAGGTTAAAGTTCCTGCTTCAGATTTTGTTAGGTTACCTGATCCAGCAAGTATTGGGGCTATTGATACAGATACACCGTCACCAGGATTTATTGTATACCCTGAACCTGTTAATGTTTTAGAATTACCTGTAATTGATCCTGAAGTTAAAGTTAATGCACCAATAGTTTCTGTGTTATCAGCAAGATTTAAAGTTCCTCCATTAACAGTTACAGCATTAGTGTCTTTAATAACAGTACCAGTTGTTGAGCTTGCTTGATCTAATGTCAATGTACCAGCTGATACAGTTGTTAGACCTGTGTAAGTATTAGTTGCTGTTAAAGTTAATGTTGAATTTTCTTCTTTGGTTAATGCACCTGTGCCACTAATCACTCCAGCAAGAGTTTGATCTGCAGTAGATGAATAAATAAAAGTACCATTATTAATAATTAATGCATCGTAATTGCCACTTTCTAAAGAACCAGTGCCATCTATTTTTAAAGTTCCAGCATTAATAGTTGTATTACCAGTGTAAGTATTAGTTGCTGTTAACACCAATGAGCCTGGACCACTTTTTACTAATGGAACATCTCCATACAATATTGAAGCAATTGTTGTAGTTAATCCATCTGCAACATAATAAGTATATCCAGAAATAGAAATAATCTGACCAGTAACTGATCCGCCATTATAAGTGAACAAATCTACAGTTTCTGAAGTATCAGAGACAGTAACTGATCCTGCGTTTAATATTAAATTAGAACTATTATGTAATACTGTACCCGTATCAGTACCTGCTTGATCTAACACTAAACCACCCGCATCAACTGTTAGGTCTCCAGTATTAGTATTAGTTCCTGTTAAAGTTAAGGTTCCAGATCCTTCTTTAGTTAAATTACCATCTTGCGAAATTACTCCAGAGAAAGTTGTGTCAGTATTATCTCCACCTACAGTTAATGTAGTTCCAGTTGCAATTTCAATATTACCTGCTCCAGCAATTGATCCTATGGTATCAGTAGTATCACTGTCATAGGTTGCACCACTTGCAACAGTAATTGCTGTTGCATCTAATGCGCCTGTTACATTTAATTCACCATCATCAATGTTTGTAGCACCTGTGTAAGTATTTGTTCCACTTAGAATTAAAATACCATTGCCATCTTTAGTAAATTGACCTGCGCCAGTCATTACACCACCGTAAGTAACAGTTTTAGTATTAGCTACATTTATTGTTCCATTACCTGTTAATGTAATTCCTCTATTTGTATTTAAAGTAATCGTCTCTGTGATTAATAATGTACCTCCATTAAATGTTAGACGATCTGCATCTAAACTTGAAATACTTCCTAATCCTGCATCAGCACTTATAGATAAAATACCAGCAGAAATTGTTGTAATTCCAGTGTGAGTATTAGTGCCAGATAACGTTAAGGTACCAGCACCTGCTTTAGTAAATACTGCAGCATCTCCATCATTGGCAATAACTCCTGTTATCTCTGAAGACGTACCAGTATTGGTAATACTAATGGTACCGCCTACTTTTAAATCAACGGCATTAAAGTCATTCGTTGAAATCGTTAATCCATTTAATCCAGTAGATCCACCAACATCATCACTAAATGTAACATCTCCTGTACCATCTGTTGTAATTGATAATGTTTGTGCCCCATTAGTTGTAGAACCAAATGATACAGACCCATCAGATGTAGTGGTTAGTGTATTATCCGCACTTAATGTAACTGCACCCGTATAGGTTTGTGTTCCACTCGTTGTTACATCTGCACCAAGGTTACTTACAAGTGATACAGATAATGAACTTGCGCTTGTGATATCTGCATCTAAATCAAGAGCACCAGTAATACCAATTGCACCAAGACCAACTGTTCCACCTGTTTCAGCATCAAATTGTACTTCTAAAGTTCCGGCATCTAATGTTAGATTATTCGTTTCAGAAGTTTCCGAATCTACCGTACCACTAAATGTAATTTGACTATCTGTTGTTGTTAATGTTGTTGCAGCACCAATCGTAATGGTGTCTGATGTTGCATCTCCATACGTTTGTGTTGAAGAAGTAGTAATAGTATCAGTGTGAATAGTAGTGTTACCAGTAATATCTAATACGGCAACACCGGTTACAGTATCTGTTGTACCATTACCAAAAACAGCATTACCTGTTACTGTTAAATTGTTTGTGCCCCCTGCAACAGTACTATTTGTGGTAATAGTTGAACCTGTTAAATTTACATTA
>NZ_JBNAJN010000008.1:0-2012 GCF_052047695.1 Candidatus Pelagibacter sp. HIMB1623
ATACCTGAACTAGCCGTTACTGCTTTATTAAAGGTAACAGTGCTATCTTCATCTGCATGATCTCCTCCAACAACATTGATTGTTGGAGTAGTGACTGCTTCTTCAAATAACGCAGCACCACCATAAGTCGTTGTACCAATAGTTAAAGTGTCTGCGGCAACTGTACCTGTAAAGGTTACTAGTGATGGCGCTTCTGAATTCGCACTATTAATCACTTTAATTTCTGTCGTATCACCATCTGCGGCTTCGCTAATAGCACCCGTTACTGATTTTGCATCGGTTGCATCAAATAATAAAGTACCTGAGTTAGTGATTGTTGCAGTGACATTGTCGCTAAACGTTGCAGTGGTACTTGCAGCATTGTTAATATCTGTTGCCTCAACACTTCCACTAAATGTTGTGTCTTGATCAATATTAATTAACGCTAAAGTATTAGCAGTGTTTCCTACCGTACCACTAAAGGTCGTACCACCAGTATTAGTAATTTGTACCGTTCCAACCCCATCGCTTGCACCAAGTACAGATCCTGCAACAGTAATTGCTGCTGGTGTTCCTGCAGAGGCTACTAAGAATGTTGCACTAGAGTTAATTGTTGCTGACGTATTTAACGTAACATCATTTTTAAAGGTTGCAGTTTTACTTGCTGCAATATCTAAATTATTAACCGTTACTGCACCGGTATACGTTGACGTTTCATCAATATCTAACGTACCTATTCTAGTGCCACCAATTGTTCCACTAAATGTTTTATTAGCCCCAGTTACTTGAATAGTTCCATCATTTGCAGTTGCTGCAATGATTGCTCCTGAAATAGTTACAGTATCACTGTCTGCAAAAATAATTTTAGTTACTGCACTGTTGGTTCCATCATCTAAAGTAGTTGTAGTAGTGTCTAAATCTCCATTAACAGTTACGGTACTATCTTCAGCATTTGCATCTCCACCATAGATATTTAAATTAGTAACAGTGGTATCACCATTTAAGATTACCACACCTGATTTGGTTGTAGATCCAACATTAAATGTTCCAGCTGTTACATCGGTACTAAAAGTAACTGAGTTCACTGCACCGTCATCGGCCTCTATGGCATTTAATGTACCTGATCCAGTAATTGCACCGGTATGAGTAATATTATTGTTACCATTTGGTGTTAACGTTAATGTACCATCATTGGCCGTTGCTGCTGTAACATTTAACTTAAAGGTTGCGGTACCATCGTTATCAATATCAGTTGCACTTACTGCTGCATTAAAGATACTAGTGCCGTCGATATCAATTAAAGTTAATAATTGAGTTCCACCAATTGCACTGGCAAAGGTTTTCGTAGCACCTGTGATTTGTAATGTTCCCTCAGTTGTTGTACTTCCGTTGATCGTACCAGTGATTGTTGCATTATTAGCTGTTGCAAAGATAATTTTTGCATCTCCAGTGTTGTCATCTAAAACAATTGTTGCAGTTAAATCATCGTTAAAGGTTGCAGTACTATCTTCATTTGCATGGTCTCCTCCTGCAATAGTTAAAGTAGTTGCAGTTACTCCTGTTGAACCAGTGAAAGTTGCTTTACCAGCTTTTGTCGTTGAACCAATGTTAATAGTGTCTGCTGCTACCGCTGCACCTGAGAAAGTAACCAGTGATGGCGCAGTATCTGCAGTTGCAAATAACACGTTAATTTCATTACTTGTACTCGTGTCAGTAATATTACCTGCAACAGTAATTGCTCCTGTATAAGAAATAGTTAAGTTACTAGAACCATTTAAGGCAATCGTAGTTGCAGTAATTGCATCATTGAACGTTGCGGTAACACTTCCTGCAATATCAATAGTGGTTGCCCCTACCGTACTTTCAAATACTGGTGTTGCATCAATATCTAAAGTACCAACACTTGTTGAACCAATAGCACTCTTGAATGTTTTAGTAGCACCAGTTACTTGAATAGTTCCTCATCGCTTGAAGCCCCATCTATGGTACCAGTAATATCTACTGAGTTATTTGCAGCAAAGATAACTTTCGCA
>NZ_JBNAJN010000009.1:0-1373 GCF_052047695.1 Candidatus Pelagibacter sp. HIMB1623
CCTGTGATACCAATTGTACCCAGTGCTCCATTTGTTCCACCTCCTACTGCACTATCAAATTCAACCTCTGAGGTTCCAACGCTAATAGTTAAATCATTTGCCTCTGTAGCTTCTGAATTTACTGTACCTGTAAAAGTAATCTGTGAATTAGTAGTAGTTAAAGTAATGTCATTTGCAACAGTTACATTTCCTGTATAACCTTGCGTACTACTACTGGTAACATCACCATTTAATGAAGATGTTCCAGATACTGACAGTGTAGTTATATCGCTAATTGCTCCACTTGCTTCTAAATTTCCAGTTACTGTTAAAGATGAATTTTGTGAACTAGTTAATGTGAAGTTTGCTACACCAAAACTTTCATCATACACTCTGC
This sequence comes from Candidatus Pelagibacter sp. HIMB1623, assembly GCF_052047695.1. Taxonomy (NCBI): domain Bacteria; kingdom Pseudomonadati; phylum Pseudomonadota; class Alphaproteobacteria; order Candidatus Pelagibacterales; family Candidatus Pelagibacteraceae; genus Candidatus Pelagibacter; species Candidatus Pelagibacter sp. HIMB1623. The sequence continues at coordinate 377 of NZ_JBNAJN010000009.1, forward strand.
CATCATTTAAATTATCTGCTAATCTTAAATCAAAAGTACTTATAGCTGGAGTAACTATTGTAACTAAAAAGCTAGAGTCACCAGAATGAGTATCTTGATAACTTAAAAAGTTATAATTTGTTGATGATTGACCTTCTCTGTTAGTAAATGTAGTTGTATAACCATTGTTTGAATGTGAACTATTTGAATAATTGCTTGTAGCATTGTTGTAAGCAAAAGTTCTACTAGCGATTAAAGTTGATCCATTATAAATATAAAATGTTTCACTATCCCAACTGTCTAATTTATAAAAATTAAATGTAACAGTTGCTGATGTGTTATTTAGACCTGTTACATCAGTATAATGTGCCTTTTGACTTGTGGCATTATTATTAAAACAACAAAGTATTGTTTCATCACCCTCATCATCTGTTCCATATGAACCATTATTATAAGTTTCTGTAATTCCATTTCCTCGATAGTTTGTATTACTAAAGGAGTTACCACTTTGATCTATCCAACCAGTTGTTCCAGTTGTAGATACGCTAGTACCACCACCAGAACCAGATACTGTAGACTGCGTATAAATTGTTGTTCCTCTTAAAGTGGTATCTACACTTAATGTAACAGCACCAGTAAATGTTTGGGTAGTGGTGGTTGTTATATTAGCACCAATATTTGTTGTACCAGAAACTGATAAAGATGTAGCTCCTGCGGTTGCACCATTACCAATTGCAGCATTCAAATCTAAGTCACCAGTAATTTGGATAGCACCAAGATCATAAGTTACTCCAATAGTATCTGCTGTTGCATTACCAAAAATTGCATCGGCACTTGTACCTCCACCATTGCCATCAAGATTAATGGTTAATGCTCTATTGGTTGCATCAGTAGAATTAACTGTACCGTTAAAAGTTAAATTACTATCGGTTGTAGTTAATGTGACATCGGCACTTAAGGATACAGCATCATTATAAGTTTGAGTACTACTAGTTGTGATATCAGCACTGATAACTGT
>NZ_JBNAJN010000010.1:0-1524 GCF_052047695.1 Candidatus Pelagibacter sp. HIMB1623
AGTTACGAGTGCAACTTCACTTGAAGTATCAGGTACATCAGATCTTGGAGCCAATGTTACACATCAGGTACACAAACCTATACAGGTGAGGTTGATTTAAGCGCTAATACAGTATTAACAACAACAAATAGCAATATTACTTTTTCTGATAGAATTCTTTCAACAAGTGCATCTTATAGTTTAGAAATAAGTATAGGTTCTGGAGATGTTAGTTTTGGAAATTCTGTTGGTGGAAATTTAGTAGAAGATGAAGCAGGTACAACAAGTTCTCAATCTATTCTAACTTCAGCAAACTGGACTAGTATAATTGATATTGAAGGTACGTTTTCTCATTCAGTAAACTTTAATGGTGCTGCATTAAGTGTTGGAGATATAAATTTTGCATCTGGTTTAAATGATTTAAATAATGATAACTCAGCAGATAGTAATCCAAAAACTATTGGTGATGATCCCGCTGATGTTATTATTTGGAGTCCTAATGCTATAAATGCTGGAGGAACATGGAGCGCTTCAGATCTAGGTAACGATGATAATTCAAATAATCTTGATACTTTATTAGAGTCAATTACTTGGATAGCTGATAGTGATAACAATGGCTCATATGAAACAAGTACATCAACTGATGTATCTAGTGCTAGCCCTGAAGCAGATGATTTAGTTATCAAATTAAATAATTTAACTTCAGGAACTGTTTATAAAATGCAGTTATTGTTTTCAGAAGACAGTAATTCAGATAGAGGTTTTGATATTGACTTTAAAAACGGATCTAACAGTAAAGTAGAAATTTTCAATGATTATGACACAAATCCAAATTCATCCAGTACTGCTAATCCAGAGGTAGCTTCATATGTAAATCATCAATTTAAAGCAGAAGGAACTAGTGCTATTTTGATTTTAGATGGAGATGGTTGGAGTGGAGCTGATAAAAATCCAATTATTTCTGGTATGTCTGTTGAAACACTTTCAAATGGTTCATCATTAGCATTAAGTAGTTTAACAATTACTGCGGACCAAGTTACTACTAATGGTAATATTTATTCAAATGGTGCAGTTACGATTAATAATGCATCAGCAACAACAATAAGTGACATAATTATAGATGGTCAAACTTCAGCAGCTTCATTAGTTAAAGGAGGTTCTGGTAAATTAACGTTAAGTGGTTCAAATACTTACACAAATAATACCACAATTAATTCTGGTACACTTTCAATTTCTGCAGATAGCAACTTAGGTACTGCTCCAGGTTCAGCTGATGCAGATAATATTATTTTTGATGGTGGAACACTAGAAACCACTGCATCATTTACATTAAATACTAATAGAGGAATTACTTTAACTGGCAATGGTACTATAGATGTAGATAGCGGAACTACATTAGCTTATGCTGGTATCATTGCTAGTTCTGGAGATTTAGATAAAACAGATTCAGGTACTCTAACACTATCAGGTACCAATACTTATACAGGAGCAACAACAATATCAGCAGGTATCATTGCCATCTCTGATGCAGTTGGTCTTGGAACA
>NZ_JBNAJN010000011.1:0-1147 GCF_052047695.1 Candidatus Pelagibacter sp. HIMB1623
CATCTAACCTTGGTGCCAATGTAACAACGAGTGGTACACAAACTATACAGGTGCAGTAACCACTGATGGTAGTAGAACGTTACAAGGGTCAACTGTTAACTTTGTAAGTACGGTAACAGGAACAACAGCAGCAACTGATGATTTAACCATTACCGGTGCTCTTGATCTTGATGGCGCGATAACAGATATTAATGATTTATATGTATCAGGAACTTCTAATCTTGGTGCGAATATCACGACAACCGGTACTCAAGAATATAATAATAATGTAACGTTATCGGGTGCTGCTAGAACCTTAACAACTTCAGGAGACACTGTAACCTTTACGGGTACAGTTAACGGAGCACAAGATTTAACTGTCGATACTAATGGTAGTGATAATTTAAGTTCACTTGCAACCGTACTCTTTAGTAGTACTGTTGGGGATACTACACCAGTTGGTGCTATCCTTATTACCGGTAATTTAGATCTTGATGCCAATATCATCCAATCCGATAATACTGCAGGAGCAACCTCACTTGCAGTTTCAGGAACTTCTAACCTTGGTGCCAATGTTAAAACAACAGGTGATCAAACGTATACTGGTAATGCAATAATTTCTGCAGACATTACTTTAACTGGTGGATCACAGTTAACTTTTGCAGGAACCGTAGATAGTTCCAATACTACAGGTACAACAGATACTGATGCCTTATCGACATCGTTTACTGAAACAGAATTTGATGGAGAAGTGGGTGGCACATATGGTCTTGGCGCAATCATTATTACGGGTGCTCTTGATCTTGATGCAGCGATTACAAGCGCAAGTTCATTATCTGTATCCACAACATCTAACCTTGCAGCCAATGTAACAACAACTGGAACTCAAACCTATACTGGAGCTACAACGTTATCAGGAGGAGATCGAACTTTACAAGGGTCAACAATTAATTTTGGAAACACTCTAACTGGTACAGGATCTCATGATCTAATTATTACCGGTGCTTTAGATTTAGATGGTGCTGCAACAAGTATTGTTGATCTATCCGTATCAACAACATCTAACCTTGGAGCAAACGTAACAACATCAGGTACTCAAACCTATACAGGTGCAGTAACGTTAAGTGCAGATGTTGTACTAACTACAACTAATAGTAACACAACATTC